>CAYYHM010000004.1:21669-64376 GCA_964471795.1 uncultured Chitinophagales bacterium | reverse complement strand
TCGGGATGAATATCTATGATGACGTTCCCCAGATCGAAAATGATAGCCTCTACGGTGTTCATGGGTATTCCATCAGTTGGAAGGTGTGCTTTTGGCAGCTCTCAGAATCATCTCAGCAAAGTCCTGCACAAAGATAGGCTTCTGATAGTAGTCTGTTACCCAGGCATGCTGCAGGGTCTCGTTGCGTTCCTCTTCCACAATAGAGGAGCTGATCACGTACAGGTGCCCGAACAATGTAGACACATCGGGCCATGATGACATGATGTGCAATGCCTCCAGCCCCGAGATAACGGGCATGTTCAGATCCAGCATCACCACCCCCGGACGTACAGCCTTGCCACTGCGCACTTCTTCGAATGCCTGCAACAACTCTTGTCCGTTTGCCAGAAACCGTACCTCAAAAACCTGAGGCATCGAGTGGGAGAAACGCTCAATGATGAATTGAAAGATGGGGTCGTCATCAGTAACCCAAACCGTCATTGCTGATATGTTTAGCGTGGGAAAGGTACTACGATTCCATGCAGTATGTATGCAACAAATCGACACGATAGCCGCTATCGTCTGTAATTACAGACAGCAGCGCCCTGTGCGTTTCTTGATGAATCACAAGAAAAGTCGATGTTTGGCAACACCTGACTGGTTTTCCGGCCTGTCCCCCGGAAATACCGGCTCATCGCACAGAAGGGCATTCCTGTCGCCGATTGACTTGTGATGCTGTGGCAGCTTTGTATCTTTAGTTCACTTGGGGAAATGCGGCCGATTTATACCATATGGCTCTTATTGTTTTTTCTGGCTGCCGGCAAGCTGTGCGGACAGTCGGAACTGTATTTGTGGAAGGTGAAGGAAGGCAGGGTATCTTTTGTATCCCGTGCGCCACTGGAAACCATAGAGGCATCATCCAACGTGCTGGAGGGGTTGCTCAACACAGCAACCGGCGCATTTGCTTTTACACTCTTCATTAATACCTTCGAAGGATTCAACAGCCCGTTGCAGCAGGATCATTTCTATGAGAATTACTTAGAGACGGATCGCTTTCCAAAGAGCACTTTCTCCGGGCGTCTGATAGAATCTGTGGACCTCACCCGTGCAGGTAGTTACAAGGTGCGGGCAAAGGGGTTGCTCGACATTCACGGCGTGACGGTTGAGCGCATCATCACCGTGGATTTGCGCATTACTGAGCAATGGATCAATGCCACTTCCACCTTCCTGATACCACTATCGGCTCATAACATCAGCATTCCCCGCATCGTTCGACAGAAGATTGCGGAGGAGATAGAGGTGTCTGTACAAGCAAGGTTTCAGCGATGATCAGAGCGGTTGCTTTACTGGTTGCGGTCCTTGGTTATCTTACCATGTGCGGACAGCAGTATCCGGTGCGGGTATTTCTGCAGGATCAGGTAAGCGGGCAACAAGTAAACGCCATCGCACAAGGGGCTGACGGGCAGCTGTGGCTAGGCCTGTCGGAGGGGTTAGCGTCTTTCGATGGTTGGGATATGCACCAACATATCCTTGACCGACACGGAGCCATCACCGCCCTCTTTCCGTCTCCCGATGGTTACATCTGGCTGGGTACGGCACAGGGTGGCGTAGGCAGGCTGCAAGGCGATGCTGTCATCTGGACCGACAGTACAGGTAATGCCCCCCGGTCGCGTATCATCTACCTGGCAATGGTAGGTGACAGTTTGTTGGCTGTAACCGAAACAGCAGGTCTGTATTGTTATGCGAACAGCCAATGGACATATCTGGAGGTGCAAGGATATCAGCCCGGACTTTCCGTGTATGCTGCTATTTTGTCTCCTGAGGAGCAGTTGTGGCTTGCCGGTGATCAGGGTATATTCTTCTATGATGTTTCGTCTGGCTCCGTTCGGCTGTATACGATGGCCGACGGATTGCCTGACATTATCTGTACAGCCCTTTCTTTGTCAGCCGGCGGTACGCTTTGGATTGGCACCTTTGACAGCGGCATTGCTTCATTTGATGATCAGGCAGATCGTTTTGTACGGGTCATGGACAAGCCGTGGCAGGCTGGTGAGGTGACGGCCCTGCGGGAGCTCACTGATGGCACGGTATGGATCACCACGGCAAGGGCCGGCTTGGTGGAATGGCATCCGTCACTTCCCGATACGGTTACATCAGTGGTGGGGCTATCCCCTGTTTCGCTGCGTAAGACAAAGTGGCTGCTCACCGACAGGGAGGGCTCGGTGTGGACCGTCAGTGACAATGCGCTGATCAATCTGCGGCCGTGTGTCGCCGTTATTCATGAGCCGGCAGGCGAAATGGCCGGAGAGATTCTCGCCGTGCATGTCGGACAGGACGGCATTGTATACCTGTCTACCCCTTCCGGCGTGTATGCTACTACCAGTGGCAGGCATAAGGACTGGCGAAAGATGGCAATAGCGGGTCTTACTGACAAGGATATGGTGGTGGCCATCCAACAGGATGGGGCTGGCAACTTGTGGCTGGGTACGTTTGGACAAGGCTTGCTGCGGGTGATGCCTTCCGGCCGAGCAGACCGCTTTACGGAACTGGATGGTCTGGTGAACGACAATGTGCTGGATCTGGCTATCTATGGCGATACGTTGTGGATGGCTACATTGGGCGGCGTAGGCTGTGTGCCCCTGCCGGAATCCGGCAAACAAGCGGGGTACAGGTTCATCAACTATACTACGGAAGATGGTCTTGGCACCAATTATGTGTATCAGGTATATCCCGATAGCAAGGGGCGAATCTGGTTTGCCACCGACGGCAAGGGGCTGAGCCTGCTGGAAAAGGGTCGATTCCGACAGTTCGGTAAGCAGCACGGACTGAGCAGCGAGGTGGTATACAGTATTACAGAAGACCAAAACGGCATCATTTGGTTTAGCGCCTTGCATGCAGGCATCTACAGCTTTGATGGGACTACCTTTCGACAGTTTACCCGGAAAGAGGGTCTGCATGGAGTAGATGTGGTGGCACTTTCTGCAACAGATGGCGGGCATCTGGTAATTGTACATGAAGAAGGGGTGGACCTGCTGGACACCAGAAGCCTGCAGCTCATACACCTGGAAGACGAGATCGGACTACCCCGCACCAACGCCAACCTGAACGTACTGGACAAGAGCCGGAGTGGCGATGTATGGGTAGGTATGCAAAACGGATTGTTGCGCTACAGGATTGCCGGTGCCAAACAGGCATTTGCCCCACAGTTGTCCATCCGCGGATTGCTCATAGACAGACGTCCGGCGCCACTGTCTCGCTCCATGCGGTTAACCTATCGGCAAAACCACCTGACCTTCCTATACACAGGCATCTGGTTCTCCAGCCCGGAGATGGTGTTGTATCAGCACCGGCTCGAAGGATTTGATACTACTTGGGTTACCACCCGCGATCGTCAGGTGAGCTATCCCGGACTACCTCCCGGCGAGTATACATTCAGCGTACGCTGTAGTATAGATGGTGTTTTCGACTCAGAACAGCCGGTATCTGTTTCCTTTGTCGTGCAAAGACCCTTCTGGCAGACGTGGTGGTTTGTTTCCCTGCTGGTGATTGTGCTGGCAGCATCGCTGTACCTCTACATCAGGCTCAGAGAAAGGCGAATCCGGCAATGGCAACAGCTGGAGAGGGATAAGATTGAATTTCAGTTCCAGACCCTGAGAAGCCAGATAAGTCCACACTTCCTGTTCAACAGTTTCAATACACTACTTACCATGATAGAAGACGACAAGGAGCAGGCTGCGGCCTACGTGCAAACCATGTCGGACTTCTTTCGCGACATCCTGTCCTACCGGGATGTGGACCTGATTCCGCTGTCGGATGAGCTGGAAGTGTTGCAGCGCTACTTTGCCCTGCAGCAGCAGCGCTTCGGCAATAATCTGCAACTGCGGGTAGACCTGCCCGATCTGGAACACGCTATGATACCGCCGCTTACCCTACAACTATTGGTAGAAAACGCCATCAAGCATAATGTGGTCAGTAAGGCAAAGCCATTAACGGTGGAGATAACATCGGAGGGCGACAGACTCATAGTACGCAACAACTTGCAGTTGAAGCAAGAAACCGAGGTGAGCACGCGGGTAGGCCTGAGCAACATAGCCAAACGGTATCAGTTGCTGAGCAGCGAGCCTGTGCTGTTGGAAGCCGATGACCACTACTTTACTGTTCGATTACCCATTATAATCCGATCCACATGAAAGTACTTATCATCGAAGACGAGATTGCCGCTGCCTCCAGACTCACCAAAATGCTGGCCGAGGCGGATAGCACCATTGACATTGTGGCGGTACTCGACAGCATTGAGTCCGCAGTCAATTATTTCGCCGAACAAGAAGCACCTGATCTGGTGATGATGGATATTCAGCTGGCGGATGGCATCTGTTTCAACATCTTCAAACAGGTAGAAGTTACTGCGCCCATCATCTTCACTACGGCGTATGATCAGTTTGCCCTGGATGCATTTCAGGTGAACAGCGTAGACTATTTGCTGAAGCCCATAAAAGCTGATGAATTGCATCGGGCACTGGACAAGTACCACATCAGGCATGGCAAGTCTGCTATGATTCCCGATTATGAAGAGCTTGCCGCCATGATCAGGCAGGCAGGAAAATCCTACAAGAAACGCTTTTTGCTGCGGGTAGGTGCCACCATCAAAACCATCGACACCGGACAGATTGCTTATTTCTATTCCGAAGCCAAGAGTACCTTTCTGGCTACCAGGGAGGGACGCACCTATACGCTGGATGAGAGCCTGGACAAGCTGGAAGCTGTGCTGGATCCGTCACAGTTCTTTCGTGTCAACCGGAAGTTCATCGTACACATCGAGGCAATCAGTGCCATGCATACCTATTCCAAGGCCAGAGTGTTGCTGGAGCTTGTTCCGGACTACAATGACAAGGTACTGGTAAGTACAGAGCGGTCGGCAGCTTTCAAGCGATGGCTGGGCGGTGAGGAAGAATAGCCCGTTTCGTCCGTTCTGAATGCCGTTTCGTCGGGTTTTATGATGCCAGCACCTTATACATTTCATACATTTGACATACAATTCGTTCCGTATGAGAATCAATCTTTTAGTCATTATTGCCGTTTTCCTGGTTGGAGGTGCACTGGCTGTCTATCTGGGATACAGGTTTGTGTACAACAAACCCCATCGCAACATCGAAAAAGCCACTCCGGATTATACGGTTACTGCGAATGATCTGTATGGTGCTTTTGAAGCCAACGAAGAGGCGGCTTTTGCCCAATATGCCGATAAGGTATTGTTGGTTGAGGGTGAGGTAGAATCTGTGGAGGCGCAGAATGACACCATGATAACGGTGGTGCTGGTTGCTGATGGAGCCATGATGGGCGGCGTGAGTGTACTGTTGTCCCCGGAGTATGGAACCGTTGACAGCTACCGGCAGGTGGCAGGCAAACTGGAATCGGGTGATGTAGTTGTATTGAAGGGCGAATGCACGGGCTTCGGACTTTTTGGCGTAGAACTGAAAAACGGATACATACAATGAGTATGAAATTCATAGGCAACAAATGGCCGGTCTTAGCGGTCGGTGCAATGATCCTGCTGCTGGCAAGTTGTGTGCATCAGCCGATTCTGCCAGATGATGGCACCGGAAACGGTACGGATACCACCACCACCAATCAGCCATGCGATCCGGACACGGTGTACTTCAAGAATGACATTTTGCCGCTGCTGAACTCCAGTTGCGGCATGAGTGGTTGCCACAGCGAGGCCTCCGCACAGGATGGCGTCATCATGACCAGCTACAACTATGTGATATCAACCGGCAGGGTACGGGCAGGTAATCCCGGAAACAGCGAGCTGTATGAGGTAATCGTAGAGACGGATCCGGATAAGATCATGCCGCCACCCAATTCCGGCATCACCCTCACCGCCGATCAGAAGAGCATGATCTATACCTGGATAGCGCAAGGGGCAAAGAACAATGGCTGCGACCCGAACTTCGGCAATTGCGATACCACCAATGTGACCTTTTCGGCAAAGGTGGCTCCTGTGATTCAAAACAAGTGCCAGGGATGTCATAGCAACACGCTCCAAAGCGGCGGCGTAAACCTGGAAGGACATGCCAACATACAGACCTATGCACTGAACGGCCGCCTGTATGGTTCCATCTCTCATGCGTCCGGTTACAAGGCAATGCCGCAAGGACAGCCCAAGATGGATGATTGTACCATTCTGATCATCAAAAAATGGATAGACGATGGAGCGCCCAATAATTAAATCCATAGCGCTACCTGCGCTGTTATTTGTAGTGTCACTGTTGTTGGTTACCGCCTGTTATTACGACAATGAGCAGGATCTGTACCAAATCAGTGCCTCATCCTGCGACACCACTGCGGTATCCTACAAGACCGATATAGAGCCGATTCTGCAAGGCAACTGTTCAATAACAGGATGCCATGTAGCAGGTGGCAGTGGGCCGGGCATATTTACCAATCATGCCGGTGTGATGGAAAAAGTGAACAACGGAACATTCCGCACCCGTGTACTGGACCGAAAAGATATGCCCCCCGGCGCACCACTCACAGATTGCCAATTGAAACTCATCCGTGCCTGGCTGGATGCCGGGTCACCCAATAACTAACGAACAAAAACACATCTATCATGAGAACTATCGTTTTGTCTGCAATCCTGTTGCTCAGCACTGCACAGTTGATGGCACAGAAATACATCACCCGTAACGGACACATCTCTTTCTTCTCTGAAGCACCTATGGAAAACATAGAGGCACACAATCATCAGGTCAGCTCTATCATTGATGTTGCTACGGGCGAGGTGGTGTTTTCGCTCCTTATTAAGGGTTTTCAGTTCGAGAAGGCGCTGATGCAGGAGCACTTCAACGAAAAATACATGGAAAGTGACCGGTTTCCCAAGTCTACCTTTAGTGGTCGTATCACCAACCTCAGCGCCATCGACTGGAACAAGGACGGTGCTCAACAGGCTATGGTAGAAGGTGAGCTCATGATTCATGGTGTAACCAAGCAGGTAGCTTCACCCGGCACCATCACCATGGAAAATGGCAAGCTGACCGTTAATGCCACCTTCCCAATCAGGCTGGCTGATTATGGGGTAGAAATTCCTTCCGTGGTAAAGAACAACATCGCCGAAGTTGTAGACGTAACCGTATCGTCTACCTATGAGGCCTCCTCCAGATAATTCAGCATCATGCGCTACTTTTTGATTTGGATATTATTGCTGGGAATTACCGCACCACTGCTGGCACAGGACGATCTGCTGGACTTACTGGAGCAGGAAACAGCCGACGAGGTGCAGTACACCGTTGGCACGTTCAAAGGTACCCGCCTGATCAATGGCCACACCATTGAAAATCCGGCAGCAGGGGTGTTGCAGTTCATGATCTCACATCGATTCGGTCGCCTCAATGGTGGCGCCTATGAGTTCTGGGGGTTAGATAATGCCACCATCCGGCTGGGGCTGGACTATGGCATCACCAACCGTCTGGCTGTAGGTGTGGGCAGGAGCTCATTCGAAAAGACCTATGACGGCTTTGTAAAATACAAGCTGTTACAGCAGAGCACCGGTGGCCGCTCTATGCCGGTTACGGTCAATCTGGTGGCGGGCATGGCTGTGAAGACAATCCAGTGGCCACAGCCGGATCGTACCAATTACTTTTCGTCCCGTCTGTACTACACCTATCAGGTGTTGGTAGCCCGAAAGATTACCCCGGCATTGTCAGTTCAATTGTCGCCCACCCTCATCCACCGGAATCTGGTAACCTCCAATCAGGACAAGAACGATGTGCTGGCATTGGGCATTGGTGGCAGGCAGAAACTCACCGGCAGTCTTACTGTGAACGCCGAGTGGTATTATGTACTCCCCGACCAGATAGCCTCTCCGCTGTATGGTGAGCAGGTGCGCAACGTGTTTTCTGTAGGGGTTGACATTGAAACCGGCGGACACGTTTTCCAGCTACACCTCACCAATTCCAGGGGTATGGTAGAGAAGAACTTCGTAACCGAAACCACCGGTAGCTGGATGGATGGCGATATCCACTTCGGCTTCAACATCAGCAGGGTATTTACCGTTGCAGAAAAGCACAACGCCCCTGCTGAAGGAGTAAAAGAGTGGTAATCAGATATATAACGATACACCATCAACCCCGCTTATGCGGGGTTTTTTGTTGTCCTCTCCAGTCAAGTAGTAGTTGAATCAGTGCCCGCCGTCGTCTTCACCGGCGTTTGCCATACCCTGCAGGTAATAGGCTCCTTTCAGTACTATGTTCTTATTGCGCCATAATGCTGGAATCTGCACAGCGGTGTAGCCATTATTGCTGATGCCTGTTTCCACCGGAATACGTACAAAGTTCTCTCCGTCCTGAACAAACACATATTGCTGTTCCCCCTGCCGCACAAATGCCGTTTCGGGCAATGTTTGGAGGGTGTCTGTCTGCAGCATGATTTGTGCATTCACATAGGTGCCGGGCGTGAGTGCTACCTCTTCTTCGTCGAAGTGGACATGTACCTGTACGGTTTTGGTCTCCATGTCTACTTGTTTGCCGATCAATTGTACTGTGCCATGGTACGTGTCTGTGGCATTGGGCAGGCTGAAGGTTACCTGCTGACCGGGAGAAATACGGGCTATATCGCGGGTGTACACACCCAGTTCCAGGTGCAGGTGTGAATCATCTACCAATTCATACAATGAGGTTTCTGTAGAGGCCAGCGCACCCAGGTGGGTATTGATCTGTGTGATGTATCCGGAAATGGGTGCTGTAAGTCGAACGGCCGACACGATGCCTTCCTGTACCTTGTCGGGATCTATTCCCATAAACAGCAGGTGAGCTTCCAGTGCTTCCGCAGTAGCTTTGGCCGAAGCCAGTTGTGCATTCGCCTGTTCCAGTTGCTTGGTTGCGGCCACCTCGCCTTGCACCAGTTGTTGCAGGCGGTACTGCTCGGCTTTCCAAAAAGCAAGTTGAGCCTGTGCATCCAGGTACTGCTGTTGTTGGCTGATGATGTCCGGATGTTCGATGATGGCCAACAGGTCGCCCTTCTTTACCGCCGTGCCCGGGTAGCCATTTACCTGCCTGACGTATCCCTGAATAGGGGCATACACGGATGCCTTGCTTTGTGGAGGTGTTTCAACCATGCCCACACACGAAATGATTTCGGATACCGGTCTTTGTTCCGGCATTCCCAGCAAGATGCCTGCCATTTGCTGTTGATCTGCGTGTACGTGTATGGTGGAGTCGTTGGTTGCATGGGACTCACCGGTTTCCACCGACATATCGGTGTTGTTGGACTGACAGCCCAGCAGTGCGAGCCAAATGATATGGATATAGTGGATTTTCATACGATTAGTTTGCATAGAGTGACCAGGTAATAAGGGTTTGATTGTATTGATGAATCCCATCCAGGTATTGCAGTTCCAGCTGCAGGGCTTGTTCCAGTAGTTGCAGGAACTGGAGTTGACCAATTTCTCCCTGTTCCCACTCCAGATTGGCAGCCTCGCGCAGTGCGATGGATTGATCCTTCAGAAGTGGTAAGGTGGAGGTAGTCTGTTCGTACAGCAGGTTAGCCTGCACCACCAGCTGCATGGCTGTGGTCTGGTATTCCTGTGCGGCTTGCCGGGTAGCTGCAGCTGCCTGCTGCATGGACAATGCCGCTTGCTGCACCCTGCTTTGCTGTGGCAGTGGCCACAAGGGAATGGTGGCGCCGGCCAAGATACCCTGAAAGCCACCTACCTTTTCCAGCTGCTGATTGAAGTAGCCGATGTGCAGATTGGGGAAGAACTGCGATTGTTCCAGCTTCCACTGCTGCTGCAGCACTTGTTGCTGTGCCTCAAATGGCGCCAGCAGCAAGGTAGGCGTGGGTATGGATAGCTCGCCTGGCCATGGCATAATGGGAAGGGTATCTACTGCCGCTATCGGCCAGTTTTCCAGCCAGGCGACTTGTTGGAGCTGCGTGGTAGCGGCCTGTAAGGCCATCTGTGCCGTAGCCGTAGCTTGGCGTGCCTGTGCTGCTGCGGTAAGTGCCAGTTGAAGGTCGAGCCCACTGATATCACCTGTCTGCTTTCGCAGCCGGCTTTTCTCGGCAATGGTTTCATAGAGTTGTTCCATTTGCCGGTAGGCTGTCACCTGTTTTGTGTGATAGAGCCACGTAAACCAGGCCATCTCTACTTCATTGAGGAGGAGCGCCTGTTGCCGTGCCAGGTCAGCTTTGGCAAAGGCGATGTTGGTTGATGCCAGCCG
Source organism: uncultured Chitinophagales bacterium (assembly GCA_964471795.1). Classification (GTDB taxonomy): domain Bacteria; phylum Bacteroidota; class Bacteroidia; order Chitinophagales; family S012-47; genus CAJXXO01. Next base: position 54,180 of record CAYYHM010000004.1, on the reverse strand, counting down.
TGCCCGTTGGATATGTGCCGGCAGCACCCCCAGCCCTTGTACTATGTTGACCCGCAGGTCCTGTGCTGCGGCGTTGATCTGCCCATATTCAATGTTTACATCCAACGGAGGCAAGTCCCACGACTGCTTCTTCATCAGGTAAGCCTTATCTACTGCCAGTGCCGACTGTTGCAACAATGGATGGTTGTCGCGGGCATGCTGCAGCACTGCCTCCAGCGTGAGGGGTGGTGATTGTGCGGTGAGGCCTGCGGGCAGCAGCAACAACAAGGCTATTGCTGCCAGCTTGCTGCCTTTGCCGGTAAGGCGCGCACTGGTGAGGTAATACAACACCGGAAGCACAATCAGTGTGAGGAAGGTAGCAGAGATCAGGCCACCGATCACCACAGTGGCCAGCGGCTTCTGTACCTCGGCACCGGCAGAGCTGGAAAGTGCCATCGGAAGGAATCCCAACGACGCCACAGCGGCAGTCATCACCACCGGACGAAGTCGTACAAGGCCACCCTCAATCACAATCTCGCGCGGGTCGGACTTGCCCTCTTCCCTAAGCTTGTTGAAATAGCTGATCAGCACTATACCATTGAGTACCGCCACCCCAAATAGGGCAATGAATCCTACACCGGCGGAGATGCTGAATGGCATGCCTCTCAGCAACAGAGCGGCCACACCGCCGATGGCCGACAGCGGTACGGCACTGTAGATGAGGATGGCATATTTGAAACTGCCGAATGCGAAGTACAACAGCAGGAAGATCATCAGCAAGGCAACAGGTACTGCCAGCGACAACCTGTCTCGGGCTGCCTCCAGGTTTTCGAACTGACCACCGTATTGTATGCTGTAGCCCGGCGGCAGGGGGAGGTTTTCTTGCAGGGACGACTGAATATCAGCTACCAGACTGGCTACATCACGCTGTCGTACATTCACCCCGATGGTGATGCGTCGCCGCGTGTCTTCCCGCGATATCTGCATGGGCCCCTCCTTATACACTACTGATGCTACTTCACTCAGCGGTATGTGGGTAGATCCACCAATATGCACGTACAGGTTGTCCAAATCAACCTCATGCCGGAAGGCAGGATCCAGCCTCACCACCAGGTCGAACTTTCGCTCACCCTCATACACAACACCGGCGATTTCTCCGGCATAGGCCGTTCTGATCAGCATGTTGAGCGTGGTGATATTCAGGCCATATTCCGCAATCTTTTGTCGGTTAAAGTTGACCATGAGTTGCGGAAAACCTTCCGTTTGTTCCACCTTTACGTCACCCGCACCATCGATGGTCTCAATGATGGATGCGGTGCTTTGAGCCAGATCGGCCAACAGGTCTACATCTTCCCCGAAGATTTTAACGGCCACATCTGCCTTGGCACCTGTCATCAGCTCATTGAACCGCAATTGTATGGGCTGAGTGAACTCGAAGGAAGCACCCGGGATCACGGCCAGTTTTTCTTTCATCATCTCTACCAGCTCCTCGCGGCTGTCGGCACTTGTCCACTCTTTGCGTGGCTTCATGATGATCATGATATCTGCATCTTCAACGGCCATCGGGTCGGTAGGGATTTCGGCAGTGCCGATCTTTGATACTACGTGTTTTACCTCCGGAAAGTGCTGCAATAAAATGCTTTCTGCCCGTGTGGTGGTGGCTACACTTTCGGTGAGCGAGCTGCCGGGCTGAATGGCCATCTGCATGGCCAGATCGCCCTCTTCCAGTGTAGGTAGAAATTCGGCGCCCATGCGACTGAAGGCCAACAGGGTAGCAGCGAGCAGCACTACGGCAATGCCGATCACCAGATAGGGAATCCGCAAGGCATACTCCAGTGATGGCTTGTATATGCCACGAAGCCACCCAACCAACCTGTCGGAAAAGGTGTGGTGCTCACGAATGTCTTTTCGCAGCATCAAGGCAGATAACATAGGTACATAGGTTACGGACAACAGCAATGCTCCCAGGATGGCAAAGCTCACCGTTAGTGCCATGGGGCGGAACATCTTGCCCTCAATGCCGGTGAGGGAGATAATCGGTATGAATACCACCAGGATGATCAACACCCCGAATGCTGCAGACTTGTAGATGGAACTTGCCGCGCCGGAGATTACATTATCCATCTCCCGCTGCGTCAGTCGCTTGCCTACATGGTGTGTATAGATGATGTGCAACACACTCTCTACTATGATTACAGCGCCATCCACTACGATTCCGAAATCGATAGCACCCAGCGACATCAGGTTGGCGGACACACCGAACACGTTCATCAAGATGATGGCAAACAGCATGGAAAGCGGAATCACCGAAGCTACGATGACGCCTGCCCGCCAGTTGCCCAACAGCAACACCAGCACGAAGATTACGATGAGTCCCCCTTCAATCAGGTTCTTGCTGGCTGTGTACATGGTCCGTTTGACCAACTCTGATCTGTCCAGATACGCATAGAGCGATATGCCCGGAGGCAGGATTTTTTGGATGTCTGCTACCCTTTCGTGTACGTTTTGGATGGCATCGGAAGAGCTGGCACCTTTCAGCATCAGCGTGATGCCGCCTACTGTCTCACCCAGGCCGTCCATGGTCATAGCGCCAAAGCGGGGCATATGCCCGAAGCGTACTGTGGCTACATCACCAATCAGTACCGGACGTCCTTGGCGGGTGGTTACTACAATCTGTTCTATATCTTCAGCTGACCCAACGAGGCCTGCTGTACGGATGTAAAAGGCGTTTTGCTGCTTTTCGATGTAGCTGCCACCGGAGTTTTCGTTGTTCTGAGCCAGGGCGTCATATACCTCTGTCAGCGACACATCCAGTGACTGCAGGTTGCCCGGGTGCACGCTCACCTCGTATTGTTTCAGGTAACCGCCAAAACTGCTTACGTCGATGATGCCGGCAATGCCATTCAACTGGCGTTTTACGATCCAATCCTGAATGGTGCGCAGCTCCATGGCATCGTATTGACCGCTATATGCAGGATCTACCATCAGCACATATTGGTAAATCTCGCCGAGTCCTGTCGTTATCGGCATCAGTTCGGGTCTACCGAGAGAGGCAGGTATGCTGGCTTCGGCGATGCTGATCTGCTCCCGCACATATTGCCGGGCTTCCAGTACCGGTACATTGTCGTTGAATACGATGGTAACGACCGACAGTCCGAATCTGGAAATAGACCTGATCTCGCTCACACCCGGCAGGTTGGCCATGGCCACCTCTATGGGGTAGGTGATCAGCTGCTCCACTTCCTGAGGCGCCAGCGTGGGGGAGGTAGTTACTACCTGCACCTGATTGTTGGTGATATCCGGAACTGCGTCTATAGGAATCTGGCTAAGGGACCATATGCCCACAGCAGCTAACAACAATGTGAATAATGCTATGATGAACTTATTCCTGACGGAAAAGTCAATAATCCATTGAAACATGTATCAAGGTAATTTATAGGGCGATGAAATAGCCGGTAAAGGCTTGAAGGGCTGTGGTTACGCTACGGCCGGTGGCCCCCTCAGTGCAGTAGTATACTGTGTGGATTGGGATAACCCCTGATCAGCGGTAGTGCTGCCAATTACAGCAACTGACTGTGGGTTGATGAGTTCAACGAAGGCTGCCGGCAGGTAAAAGCCATCAGGGGCATTGTTGACATCTATACTTGTTGCATATTCCAGCAACCCTTCAGGGTGATGCTCATCCAGAATATGGATGATTCGGGCAAATAGTTGCGATGAATCAGGACAGGGAGCACACCAAACATCATTTTGCGTTTCCGTGGCATGGAAATGCGGAAACATGGTATGGCTCAGCAGCACGGTGCCGATGAGTGTCAGGATGATATGTCGAAACAGCTGAACCAAGTTATTGCAGCACCAACCGGATGGTATTGTGGTAGTTACCGCTTTGCAAGGTTACAAAATATTGTCCTTTTGCCAGCGATCCCAGCTGCAATTGCTGGCGATAAACGCCCTTGGCGGGAGTGCCCAGATCGTACATCTTTACGGGGCGTCCCTGCAAGTCGGCAACCTGCAGCAGGATAGGCAGGTCTCCGGGTGTCCAAAACTCTGCAGACACCTGCGAGTCGGCCGGATTGGGTTGTATGGAAAATCGGAAGATGTGATTGCCGGTAAGGGCTACGGGTTGCTGTCCGGTGGGGGCATCAGGCGTTACAAATACCTGGAAACAACGATTGGTGGCGCGGCTTTGGCTGCCATCATTCACGAAGAAAATGTTGGGTGCATCACTTTCAATGCCACCATAGATATATCCTACCAAGGTGCGCCCGGTTATCTTATCCATATCCAGTACAGCATGATCCAGATAAGGAGCGTCTTTGTGCGGGATGAATTCCGCCGAGGCGCCCAACAATCCGGGCATGGATACCGGTAGTTTTGTTTCTACTACGCTGTCGTTGGCATACCTGATGATGCTGCTGATGGTGTTCACGAAGGGCACCTGCTGATCATCCGTGAGCTGTCCGGTGAGCGGATCGAGTGAGTAGCGGCTGATGCCACCGAAGAAAACGGTCTGCATCATGTCGGCAGACTCGCTGTACATGGGCAGGTGCGCAGTGTGGTACTGATTAAGGTATTGATTGAAGGCGGGCCGTGGTTGGTAGCCGCTCGATGAGATGTCCACTGTGTTGAGCCAGGGAACATCTGCCGTATATTGAAAAACGCCACTGTACACGGTAAAGCCGGGTTCTCCTCCCTGCAGGTAGGTGGGCGACATGTTGTAATCGCGCCGGTGCAGTTCCATGGAATCTATCGTCTCATTGTACTGTGCAATCTTCAGGGTTACGCCATCATCCTCGATGCGGAACGCGCGAATGGCATTGGTGTATTCCTGCACGAATCCGGGTCCATGTGTAGGCCCCATGGGGTTGTAACGACCCATAAACTTCTGACCACCTACGAGGTAAAACACAGAGTCGAGGTAGCCCAGATAACCACCGGTTACCTGCATACGGGTGTCCTGCAGTTGACGCACATGTGGGGCAATCGGCTGCCCTTTGCGTATCGCCTCACTAATGCCGTCTACATGTATAGCAGCCAGATAAGGGTGTGTGATGTGATCACCCGCAGATGGGCTGTAGCTGTAACCGCCTGTGATATATAGCATCTGCCCCCGCTGATAAAACTCCATGTTGGTACTTTGCAACTGCTCGGCCAGCAATGGCGGCAGTGAAGTCAGTGGCGCTGACCACAGGCTATCGCTGTAGGGGTCTAGCAGGAATATGGACGTGTTGTTGCCTGCAGTGAGGAAGCTCTCAAACGGCCGGCGCAAGTGCAGTCCGTCGGTACGTCCACCCACGAACAGCCACCTGCCAGCCTCGTCCTGTCCGGTTACGTACGATTGGAGACCAGGAGCTTGGCGGAAAGTGATTTCTTCAATGGATACACTAAATCCTGTCTGGGCCTGCATGCTGAGCGACAGCATGAACATGGCAACATAAATAGCGCGAAACATCGGGGCAAGATAGCTGTTTCGGTAAAATGTACAGATGACTTCTGTCAGTCGTGGTCGTCGTGTTGTTCCATGGCAGGTGTAGCGCCATCAATCAACTCCGGATGTCGGATCTTTCCACCCAAAAAGCCGGTGTAGGCCATCAGGCCGAAGGCTACCAGCAGGGCTATCAAAGCTACACCGGTGATCGGCTTTTGCAACGAGCGCCGCATCCGGTTCAGCACTACCGCCACCAGCGACAGTACACCTGCAGCAATCAGGACATAAAATGCAGTAGAGGCAATTTCTTCGTGTTCTTCCAGATAGTATTCGTTGGTGCCTGCCATATCCTCAACCATGTGCTCTGCCTCTTCTCCGGAAAAGTAGGCAGGAAAAGACAGTATGGTCATGAAAATGGCAACTACCAATCCCGTATTGGCCACCGCACGGTTTTGGGTAAACAGGCCATAGGCCAGTATACCAATGGCAATCATGAGCCCGGTTATCGGGAAGTGATTGAACAGCAGATGGATGTGCGCTTCGTTCATGTCTATATATTTTTATTGTGCGATACTATCCAAGCCTGTTAGTGCAGAAAGTCCGTCGGGGTTGTACAACAGCGCCTTTTGAAACAGCACCTTAGCCTTTGCCAAATTACCCATTTGGTATTGAATCCATGCAAATAATACCAACGAATCGTAATCAAAAGGATACAAGTTCACCACATCCTCAATGTAGTCCTGTGCTTTCCTGTAGTCTTTGCGCTCGTAATAAATAGCGGCCAAATTGTATTTAGCCTTCGTGTTTTGCGGATCTATCGACAATACCTTTTCATATTGCGCAATCACTGCCGACCAGTTGCCCAATGCGCCCAGCGGATAGGTTAGCCCCAACTTGGGCTCAATGGCATAGGGCATCAGGTCGCAGGCTCGCTGGTAATATTGCTGCGATGAAGGATACTGGCCCATGGTGTAATACAGCCATCCCAACCGCAGGTTGGTCTCGTAGGAAGAGGTTTCATACACCTCCAGCAAAGCATGTACGGCAGCCTGATAGTTGCCACCTTGCTCCTGTGTGTAGCTGGCACGAAAGGCCTCGATCAGGGTAGTCTGAGCAGCTACCCAAGCGCTGCAGGCAATCAGCAAAGTTGTCAGTAATGTTCTCATGAATCATGGATTTATGGTGATGCCGATAAATGGTGTCCATTGTAAAAAGGTGCCGCTGTCATCTTTTTTCTGCTCATACAGCAAGCCTGCATACCATCCCGGGCGGGTGTTGACCTGCTTGCTGTACATTACTCGACCGGAAAGTTGCTGTGTGAATGGGAAGTTAAATAGCTGGTAGTTTTCCGGATCAATGTAGAAGTTGCGGTTGCCGCCGTTGGCCATCACTGAAAGAGTGTGCTTATTGGCTATGGTATGCGTGGCCATTGCATACCACGTGTGTTGCCAGGTGGTAGTATGGTGTGGCACATAGGCTACTGTGATAGAAGGTGTCGGTCGGCCAAGGGGTCGCCAGACTATGCCGGCCCTTCCCTGAACGGCATTGGTATTGAGTAGTCGGCCGGCAGCTACCGCCACGAACAGGTCAACACCGGTTAGTCTCCTTGTCAGCTGCAGGCTGGCACTGCGATCTCTGTACGCTACGCTGTCGATAGTAACCCACAGTGCATGAAAAGCACCGGAAAGGCGCCATCGGTCAGATAGGTCTACGGTCGGCAGCAGGCCAATCTGATGTTCCGGAAACCACCATCCACCGATGGTTTGGGGATTGTTGCCCGTATTGGGGTTTCCATTGTCTGAAATAGCGGCCCACCGGATGCCCAGATACTGGTAATACCATTGCCACCGGCTTCTGAGGCCGATGCGGTGGGTAAAGGATGCTGCCACATATTCGCTCGGCGCCAACAGGGGATGGCCACCGGGAATCACCTTGATGCCTCCCTCTGCAAAGCTGGCCAGCACCCTCGGCGCTGCTATAGTGTCTATCGTCCACAATGCAGGAAATCGTTTACGCAGACGCCAGGCCCTATCCCATTGTTGCGACTGTGTATAGCTGGAATACAGGTATTGCAGGGCAAAATCATCACCACCGTGTAACGCTATCGCCTCCCTGAAGTATGGTTGTGCCTGCTCGGGGTGTCCGAGTTCCATGTAGGCGATGCCACCACGCATTTGCTGGTAATAGTAATGATAGCCCTGTTGCTCAGAAAGCCGTACGGTTTTCACCACGTCCTGCCAGTCCCCGCGGACATGCTGTTCGTACATCAGCGAGTCCAGCTGCCGAAACGACTGTCCCTGTAGACTTACTGCCAACAATAGCATACATCCTATGAAAAGTCTCGCCGACATGCAGCCCTCCTTGTTTGACCACCCTCATGCCACTCTATGGACTGGAAGCCCTGTTCATCAATAACAAGCGTTTGTTGCAAGCGGGTTCGCTGGTTCAGGCGTATGGTGCTGTGTAGACTAACCGATGCAGCCTCCAACCCTTTTTGCACTACCTGTGCCTCCAGTGAGTAGGTGGCTTTCCGAAACTGTACAAATGGAGCTATGCAGTCGTGCCACCATCGCACAATACCGGTATCTACATGGTACAAGGGCAATTCATCGGTAACGACGAGGCCTTTATACAAGGAAAATGGCACTTTATAGGCGGCCAGGTAAAAATGAAACAACAGTGCCTGACGGCTTCCCTCATAGGCCGAGAAATAGACCAGCCCGGCCTGCTCGGTAAACCAGGCGCGGGCGCCGGTATGTCTGCATTCCAGATAGGTGTGGTTGTACATATCCGTTTGGCAGACCCATTCTATGTCAATGTCGTTTTCCTGCCAATGTAGCGTACTACCTGGCAACAGGTGGAATGCATGCTGCAGAAGTGGTGATGGTTGCGAATTACTGATTACCTGACCCTTTTGGGGAATGGCATACCAGCAGAACTGAGTTCCATCTTCCTGATGCAGCAAGTAGCCACTGAGCGGCCATGCTAGTGTAGTTGCGCCTACTTCAGGAATCGACTGTGCTTGAAAGTGAAGGTGAGGGATGGGTGATCGGCCACTATTGCCTACGCGAGCGATGGTCTGCCCGGCCTTCACGTGGTCACCCGGCTGTACCAGAATGGAGCCTGCTTTCAGGTGGCTAACCTGTGAGTAAAGCCCCTCCGCATGATATAGTACAATGGAATTGCCCCAGTTATCCTGCAGGTTGGTCTCGCCAATCTCGTTATCTGCTATGGTATCAACAACGGCAACCACGGTGCCTGCAGCACAGGCTACTACCGGCTTATCATAGCAGTAATAATGCGCACACTCTGTGCCGGTGCTGCGGTAGGGCTTGCCCGTTTCGTCTGTGATCTCAAAATCCCAGGCATGTCGCCAACCTTCTCTATGGGTGATATCCCCCTCGTGGCCTTGTGTAATGGTCCACTTGCCCAGTACCGGCACATGCAAAGCAACATAACGAAAGTTTGCGAACCTGGCCTTTCTGCTGACGGCATCATATAGGTTCCTTTCCGGGCTGTAATGCTGTAGCACCACCTCCTGCGGTCCTCTCTGCTGGTTGGCACGCCACTTCAGCACATACAGAAACCCTATCACTATAACATTGAAAGGAAGGGCGTAGGCAGGCAATTGAAAGGTCCATAGTACCGAAGCGCAAGCAGCTGTTATCACTACCAGCACCGGCGTAAGCAGTACAATCCAGCCGTAGCTTGCTTTTGACGGCAGCAGGTAATAGCCACCCAAGGCAATACCGGTGAGGATGTAGTTGAATCCAATGTAACTGTAGCTTAGGGTGGTAAGGTCGGCACCTATCCACTGGTAGAACAGGAAAGCGGTCAGGAATCCCAGCCACGACAGGGTAAATGCGATCCTGGAATAGAGCAACAATCCAACGGATAGCAGTAGACCGGATACCAGATTGAACTGAAACAGGATGGCGCCCAGTGAGCGCAGGTATAGCTCTATCCAGATGGGGATGGGTAGAGCCTGCAGCTGCTGATACAAGGTTACCATCCACTGGTCGCCGGTGGCATACAATTCATTGAGGTAATAGAGACCCCGTTCACTCAGCGTCAGGTGGGTAAAGCTCCTGGTAGCCAGCATCACCAACCATAGGGTAAACACAAAAGGGAGCGATAAAAACGGGAGTTGGTATTTCGCCAGCCAGCCGCTGATTTGTACTGTCAAGAGGAAGGAAATCAGACCGGCAATGATGAGCAGCCCCGCCAGCGCCCAGCTCCAGGAGAAGTAAGCGCCCAGTCCCAGTCCTACAATGGCAGCATTGAATCCATACTGTCCATCGCGGATCATAGATGAGGGATAGCCCAGTGCCCAGGCAAAGGCATTGGCAGCTATCACGGTAAACAGCCCTGCAGCACCGGCAGCGGGGTCAAGGAATGATACGGCGATTAGCAGTAGGGAAAACCACCGATGCCGGGCAAAGAATATCATGCCATAACTGTTCAATATGGCTGCTGATAGGCTTGTCCACCGAGGCTCCTTCATGTCAGTCGATGTGTTGCAGGTAATCGGGAATCTTTTCAGGCTGTGTCAGGTACTCCATGGTTTCAGCCTCGCGGATCAGGTGAGGCTTGCCCTGCATATCGATCAGTACTACATTAGGGCGCATGGCAATGAATTGCATCCATTGCGTCATGTTGTATGCACCAACGGGATGTATTACCACATGCTGATCCTTGTGCAGCAGCGGCAGGTTCACACTTTCACGTATCACATCGATATTCATGCACAGCGGGCCAAACAACTCCATGTCCTCTGCATAGTGAGAAAACTCCTGTGCCGGCGTGATGGTATGGTTGTACCAGAAAGAGGTGAACAACACGTTTACTCCTGCATCCATGATGGTGGCTCTTCGCCCGTTGGCCAGCCGCTTGTTGGCCAGCACGGAAGCAATCAGATAGCCGGCCTCGTCAATGAGGGCACGACCTGTTTCCAGAAACAGCCATGGTAGGTGGTCGGGTGCCAACTCACTACTGATGAGGGCCGAGGTGATAGCTTCTGCAAAGTCGTCTATCGGTGGTATTTGATCTTTGGCAGGCAGGTAGGTGCCCTTCAGTGTGGCGGTAGAGGGGAATCCACCGCCCATATCGATGTATTGTATTCGATGGTTATAGCGCTTGGCTACTTCTGCTGCCAGATGTGCCAGCTTCGAGGCAGCTACCGTATAGGCATGCGGCGTCATCATGTATGTGCCGATGTGGCAATGCAACCCTACCAGATTCAAGCTTTCGGCCACCATAATCTTGCTGATAGCATCCCATGCCTGCAAGTTCTCGTAGTTGAAGCCGAATCGATCCCATTGGGGATATACACCGGTGTCCATGTTTACCCGGATAGCTACAGACACCGGCTCTTTGCAGTCCTTCGACAGTGCAATCAGCGTATACAACTCATCCAGGTGATCGATGTGGATGTATGATTTGTTATCGATGGCCATTTGCAGGTCCTCAATCGACTTGTCAGGGCCATTGAAGATAATATGCTCTCCCGGCACCCCATTGCGCAAGGCTTTGCGGTACTCAAAGCCACTTACCACCTCTGCCCAGGAGCCCTCCTGATGGTATACCCGGCACACAGCATCCAGGTAGTTGGTTTTATAACTCCACGCCATTTGCACCTTAGGATAGCGTGTCGCAAAAGCCTGCTGCACCTGTCTGTATTGCGAGCGGATACGCTGCTCGCTAAGGACAAATACCGGAGACCCATATTTATCTACAAGATCTGAGACCGCTACGTTGTCGATATGCGTCATTGGGCGCGACTCAGTGCGGCTACCGAATTTATTCATCAACCCGGCGTTGAGCTTGGTGATGGTGGGTCTTTCGTAGGTTCGTTTTTCCATGGTGGTTGGGTTATAGCTCTCCGGTGGTGGCTAGTTGGTGGTATAATTCGATGTCTGTTACCAGGTCCCAGCTGTAGCGTACAAACAACTTCCCCGCCGTGTAAGGGGGCAGCTCGCCACATGCTTGCCCCATGCCCATACGCACCAGTGCAGCCGGCAAATTTTGTCCGGCAGCAGCAGTAGTATATATCCAGGCCGGGAAGCGGGGATTGATCTCCATAAGGTGAAGTCCGCCTCCTTCGTCGCGCATGATCTCCAGCTCAAAACCTCCCTTCCAATGACTGGCACGTATAAACTGCTCGGCAAATTCCAGCAGGCTGTCGTCCTGCAAGGTTACACCAGCCCACCCCTTGCCTTTGTCGGTGATGTACAGTTTGCGCATGGGAACAGCACCGATCAGATTGCCGCTTCCATCGCCCAATGCGGCAATATCAATCTCTGTTCCGGCAATAAACTCCTGCAATACTATGGGTAAGCCCCACTTTGCCAGCAACTTGAAATAGGCAGCCTCAGCCTCCTGTCTGCTACGACATACCGTGGCTTCATAAAACTTTCCTTTTACTACCATGGGATAGCCCAGCACGGCCTCGGCTTCTACCAATTTGTCAAAGGAGTTTACCAACAAGGTAGCAGGTACGGCAATGTTATTGGCCAATCCGAATTCGTGCAGGTGCAGCTTGTCGATAGATTGTAGCTCCTTGCGGGAAGGTAGAAAACTGTGAATTCCCATCTCTTTCAGGGCTTCAGCGATGGTGATGAAGTTGAGTAGTTCTGCGTCGAAGTTGGGCAGCACAAAATCCAGCTGCTCCTGCCTGTGTATGTAAGCAAGTCGCTCCAGTAGCTGTGCACTTCCTGCCGATGGGTAGGGGATCTGATACACCTTGTCTACCAGCTCTCGCATGTAAATGCCCGGCTCCAGCGACTCGTAGCTGAGGCCGATGATGCGGACGTCAAGATCAGTGGCTTCTCGCAGGCAACGGATGACGCCCACGCCTGGCCCCGGACTATCTATGGCATTCAATCCGGTAACGGCGATGGTCACCTTATTCATGGGTAATCATTTTCAGCTGCCGCAGGTAGCTGATAAAGTCTTCTACGTCGCGCTCGGCAATGGCTGCCGGCACATCAAACTGCCGGGTAACGGATGTAACAATGTCGGAAAGTTGCTTTCCCTCTTTTAGCTGTTGTACTACCAGCAGAGCAGTAGGGTTGATGCTGAAAGAATCACCGGTGGCCGGATTGAAAACATAGCCGGCATCGCTGATGGCCAGGGCGGGATCTAATTGCATGGCATCACAGGTTTTAAATAGCTACCGGAGAGCCGGGAAGGGTTAATGCGTTTCAAGATTTGTTTGCTCTCGTGCTATGAGCAGCTTCTGCTCGCTGGCACGACGTACCAGATACCGGAAAGCATCCCGTAGGTTCTTGGCCTGTAAAGCCCCCTCTTCAATCTCCAGTTTTAATGTGGCAGAATAATAGCTCATCCTCAGGTTGGGGATCTGCTTCCGGATGCACTCGGTACGCCCCTGGCAGTTGAGCAGTATGGCATCATTGTCCTGTGTTTTGTAGAGCTGCTCCACTTGCAGTGTGGTGGGGTCGATGGTGTTGATGGAATGCAGCACACTATAATCCTTTATCACCTTGATCTCGATGTTGTAGTCATCATCAACATCTACCTGATAGCTGAGCGTATATGGAGGAGTAGCCTGCAGTGAATCCTCCAGATCAATGTTCTTGGTGATGGTATGTTGCCGCAAAACAGTATTGATGTAATAAATGGTCTGCTGCATACTGATACCCTGTGCAGGCAGTAGCTGTGCGGTTCCTGTAAGCAACAGCACGGCAAGCAAGAATCTGTTGATAGTCATGGCTGTGGAGTGGTTGGTATACTCCAAAGATACCTTCCATTCCAGCCGAAGCTGATGATTAAAATCACATCTGCTACATGGACTGTGGCGCGAAGAATTGCTTGCGTGTATACGGCAGGGAGGCGAAGATCAGCATGGCGATGGCATGGATGATGGGAAAGTCTACCACCACGCCAAAGGGCAGCGCCTTATAGGTAAGCGCAAAGGTGAGGAAGGTGCTGAGGGTAACCAGCAGGTAAAGTACGCCTACACGGATTACGGCGCCTTTGGTGGGGTGGTTGAGCCAGGGCAGGTAGCCCAGTCCAAACCGGACGAATCCATACACCACAAAGCCGGTAGCGGTAAACAACAGAAAGCGTACCAGCACCACACCTAAGTCCATGGCTTGCCAAAGTTCCAGGCCGCTGACACCCTGTTGTTGTGCCAGCAGAATGCCGTTTTGTACAGCCGCCACCACCGCAATAATGACACTGTACAACACCCAACCGGTTACCAACGAAAATAGCTGTCGACCCATGTACACAAAGCTACCGCAAATATCGATGCCAGCAGGAGGCCATGCGGTGTTCCTTGTTAAAGGATGCGGCTCCAGTCGAATCCCCTCTGCTGCCGCAGCTGTTGCAGGAAGCGGCGCAGCATGGCATGTGTGGGATCTGCCAGGTTGGGGTCTTTGTCCAGCAACTCCGAGGCCGAAGACCGAGCCTCTTCCAGTATGGGCAGGTCGGTGGTGATGTTGGCCAACCTGAACTCCAGCCGGCCGCTCTGCCTTGTGCCCTCCATCTCGCCCGGCCCCCGCAACTCCATGTCAACACGGGCAATTTCAAAACCATCGTTGGTTTGGCACATGGTTTTGATCCGGGTACGCGCATCGTGAGACAGCTTGTCTTTTGTTACCAGCAGGCAGTAGCTTTTTTCCGCACCCCGACCCACACGTCCCCGCAGCTGATGTAGCTGCGCCAGACCGAATCGCTCTGCATTCTCAATGACCATCACCGAAGCATTGGGCACGTTTACGCCTACTTCAATTACGGTTGTGGCTACCATGATATGCGTTTCCCCTTTTACAAATCGCTGCATCTCATACTCCTTGGCAGCAGTATCCATCTTGCCATGCAAAATACTGACGGCATATTGCGGTAGCGGGAAGGCGCGGGTAATGCTTTCGTAGCCATCTTCCAGATCCTTCAAGTCCAGTTTTTCGGATTCCTGAATCAGCGGATATACTACATACACCTGCCGACCGAGGGCAATCTCCCTGCGCATGAACTCGAAAATCCGTATCCTGTCGGCATCGGTTTTGTGCAGGGTAACGATGGGCTTTCGACCCGGTGGCAGCTCATTGATGACGCTGACATCCAGGTCGCCATACAAGGTAAGAGCCAGTGTGCGCGGAATAGGTGTGGCGGTCATCACCAGCACATGAGGAGGATGCTCATCACCCTTCCGCCACAGTTTGGCCCGCTGTGCTACGCCGAACCGGTGTTGTTCATCTACCACCACCAGCCCCAATTGCCGGTACTGCACCTTTTCCTCAATCAACGCATGTGTGCCTATCAGGAGGTGAATGTCGCCTGCCGCAAGATCCCGCAGGATGCTCTTACGGGTGGCTCCCTTTACCGATCCGGTGAGTAATGCCACCCTCAGCCCCAGAGGTGCCAGTAAGGGTGCTATGCCCTGTGCATGCTGTTGTGCCAGAATCTCCGTAGGGGCCATCAGAGACGCCTGATAGCCATTGTCAATGGCCATCAGCATGGTCATTACGGCAACGATGGTTTTGCCACTGCCTACATCTCCCTGCAGCAACCGATTCATCTGATTGCCGCTCAGCAGGTCGCGGCGGATCTCCTTCAGGCAGCGCTTTTGTGCCTCCGTCAGTGCAAACGGCAGGTGTTTCTCGTAGAAGGGCGTAAAATACTGTTCCAGGCTGTCCATCACGATGCCCCTATGAGACGCCTGTCGGCTGAGCCGCAGCTTCAGGAGATTGAGCTGCACCAGGAACAGCTCTTCGAACTTGAGCCGGCGCTCTGCCTGACGCGATTCCTTGGTGTTGGCAGGAAAGTGTATCAGCCGGTAGGCATCATATCGGCTCACCAACCGGTACCGCTCCAACAGGTACGATGGCAGGTTTTCCGGGATGTCGGCAGGAATGATGCGTTCCCATAGTGCCTTTTGCAGTTTCAGCAGGCCCTTGCTGTCCAATCCGCGTGTTTTCAGTTTCTCCGACGAAGGATATACCGGCATCAGCCCTGCCTGCACCTCTTTGTTGGCATCGGCCAGCAATTCCAAATCAGGGTGCACCATGGACACGTGCCCTTTAAAGAAATTGACCTTGCCAAAAGCCACATATTCCCGTTGGGCTGTCAGGGCGTTTTCCACCCATTTCAGCCCCTGAAACCACACCAGCTCCAGTGTACCTGTTTCATCTGTCAGTTGTGCGGTGAGTCTCTTCCCGCGTTTCTCACCTATGGTTTGTATGCTGTGCAGGGTACCCTTTACCTGTATGTAGGGCATATCGGGGGTGATAGATGCGATCTGGTGAAATTGTGTGCGGTCTACATAACGAAAGGGGAAATGTTCCAACAAATCTCCAAACCGGAAAATCTGTAACTCCTTCTGCAGTAGTTCTGCCCGCTGAGGACCTACACCTTTGAGGTACTCAATGGGTGTGTCGAGGGTTTGATATACGCCGGCCGGAGTCATTTCCTACGAATTTACAGGTACTACTCGCTCAATTCCGTGTATTTTTATCTACAACACCCTTTTTCATGTGCTAAATACCGCCATATGCCAAAGAATTTTTCAGCATTCAAGCGCTATGAGATCATCGACAGGTTGTTGCGCACAGGGCAATATCCGACGGTTGATGACTTTATTGACGAGATCTATGAAGAAATCGGGCAGGCGGTATCTTCCCGAACCATCTCCGATGACATCAAGAAGATGCGGGAAGAGCCTTCCATGCAGGCACCGATTGCCTTCCATCGCGATAGAAAAGGGTACTACTATACCGATCCGCATTACATCCTGAAGCGCATGCCACTGGATCAGGACGATTTGGCAGGGTTATACTATGTAGCCAATGTCGTGCTCAGTCAAATGCGCCACATCCCCATCATCGGACAAAGTCTGCATACCATTGACAAGATCATGGATGCTGTACGTATCGGGCGGTATATTGAGGGCGATGCTGCCTCCTATCTGCAGTTTGAGAGTGTACCATATGTGCAGGGGGCCGAAAATCTGACGCGCCTGGTGGAGGCGAGGGAGAACAGGAAGGTGGTGTCATTCACCTATCAGAAGTTTGGTGAAGAGGAGCAGCGGGAGCACATTGTGTCACCCTTGCTGCTCAAGGAATACCGCAACCGCTGGTATCTGGTGGGGCGGATCAAGGGAAAGCAGTATGCCACTACTTTCGGGTTGGAGCGCATCCACCACTTGCAGGTGTTGGAGAATGAGTTATATGCCTCGTTGCCGGGTTTTGACCCGGAGGCTTTCTTTCGCCACAGTTTGGGGGTGTTTGTAAAGCAGGAAGAACCTGTACATGTGGTGCTTTCCTTCCAGCCTGAGCAGGCAGACTATGTACTCAGTCAGCCATTGCACCCTACTCAGGAGTTGCTGGTGCATGATGATAAGGAGTGCAGGATTGCCATTACCGTGTACCATACCATAGAGGTGGAAATGCTGATATTAAGCTACGGCAGCAAGGTGCAGGTGCTGGAGCCTGAGTCACTGCGTGAGGCCATTCACAACCAGGCGATGCGTATGGTTGGATATTACCGCAATGAAGCCTGATTCTTCTGTTGTTACCATGTCATCTCAGGAAATTGGTTGAGGCATCGGCGTTGGTTGCCGGTTGTATGAATACGGGAAGTCATTACTGACTCATTGCGCAAAGCCTTGTAACGACAACATGTCACACATCAGGCCCCATTCTACAGGGAGCAAAAAAAGGGCTGTTTCCTGAGGGAAACAGCCCATAATTATCAGTCAATACGGTCAGGATTATTTAGCCTTAGCTGTTTCTGCAGTAGCGATGCTATATACTACCAGACCAAAGCCAATCTTGTTGATGGCATCAGCAATGTTGTAGAACAAGTCTACGTTTGCACTACTCCATCCCAGGGCAGTGTTGAGCCATCCGCCAGGCATACACATGTAACCGATTGGATAGATAGCCCATCCAACGAGTACAAACCATGCCAAGGTGCGTACACCTCTCTTAACTACGTCGCTGTTAGAAGCTGCAGCCAATTGAGCCACTTCACCAAACCAGGCAGTGTACAGGATGTACACGTAACCAAGGGTTGACAATACACCCCAGATTACAGAGTGCGTAGTGTCACCACCTTCTGGATTGAAGGCTTCACCGATGTAACCGGTTACCAGCATCCACGCAGATGCAAAAATGAGTTTCCACAGCAAACCAGCCTTAGCACCGGCAGCTTTGGTAAGCAAATAAAATTCCACACACATCAATGGCACGGTGAGTGTCCAGTCGATGTAGCGAAGGGCAGTTGGATTCTCTCCTGTGGCCATATAGTAGTCGCGCATATAGTAATAGTGCACGGCTGCAATACCGGTGATCAAACCGGATACCAACAGGGAAAGCTTCCACTTACCATCTACCTGTCCTCTTTCAAAGAAGAAGAATACGGAAGCGGCCATCATAGCCATGTAGCCCGTAAAAAAGGTAAATGCAATTGGGTCGTCTTTAGGGATGGAAAGAATGTCAAAAAGCATCATGGTAAAAAAGTTTTAGGTTAAATAATCATGAACGTTATCCGTAACATACTGATTACCAAATTTGTTGAATTTTCTTGAAAAATTATTAAACAGGCGCTAAAATCTGTTAAAAATTTAGCCCTAATTGGCTGAAAACCCTGATTTTGCTGGATTGTGGAGTGCTACGATTTTTTTAGATTTTTATCAGACAATCTCCTGTCCTACACTAAAAAATGCCTTTTTACAACCCCTTGCCGGTGAATGACTTGCATAAAAGCCTCAAGAATTACTATGATCTGGATCATAAACCAGCATCCGGGATAAGGGTGACTTTGTAGATTTACCGGATGGAATGGTCGATCCTCCCTTTCGATGCCTTATCGGCTGATACATTATATGAGGTAATGCGTCTTAGACAGGAGGTGTTCATCGTAGAACAGCACTGTTATTATCTGGATGCAGATGGTATTGACAGGCATGCGCTGCATGTGCTGGGGAAAGTCAACGATCGTCTGGTAGCCTATGCCCGCATCATGGGCCCCGGTGTTGTGTATCAGGAAGCCTCATTTGGCAGGGTACTGATAGCGCAGGATTATCGCCACAAGGGATATGGCCGGGCACTTACACAGCAGCTGCTGCAAAACATACAACAACGATTTGGTGACGTGCCAGTACGAATATCGGCACAAGCCTACCTCACCAGCTTTTATGGAAGCTTCGGTTTTTTAGCCGAAGGCGAGGAATACCTCGATGCAGGTATCCCACATATATATATGGTCTATCGAAGTGTGTCCGGTAACCCTTCTTCGGTGTGAACACCGGGCGCCAGCTTCAGGTGAAACACGGCCTTGTGCTGCTGAAACACCGGCATCAGTGCGGATTCAATGACAGTCAACACCTCCGGCAGCTCACCGATTATCCTCGTACTCAGGCCACTTACCCTTACATCCAGATTCCGGCAGTTGAGCAGCTCTTCACAAAAGGAAGTAACGATGGCTGCATAGTCTTCACTTAGTGGGTTCAGACTGATTTCTGCGGTAACGGTCATTATTGGATGCCTACGATTTCGATATCGAACACCAGCGTGCTCAGCGGTGGAATCACCGGTGGATAGCCTTTTTCGCCATAGCCAAGCTGATAAGGCACAATCAGCACTCCCTTGGCACCCATATTGAAGTAGGTAAGGCCTTCGTCCCAGCCCGGAATCACACGACCCTGACCGACAGGTACAGGGATGGGCTGATTGCGGTCGTAAGAGGAGTCGAACTTGGATCCATTGGTAAGCTTGCCGGTGTAGTGGACATTAGCGGTTTGACCGGCGCGTACGTTTTGCCCGGTGCCCGGCTGTGTCACTACGTAATACAATCCGGAAGCCGTTTTCACTGCACCTGGATAAAACTCATTGACAAAGCGAGCTACCTCGGCGGCAGCCTCAGCTTTCTTTCTTTCCTTTTCTGCTTCTATATTGGCGAGCGATGCACGGAATACCTCAGGTGCATTGAAACCGGTTGCTGCTGCACCGATACGTATGATGCGGACACTGTCCATCACATCACCCTGTGCAATGGCATCTACCACATCCTGTCCTTCCACCACATATCCGAACACAGAGTGCTTGTTGTCCAGCCACGGCGTTTCATTGTGCGTAATGAAGAATTGGCTGCCATTGGTGCCGGGGCCGGCGTTGGCCATGGATAAGGTTCCTGCACGATTGTGCTTAAGGTCGGGGTGGAATTCATCCGGGAACGAGTAACCCGGGTTGCCACCACCGGTGCCGGTAGGGTCACCACCCTGTATCATGAAGTCAGCGATTACCCGGTGGAACTTGATGCCGTCATAATAGGGTGTGCCAAGAGGTTTGGCGGTATTTGACATGCTACCTTCAGCCAAGGCCACAAAGTTGGCTACCGTCATCGGCACTTTCTCAAACTCCAGCGCAATAGTAATGTCTCCTTTGGCTGTATGTACGCGTGCATACAATCCATCTGTCAATCCGGCATCCGTCATATTCGTGTTCAGTTGTGCTTGAATCATGGTTCCAGTAAGCATTACCATCATCCAGCCGAGAATAAAATGTTTCATATCCATTGCTTTTTCAGCGATTGCAAAGATAGGGAATACAGCTTCCATACGTAACAGACACCGAATGTATTGTATGAATAGTGGCTGTTGCTGTAAAGGTAGGACCTGAAAATCGCTCATTCGTGGATTACCCATTACGTGTTGCATACAATAAGCATGGATAAAGTGGCGGAAAAATCGGTCAGGTGCCTTTCGATTCGCATCTTTGTTATGCCGAACCCAACAGGAGACGTTGACGTTTCCTGCATATTACGCAACATCAACAGAGCCATATGCTGCTAACCACTACAAGTACCATTCAAGACAGGAAGGTGAAACAATACCTGGGTGTTGTTTCCGGAGAAGCCATCATCGGTGCAAACATCTTCAAAGACATCTTTGCCGGCATCCGCGACATAGTGGGTGGCCGCTCCGGTAGCTACGAAAGGGTATTGAAGGAGGCAAAGCAGCATGCGCTGGTTGAATTGGAACAGGCTGCCCGCCAGCTGGGAGCCAACGCGATCATCGCCATAGACCTCGACTACGAAACCATTGGATCCAATGGGAGCATGTTGATGGTAAGTGCCAGCGGCACTGCCGTGATTCTTGAATAAACAACACCTATGAGCACATTGTCACAATCGGGCATCAGCCAGATAGCCCTTAGACACCTGCAACTCAACGACTTCAAGGATTTGAAGGAGGCTATGCAGCAGTCCTACCCGGGGCACAAAGAATTGCACTGGTCTGTAGAGGGTATCGAGCAGTTGCTCAACATCTTTCCGGAAGGACAGCTGGCGGTAGTTGTTGATGACAAGGTGGTGGGCTGTGCGCTGAGCATCATTGTAGATTATCACAAGTTCGGCGACAACCACAATTACAAGGAGATTACCGGCAACTATACCTTTTCTACGCACTCGGCAGATGGCGACGTTCTATATGGCATAGAAGTGTTTGTGCATCCTGATTATCGGGGCATGCGGCTGGCCCGGCGCCTGTATGATGCCCGCAAGGAGATGTGCGAGCATTTCAACCTAAGGGGTATTGTAGCTGGCGGACGAATCCCGAATTACTCAAGGTATGCCGACGAGTACACACCACGTGAATACATAGAGCGCGTGAGCATGAAGGAAATCTATGATCCGGTACTGACTTTTCAGTTGAGCAATGGATTCCACGTAAGGCGGGTATTGCGCAACTACCTGGCCGGTGATAAGGCTTCAAAAGACTACGCTACCTTGCTGGAGTGGGTAAACATCTATTATGAAGCCAAGGAAGCACCGATCATCCAACAGCCAAAGTCGGTGGTACGCATCGGACTGGTGCAGTGGCAGATGCGACCTACGCGCAGTTTGGAGTCGCTGATGGAGCAGATGGAGTTCTTTGTGGATGCTGTGAGTGGCTATCAGGCAGATTTCATCTTGTTTCCGGAGTTGTTCAATGCGCCGTTGATGGCACAGTTCAACCACCTCAGTGAGGCGCAGGCGGTTCGTGAGCTCGCATCCTTTACGGATCCGTTGCGGGAAAAATTCGTAGAGTTGGCCATCAGCTACAACATCAACATCATTACCGGCAGTATGCCCTACCTGGATGAGGAGGGGTCTCTGAAGAACATAGGATACCTATGCCGACGGGATGGCTCTTTCGACTACTATGAAAAGCTACACATCACCCCATCCGAGCATCGGTCATGGGGTATGATCGGAGGCGACAGGGTAAAGGTGTTCCAGACGGATAGCGGTAAAGTGGGTGTGATGATCTGCTATGATGTAGAATTTCCGGAGTTATCCAGGCTGTATGCGGATCAGGGAATGCAGATATTGTTCGTTCCCTTTTTGACGGATACGCAAAACGGGTACACCCGCGTACGGCACTGTGCGCAGGCACGAGCTATTGAGAATGAGTGTTACGTGGCCATTGCCGGATGTGTAGGCAATCTACCCAAGGTCAACAACATGGACATACAGTATGCACAGTCGGCAGTGTTCACCCCTTCCGACTTTTCGTTCCCTACCAATGCCATCAAGGCCGAGGCCACACCCAATGCAGAAATGACGGTGATTGCCGATGTAGACCTTGATTTGTTAAAAGAATTGCATGAGCAAGGCAGCGTAACCAACCTGAAGGATCGCAGAAAGGACTTGTATTCGCTGCGGATGCGCAAACACTAAGCCTGATATAGGGGCGTCAGTTGGTGTACATACCATCCCGTATGTACCGTGCCGGCCTTTTCTATCCATCCCGTACAACCCCTGCATCCCAATGCCGCTGCCGGAAACTGTCCTGCCAGGGTTGCATCTCCGAATGTGGAGGCAATGCTCCGCCCGGCAATTACACAAGGCAACACCTCGGCATACACGATCAACGTTACATCTTCCGGCCTGCCGGCAGCAAAATGGTTGAATGGTGATAGCTGCAGTAACGTAAGTGGCGGCAGTTTGGTTATCGGCCCCAGGCCTTCTATTTCCAGGTTGCATCCCAGATGGCCGCCTGTTAGGCCCTCAATGTGCAGATTGTTGGCGATTACATCTACCTCGCCGGGGCTGATGGCTGTCCATAAACGGTTGTTTCGGATGATGGAACCCCGTTCATATACAGCCTTCTGGCGGGCACCACTCTTATGACTGATGCCGTTATGCCGATCACCTTGAATACCGGTAAGCGTAAATGAGGCACTGGAAACAGGGTTTCCGTTCAGGTAATCATCCTTTCCCGAGGATCTTTCCTGATCACTCACCCACATTTTTGTGAGGACACCTGTATGGATTTTATCGTGGTAGCGCATCTGATATTGGCATGACCGAACTACAAGGTAAAACATGGATCTTTAATCAAGAAAACAACGACTGATATGCGACTGATTCTTTCTTTGCTGGTAATGATGTCTTTTTCCCTCTTGTTTGCAGGCACAAAGGATGTACCCTCCACCATTCAGGAGGTAAAAGTGTTCCGCTCCGGAGCACAGGTAATACGATCTGCTGCGGCAAGCATCCCGGCTGGAACAACTACACTCATATTTACCGGACTGACACAGGAGATGACCCCTTCCAGTATACAAGTAAAGGGTGTCGGCAACTTCACCATACAGTCGGTAAAGCATCAGCTCAACTATTTACAGCAAACGCCAGATAAAGCAGCTGTGCAGGCGTTGGAGGACAAGATAAGAGTATTGGATGCGGAGCTGGAAGACCTGCAGGTGATGTTGTCCGTGTATCAATCGGAGATTAATTTCCTGAATGCCAATCAGCGGATCGGGGGCAATGACAACGGCACCAACGTAACCGCCCTGAAGGAAGCCACGGCCTACTACCGCGACAGGATGACAAGCCTGCAGCAGAGCACGCTTTCCGGCAACAGACGAATCCGGGACATTCAACAGGAGAAATCCAGGCTCAATAATCAGTTGAATGAGCTTAGGACAACCCGCAGCACCACCACCAGTGAGGTAGTAGTGGAAGTGAAGGCTGCTGCTCCTGTTCAGGGCCGTTTCTCCATTGAATATGTGGTGGCTACAGCCGGATGGCAGCCGGCTTACGACATACGGGTTACAGACATCACCTCGCCGGTTGCGCTTACCTACAAGGCTAGTGTGTTCCAAAGCACCGGCGAAGACTGGGATAAGGTTCAGCTCACCTTGTCGTCCGGCAATCCTTCGGAAGGCGGTGTGATGCCTACGCTGTATCCGTGGTATTTACGTCCCGGTGTGCGCCCCGTGCCATACCAGCAAGCCTATCAGGGCACCTACAATTCGGGTGTTCGGGAGATTCGTGGGATGGTGCGTGATTTGAGTACAGGCGAACCAGTGCCCTATGCGAATGTAGCGGTGTTGGATGCCAACGGCAATCTGGTGAATGGTACTAACACTAATTATGATGGATTTTATGCCCTGGCAGTTCCAACTGGTGGGGTGAACGTCCGCTATTCCATGGTTGGGTACGATGCTTATGTGACGCCTATTTACAGTTCCAATATCAATGTGAACCTGTCGTCGAGTGCCGTATTGCTGCAAGAAGTAGCCATTGTATCGAAGGCGATCAGATACCAGGAGCCGGGTGCCATGGAGGATATGGCAGCAGCCACAACGGTAGCCAATACTGTTGCATACAGGGCTACTACCTTCGAGTTTGAGGTAGAGGAGCCTTACAGTGTGCCATCAGATGGCAAGAATTACACGGTGGGGATGAATGAACTGGATCTTCCGGCCGAGTACACCTATTATTGTACACCCAAGCTTGACCTGGATGCGTTCCTGTTTGCCAAGGTCACGGGCTGGGAAGACAAGAACCTGCTGGATGGGCCTGCCAACCTGTATTTCGAAGGTACTTATATCGGTGAGACATTCCTGAATCTGCAGCAAACAACCGACACGCTGGACTTGTCGCTGGGACGTGATAAAAGCATAGTAGTTACGCGCAAAAGACGGGAGGCGTTCAGCAAGCGGCAGCTGATTGGGGGCAAGCAAACACAGATGATTAGCTGGGAGCTGAGTGTGCGCAACAACAAGAGCCAGCCGGTCAATCTGTCTGTGTACGACCAGATTCCCGTGTCGCAACAGCAGGACATTGAGGTAACCCTGGAGGAGGCAGCCGGTGTGACGCTGCAAGAGCTGCAGGGGTTACTGACGTGGAAGAAGACGCTGGAACCTCGTGGCAGCGACACATGGCACTTTACCTATAGTGTGAAGTACCCGAAGGATATGCGGTTGTATCTGGAGTAACGATCTTCGTATGTAACTTCGGCAGATGCGCTCAGTAGGAATAATCATCTTTCCTGATGTGGAACTGTTAGATGTAGCAGGACCTCTGGAGGTGTTCAGTGTGGCTGCCCGGCAGCTGCAACCTACTCCCTGCCGCATCGTAACGTTGGGCACTGCAACGATAGTAAGCACTGTGCAACCGGGTATTGACATACAACCTCATCAGGTATGGCCACAATGGGAGATTCCTGATTGCCTCATCATTCCGGGCGGTACGGGTATTCGGGGCATGCTGGGAAGGACAGATATCGGCAATTGGATAACCGATCACTATGACAATAAGCGTCAACTGGCAACCGTATGTACCGGTGCCTGGTGGCTCGCTTCAATAGGATTGTTGGCCGGTAGAGAGGCTACTACACACCATCTTGGCAAGAACAAGCTGCTGGAAATGAGCCCCTCTACGGTCTGGTCGGATCATCGTGTTGTAACAAGCGGACATATCACCACTTCCGGAGGTGTTTCTGCCGGCATCGATATGGCGCTGCAACTTTGTGCGCAATGGTGGGGTACTGAGCAGGCCCGAAAAATTGCCGATTACATGGAGTATTTGCCCAACAACTTTCATGCTGCTACATGAAATCGTTACAGCAGGCAATCTACAAACAAAACCCCCTCACCCCTCCTTCACCGACGATAGGCAACAGGCAGTCTGCCGGCTTCCGCATTGGATCGCAGTGGTAGCCAACTACAGTCCAGTCAGGTAGGTGGTGCTGTAAATCCAGGTAATAGGCGTGGTGGTGATTTTGGTCTGCAAATGTGCAGTCGTGAAAGATGAGGTCCGGCACCCATCCTTCCTGATGGCAATAGTGCTTCAGGAAACCGGCATCTGCCAGGTCTCCACTGTAGATCATTCGCTTTCCATCTTCCCTGAACACATATCCGTAGGAGGGTAGTCCGGGAACATGAAATCCGGTTGTATCGATGGCACGCACCATAGGTAGTGATTCGATAGGCTGCCAGTCCACATACTTTTCAGGATGGCCAAGGGTAAGTTGTAACAGCGAAGCCACCCGCGGCAGCAGTGGTTGCGGCAGGTAAACAGGCATCTTTCTGTCGAGGCCTCCTACATATCGGTGATGCATCACTACAGCGCCAAGGCTGCCTATATGATCGTCGTGTGTGTGGGTAAGTAGGATGCCTGTAATGCTATCAGCCAGTCCACCCTCCCTAAGGGCGGGATAGACGGTGAATCCGGCATCTATAAGCAGGCGCTCTTCGCCAATCGTAACTATGGCAGCACTGTTGCCCAGATGCGTTTCAAAAGCACCACCATGGCCTACGAAATCAATGGTCACGGAGGGGATCTATTTGGAAAGACACGTAGTGGATGGTCTTACCGGCGGCAAGGTGCATTTCTTCATAAAAGGTACAAATGGTAAGTACCGGATCATCAGGAGCCTCACGATACACATCGTCTACCTGTCTGATGATGGGCAGGTTACACTCCTGTATTACCTCCAGCGTGTAGTCATAGAGACTGTCCGCATCTGTTTTCAGGTTCACAATACCACCCGGTTTCAGGAATTGTAGGTAATAGCGCAAGAAAACGGGCGATGTGAGACGTTTCCGTGCCCTTCCTTTGCGGGGATGTGGGTCGGGGAACGTTATCCAAATCTCACTTACCTCGTCATGTCCGAGAAAATAGGGCAATTGTTCAATGGGCGTCCGTAAAAAACCTACATGTTGCAATCGTTGTTGCCAAGCCTTACCGGCGCCCTTCCAGATACGGTTCCCTTTTATATCAACGCCCATGTAGTTGCGCTCCGGCATAAGACTGGCCAGTCCCAAGGTGTACTCTGCTTTGCCACAGGCCAATTCCAGCACGAGAGGGGCTTCCCGCTTGAAATAGTGTTGATTCCAGGCTCCTTTGTAATTTATGTCTTCCCCATCACCGGTTTTCAGTTGCGGCGCCAACGGATTGGTGTTCTGAAACACATTGCCGAAGGTGTTCAGCTCGGCAAACTTCTGCAACTTGTTCTTATTACTCATCACCTGATGATTATTGGCCGGAAGCGAGGCCTGCATCTGAGGGCAGTTCACCAAAATAGGCCAGGCTGTCGCCCTCCCGATAGGTTACCTCCTGCTCATTGAGTATCACCTCCAGCTTGTTGTCTTTATGCCGCAAAAATACGGGAATGACACTGTCTTGCTGTTGTGTAAGTATACGGGAAAGTTGCTCCTGAGAGGTTATGGGGAGTTCGCGTAGCGAAGGGTTCTTACGGGCACCATTGATAAGTCGGTAGAAGTCCACCTTGGCACTAAACAGGATATCCTTTGGCCTCACCAGCGAGGTAAACTTCATCTCGTTGCGTGTGATGAGCCGAAACGCACTCCTTCCCTCGAAATCCTTCCGGAATTTACGGCAGGCAAAGATGTTCAGCTCATTGTTGGCCGTGAGCGCCATAAACTGCCCTACGTCGCTAAGCTCCAGGTTGTCCGACAAATCTTCTGACAATATGTTCCGCTCAATGACCTTCAGGTTCATCATCTTGGCTTCGTTGACGTTGGTATGCGAGGTGTCTATCAACATTACGTTCAACCCTTGCCGTTGCAGGTAGCCGGCTATAGCTCGGCCTGCCTCATGAGCCCCTAATATCAGGTATCCATTGCGGTCTTTCTCGGTGATGCCAAGTGCCCTGGCTACTAATTTGGCTGTAGTGCCCTGTATGACAACGGTGCCCAGAATAATCAGAAACGTAAGTGGAATCAACAACTCGGCATCTTGCTTTTCTGCCTCCGACAGCCCATTATGTTCCAGGATGCTGATGGCAAAGATCGATGCAATAGCTGCTGCCACAATACCTCGAGGACCAATCCACGAAATGAACAACTTGTCCTTGAACGAAAGACTCGATCCGATGGCACTCACAAATACTGTGATGGGTCGCAGAATGAATACAACGATCAGGAAGATGAGCACGCTATCCCAACCCAATTTCTGCAATTGCACGATCTCGATATCCGCTGAAAGGATGATGAAGAGGATGGAAATGAGCAACACGGTGAGGCTTTCCTTGAAGTTCAGGATCTCCTGCAGTTCAGGTAGCTTCAGGTTGGCCAGTATCATCCCCATTACCGTTACGGCCAGCAAGCCGGATTCCTTGGCTACCAGATCGGCACTCGTAAAGCAAAAAGTCACCATGGCCAGACTTACCACATTCACCAGGTAATCCGGTATGCGCTTCTTGCGCAGCATATAGAACAGCAGCCATGCAAAGAAGGCACCGGCTACTGACCCTGCCAGCAAGGTCAAACCGAACGTGGATAGAGCCTGCTGGGTAAACTGGCTGCCGGCATTACCGGAAACGATGAACTCGTACATCAACACAGCCACCAATGCACCAATAGGATCGATTACTATGCTTTCCCATTTCAGCACAGTAGCTACATCGCGGCGAGCCTGCACATTGCGTAGGATGGGGCCGATAACGGTCGGTCCGGTTACAATGATGAGCGACCCGAATAGCAGGGCTATCCGTAAATCCAGGCCGGCGATGTAGTGTGCGGCAAGGCCGCCACCCACCAGCGAGATGATAGGGCCCACAGTTACCAGATTACGAACGGTAGAGGCCACCTGGCGTACCTCCTTGAGGCGCAGCGTAAGTCCGCCTTCAAACAGGATAATACCTACCGATAAGGATACGAAGTACGACAGCATGTTCCCCTCGAAGATGCGATCGGGATCAATCAGTTTGTATCCAAACAACAGGTCACTACTCGCCAATGGCCCCACCACCAGGCCAATCAGGATAAGTGGAAAGATGGCGGGCAGCTTCACCTTCCAGGAAACCCACTGGGCAAAGATGCCCAACACCAATATGGAGGCGAGTTCAATCATGTAGGGCTATCAGGAGGCAAATAATGGTTTGGCGTTCATGAATTCATTCACTTCTCCCCGAATACTCGCCTGCAGCGCTTCATCAGCAGGGTTGGTAATCAGGCTGTCTATCCACTCCACAATCTGCAGGCAGTCACTTGTAGTGCAGCCACGTGTGGTGATTGCTGGGGTGCCGATACGGATGCCCGAGGTCACAAATGGCGACTTGTCGTCAAACGGCACCATGTTCTTGTTGACCGTGAGGTCAGCTGCACCCAATACGGCTTCGGCTTGTTTGCCGGAAATATTCTTGTTGCGCAGGTCTATCAGCATCAGGTGGTTGCTGGTGCCTCCGCTGATGATGTTGTATCCCTTGGCTAAGAATGCATCGGCCATAGCCTGAGCGTTGGCGATTACCTGTTTGGTGTATGCTTTGTAGGTGTCTGTCAATGCTTCACCAAAGGCCACAGCCTTGCCGGCAATCACGTGCTCCAGCGGCCCTCCCTGTGTGCCGGGGAATACACCTCCGTCCAGCAGCGCACTCATGGGGCGTAAGCCTCCTTTCGGGTTGGTGAGGCCAAACGGATTGTCAAAATCTGCGCCCATCATGATTAATCCACCCCGTGGCCCGCGCAGGGTCTTGTGGGTAGTGGTGGTTATGATGTGGCAATGTGGAAGCGGATTGTTGAGCAGGCCGGCAGCAATCAACCCCGACGGATGTGAAATATCTGCCAGGAGCAGGGCGCCCACACTGTCGGCAATAGCCCGGAATCGCTCATAATCCCAGTCGCGGCTGTAGGCCGAAGCACCACAGATGATCAGCTTCGGCTTAGCCTCTCTGGCTTTGGCTTCCACTTTGTCCATGTCGATGATGCCGGTGTCCGGCTCTACACCATAAAATACGGGATGGTACAGTTTGCCGGAGAAGTTGACCGGCGAGCCGTGTGTAAGGTGCCCGCCATGGCTCAGGTCGAAGCCCATGATGGTATCGCCCGGTTTCAGTATGGCCAGCATGACAGCAGCGTTGGCTTGCGCACCACTGTGAGGCTGCACGTTGGCCCAAGCAGCGCCAAACAATTCCTTTACCCGGTCTATGGCCAGGTTTTCTACCTCGTCTACCACCTCACATCCACCATAGTACCGTTTTCCGGGCAGGCCTTCGGCATATTTGTTGGTGAGCACAGATCCTACGGCCTCCATTACCTGAGGCGAAGTGAAGTTTTCCGAAGCAATCAGTTCAACACCTCTCTTTTGACGATCCGCTTCACGGTGTATCAACTGAAACAATGTAGTATCGCGATTCATGTGTTCTTTTTTCAAGGTTACCAAATATACTGATTAATCACTCCCTTGTCTGCCTGATCAGCTGTGTGCGGTATAGGTTGAATATACGCGCCTTTGACAGGAAGCCTACATATTTTTGACCATCGACAACGGGCAGGTTCCAGGCGCCGGTGTCGGTGAACTTCGCCATAACCGTGTCCATCGGATCATTGATGTCTACATATCCCGGAGGGGGATGCATCAGATCGGTGACGCGGGTTGTTTCGTACATCGAAGGGTTGAACATCACCTCCCGAATGTCATCCAATAAGATGATGCCCCTGAGTGTTCCGGATGCATCAACTACCGGAAATATGTTGCGATGGGCGTGCTTGATTACTTCCACCAGGTTGCCAAGGGTGGCATCAGGGCGCACCAGCGGCATGTCGGTTTCTACTACGTTTTCTACTTTCAGCAGCCGCAGCACCATTTGGTCTTTGTCGCGGGTAATCAGGGCGCCGGTTTCTGCCAGTCTTCGGGTGTTGAGGCTGTAGGGTGAAAACAGCCGCGCAGAAACATAGCTGATGGCCGACACGATCATCAAAGGCACAATCAGTTCATACCCGCTGGTCACCTCGGCAATCAGGAAGATACCCGTGAGCGGGGCATGCATCACCCCACTCAGGAATCCGGCCATGGCAGCCAGCGCAAAGGAGCTTTCGAGGAGTGGCTCCGGCCAGCCGAGCAGGTTTACCAATCGTGCGAACAGGAATCCGGCTACAGCTCCCAAAAACAGGGAAGGGGCAAACACACCCCCGTTGCCGCCCGACGAGATGGTGACGGAGGTGGCCACTATCTTCACTACCACCAGCGACAAGAAGTAGGCCGGCAACAACCAGGCATAGCCGACAACGCCCTCGAACACGGTTCCTGCCACCAACGTGTTGGCTTCGTCACTCAGCAGGGCGCGGATTACGGCATATCCTTCCCCATACAAGGGTGGATACACAAACAACAGCAATCCCAGAATGACACCCCCTACCACAGCCCGGGGAATACGTCTCGGGTATTTGTTGGCTATATTTTCTATGCCGAAATAGATCTTGTTGAACAGTACAGAGATGATGCCTGTAAAAATGCCGAGTAGCACATATAAAGGCACCTGCCCCAGCGAAAAAGAATAGTCTGCTGAGTAGCTGATGATGACTTCCGCAGTGCCTGTCAGCAATCCTACGATCATGCCCGCTACGCTGGCCAACAGCAACGGAATCATATAGCTGATGCCGATGTCCAGCACCAGCACTTCAAATACGAAGATCACACCAGCGATGGGTGCAGCAAATACGGCGCTGAGGGCTGCGGCTACCCCACATCCCAGCAGGAGTATGCGTCGTCGATAGTCCAGGTGAAACAGGCGGGCAATGGTAGAGCCATAGGCAGCACCGGTGGTAACGATGGGCGCCTCCAGACCCGCCGAGCCACCGAATCCCACCGTCAGGGCGCTGGTGGCAATATGGCTGTACAGCTTGTCCTTTTCAAAGATGCCGGCCTTACGGGCTATCACATACAACATGTTCGGTATGCCGTGCCCCAGCTTGTTGCGGTTGACATACTTTACGAACAACACAGTGAGAACAATCCCTGTCAGCGGATAGGCCAGAAACAGATAGTCGATAGAAAACTGCTCATTGAGCGTAAGCAAAATACTCCCTACGCCATGTACCACAAACTTGAGCACCGAAGCAGCCAGTCCACCGATGATGCCGACCAACACACTTAATATGAGTACAAACTGATCTGTGCTCAGATGGCGGGCGCGCCATTTCAGGAACTTACCGAACGGAGTGTCTTGCGGCATGCCGCAAAATTACACTACCCCTACCTAAGACGATACCGAATGGCGGCAGAAAGGCCTGCAGATCGGAATTTCTTTTGCTCGATGCCCAATGGCTGCAGCGGAGCCTGATAGCGGAAGCCGGCCTGCAATTGCATTCGGGGGTGAATCAAATAGCCCACACCGCCTGATATGGCTGTTGCCCAAACAACACCTTCGGGCATGTAGTCATCCTTTGTATTCATGGTAAAACCATTGAACAAGCTATTGCTGACAGGGAAGGATGATGCTTCATACGTTCCGGAAAGTTGTATGGTATATTCATACAAGGCAGAAGCGGTTGAGGTGGGGAAGTTGGATACATCCCGGTAGCTGACCACATATTCTTCGCTTGATATTTTCCAGCCGTGCAGACTAACACTTCCGAAGGCAGCCCATTTGCGGCTGATAGGTAGTTGATACTGCACTTGTAGGGGTATATCGAGGTAGGTCAGTGTACCTCTGGTGTTCAGATGGATGCGGCCGTCAATGGTGTCCATATTGCCCGGCTCATCATACCGCATGGTTTGTGTGCCCAGTCCTGCGCTGATCTGCCAGCCGCCATGGGTAGCTAATCCCACCCATATGCCCTGACCGCCACCGACAGCCAGGTTGGTAACCTGCTGCAACTCTGCTTGTCCATATACGCCTGCCAGCCATTGGATGCCCGGAACTTTCGGCGCCCAGTTTCTACTGCCGATCAGCCACTCATCAGCCACCGGCACAGACAATTCAGAAGCCGTCAGCCGGGCCTTCTCTAGAAAGTCCAGGTCAGGCAGTGAGGCAATTATCTCGTCACGATCCCCGCCGGTTGTGCTTTCATTTGCCACGCTGCGGCTGTCAGCTTGTATGCCTGATCCTTGTATGGCAGGCTGAT
>CAYYHM010000004.1:0-21569 GCA_964471795.1 uncultured Chitinophagales bacterium | reverse complement strand
CACTGTGGCCGATGCAGGGGAAACGGGTTGTGTTTCTTGTTCTGTGGTGTGCTGAACAGTCAAAACAGTCCATACCAGCAACGCTGCGGCAGCGCCACTCAGTGGCCACCAAATGGCAGCACGCCTGTTGCGTTTCTTGTTGAGCATGGTCTCCATGGCAGCCCAGTCACC
Source organism: uncultured Chitinophagales bacterium (assembly GCA_964471795.1). Classification (GTDB taxonomy): domain Bacteria; phylum Bacteroidota; class Bacteroidia; order Chitinophagales; family S012-47; genus CAJXXO01. The sequence continues at coordinate 21,398 of CAYYHM010000004.1, read as the reverse complement.
AGGCTCGAAATCGGCCTCGTAGCCGGCCAGATGCTGCCTGGCAAGTTCATCCATGTAGTGATTATCCGCCATAACCGGTTTCTTTCTCGTTATGTAATGCCGCAACAGCCTGTTGCAGCTTTTTGCGCGCCTTTGCCAGATTAGACTTGGAAGTGCCCTCCGATATGCCCAGTTTTTCAGCTATCTCCGGATGGCTGAAACCTTCGATGGCAAACAGGTTAAACACTGTCCGATACGCAGGGGGCAGTTGTCGTACCAGTTGCAGCAGCGACTCGGCCTCCAGCAGACCTGCAACATCAGATACCTCCTGTACCTTGTTCGCCTGTTCGATATCCACGGTATATCCCCTTCTGATCTCTTTTCGGTAGTGATCAATGGCCGTATTGATGATGATGCGCCTGATCCATGTCTCCAGCTGACCGAGTGACTCGTCGAAGGTGCCGATCTTGTTGAACACTTTCAGGAACCCCTGATTGAGGATGTCTGCAGCATCGTCGCGGTTAGAGGCATATCTGCAACAAACACCCATCATCTTGCCATAGAAGATCTCATACAGTCTGCGCTGCGACAGACGATCCCCTTCCCGGCATCCTTTGATCAGTTGTTCGAGCATCAATTGATATACAACCGGCATTTTCGGCCCTTTACATAGGTACGTAGCCAACGGCACTACCGTTGCCTGCCACAAAAAAAGGCAGCCGGTCGGCTGCCAAAATAAGGGGAAAGATGCTGAGTTTTCGGGCTTATTGCAGCGCAAATTTTACGGGCACGGTAAAGTACACTTTCACCGCCTGCCCGCGCTGTCTGCCGGGATTCCACCGGGGCATACCGGCAATGGCACGTGTCACCTCTTCATTCATAGCATTGGTAACACCCCGCAATATGTTGATCTGACTGATGGAACCGTCCTCATTTACGACGAACTCTACATGTACAGTGCCCTCGATACGAAGGTCACGCTCTCGTGCCGGATAGGTCATTTCCTGCTGCAGATAGGCATACAGGGCCTCTAGTCCTCCCGGGAATGAGGGCATCTCTTCTACCCGCCTGAATGGGGTGGTGGGGACCGTCTCTTCCTTGGTATCTGTAGTGAGGGTAAGGTCCAGATCGGCCAGATGGGGATCTTCAAGGGTAAGCACCAGGGCTTCTAACGGCGTTTTCGTTTCTACGATGTTGGCACTCTCCAGCAGCACAGGTTTATCGCGAAGGGGCTCTACTTCCGGCACCTTTTCATTCCTGTCCTGCGTGGTACGGATGTCGATGTCCAATATTGCCAGCAACTCATCCGTTGGTGGTGTCGGCTTCGGTGCGGGCATGTCCGTTTTCCACTGAAAGGCGAGAATGATGAGTCCTAACGAAACGGCAAAACTGAATCGGAGAATCATGCCGCGCTTCTCATGTAACTGCTGATAAGGATGACGGTTGGTTTTCATGGCTGTCAGGTTTTGATGTATGAACAAGATGCAAGGAGTAACTCCTTTCCACACCAAAACCGCTGTATCCTGAATTATCGTATCCCGCAGCCGGGAAATGACGCAATGATGACAGGAAGCCCATTAACTCCGAAGGGTTTCCGGAAGACAGTCGCTATGGCTTATCGCCAGCCAGTACAGATATTTCAATACTTCCTGAAAACCAGCATGCAGACATCAGTTGGTAGACAACTTGATCAATGAAACCCGAGCTGCAAGCCCATACTCATAGCCGGCAGTTGCGGATAGCCACTTTCGGGGGTCAGCAGGTCTGTCAGTCGATAGGAGCCGAAGAACACCAGGTTGTTGAACCCGATCCGGACAAATGCTTTCCAGGCCAACGGTTCTACATAGGGAAGTACCCTGGTGGTTACCTCCCGTATCTGTCCGTCGGGTAGTTCGTCGGACGTGTGGTGCGACGAACCCAACAGCACAGGAGCGGCAATGCCGGCATCAATAAAACGACCTATCTGATCGCCACGCAATCCGGTATTGACTCTCAGGTAAATAGCCGGCTCTATCCATTCCTGCCGCAATTGTTCCTTGTCGTGGGTGGTAGTGTCGGGCAGCACTTTGCCTTCTTCCTGTCGCAGCGTGTAGCTGGACAAAGTGTAGGACAAGTCCATGCCGAGGCTTACCGTTTCTCCCAACCTGTATTTGTAGCGCATCCCGATGTGCCACTCCGAGCTCGCCGGCACCGCAGTTTTGGCGCCTTCCCTATTTTGTCCGAACAGGAGACCAAACCCCATATAGGTATGCACAAAATGGCGCCGATTCGGGCCGAACTGTGTAGCCACACTATCTGCCGGTGTTTCTTCCAATAAGACAGTTTGCGCCCTAGCAGGCAGTAGCAGGCAGCTACCCATCAGCAGTAGCAGGAGTGATTTCATGGTATGGTGATTTGTATGGTGTAACCTTCAAAATGTGCCCGGAAGATATCACCGGAATCGAGTGTTTCCCTGGAAAAGAAGAGCACTTCCTCCTCCTCGGCGGCCACAACGCCATATTTCCGTAAGAATCCATCGGGACGTTGAAAGTGGTAATAGACATTCCTGAGCGGCCGCGGCATGCCCTCTTCGTCAACTTCGTCCGGAACCAGGTCTTTGGCAATCATCAGGTTCAGGTACTCTTCCGACCACTCTACCCGAATGGTAGTATCTACAGGGGCTTTTGTGCCAAGCGCCTTAGAGGCCAGCGGAACGCCATAGCCATGGTGATAGTCGAAGTAGGGATACAAATGCCCCGACTGTTCCACAGCCTCCAGTAACTGCATGGGTGTCAGCGAATCATTGTGTTGCAATAGACAGGCCGCAAAGCCTGCCACCAGCGGACTGGAATAGGAGGTGCCATATCCTACACCGTATCCATCGAGTCCGGCAGGAAGGAGGGTGATGCCCGGCGCACTGACATTCGGCTTCAGCCTGCCATCGGCACTCGGTCCGGGGGAGCTGAATGAGGCAGCCAGATCGGTATATGGGTTTGTGCCTCCTACTGACAAGATACTGTCGGCATCGGCAGGGGCGATAATAGTGCGCCATCGTTCCTCCGCCTCATTGCCCACCGCATTCACGATGAGGATGCCCACACCTGCAGCCATAGATGCAGCCATTGATACAGGGGCTACTTTGCCCGTCATCTGTTCAGGGAAATACCGGGTCTCAGTATACCCAAGTGAGCTGTTTACGATGTCTATACCCACCTGATCAGCCCATTCAAGGGCTTCAATCCAGTGTATCTCTTCAGATTTGGGTTCTACATATTTTCTTTCTGTGCGCAGCAGGTAATAGGAAGCACCGGTAGCCAGCCCCATCGGGATGGTGTCCCACATGCCCGCCAGGCATGCCAGCACTTGTGTGCCATGGCTGCCGTGGGCAAACACGGTTGTGTCTTTGTCGATAAAGTCATACACCCCTAATATCTGTCCGCTCTGGAAGAGGTGCTGCAGGGCGGGGTGCTTGTCAGCATGCAAGAATCCTACATCAAATACTGCAATACGTATTCCCGCTCCATTAAGTCCCTTTTGGTCAAATTCCATTCGCTCCAGCCGATTGGTCTGATAGCGCACCAGTAGGCTGTCAGCCACAGTAAACCATGGGAATACATCCGCAGAGTCGGCTTCAGCGGTAACAGGAGACAGGCCGTATGCTTCTATTAACTGCACAAAAGGTAGCTGCCTGGTTGCAGCCAGTTGTTGTTCTGTGGCATCGATCACACAGCCATTCAACCACCTTGATACACCTACGATGGCTGCACCGGTTTGGCGGACCGACATCAGATATCCCGGCGATACAGCTTTGTCAATCTCGGTCGTGTTGGATATACCCAACCGTTGCCTGCGCTGCAGGGTGGCATCAGATAGCCACACTATGTCCGAGTCATTGGATTTATCAGAGAAGAATACCCATGTCCGTACAACTTCACCCGGTTGCGCCAGCAGCATGCCACCGAATAATATCGCCCCTACCAACAGTACAAGTTGCTTGCCCATGACTCTTATAAAGGTCCTAAAACGGCTGTAATTGAGTATTATCAACGGTTTCAGCATTTTTTTCATCGAAAAATATCCACAGGGTTTTATCCCTGGATTGTGGTTAAAATTTTATAATAAATTGATAATCAACAACTTGCGACCCATAAGCAATGTAAACACGCTGAAACGCCCATTTTATCAACATTTCAGCGCTTTGAGCAATGATTGAACGCTCACAGGCCATTGTATATTTGGTACACACGCTTACTACATATTGATTCACTTAAAAACAATTCAACCATGAACAAAGGAGAATTGATCAATCAAATCGCTCAGGATGCCAACCTGACAAAGGCACAGGCAACTGACGCACTGAACAGCTTTATCAACGCAACTGCTGCTGCCCTGAAGACAGGTGACAAAGTTACATTGGTAGGTTTTGGTACTATTTCTGTATCCAGCCGTTCTGCCCGTAAAGGCCGTAACCCACAAACTGGTAAAGAAATCTCTATCCCGGCTCGTAAGGTAGTGAAATTCAAGCCTGGTAAAGATCTGACCGATAGCATCAACTAAGGTCGTACCCTCTCTATTCAGCAAGCAGGATGTCATCATCCTGCTTTTTCTTTTTTATACCGTTTCATCCAGTACTTCTCTTCCAGCTTTCTGAACCGATCCAGCAGGTACACGATATCATGTCGCTCCGGTGGATAGCCGTTCATGATCTCCAGTAGACGCGCAGCGGCATGTTGTGGAGGCTCTTGGGCATACATACCGGATGCGCTCAGCACCAGCTTTCGAGCCCTGTCGGGTGTGAGCCAGTATCGGAATGTGTCGAAGAACTGCTGTTCATTGCTACAGCACAACAGCTGGTCGCGCCAGCAGGTAAAGAACCCCAGTTCCTGCAAGCCGGCGGCAATGGGTGCCGACATGGTTTTTAGCCATTCGCCGTAGCCGCGCAGTTCCTTTACTCGGTACAAGGCCGGTAACAGGTTCAGCCAGGTCTGTGCCTCCGGAAAGGCATACGGGTCCACCCATCGTTGATCCGACCAGTAAGCAACCTTTTCAAAATCGGCCATCAAGCGAATGGCTCCGGTAATGGCCGGCTGTTCCAGTTGACACAGCTCATGCTGCCAGTCGCCCATCTTATCGGCACAAAGTGGCCAGCCGTTGGACATTAGGTAGGCCGACTGCCGCAGCGCCATAAAGGGTGTGGACATAGGCAGGGAGGCAAAGGCAAAGCCTTCCCGGTGGTATCGATATGCCAGTTCATTGAGGTAACTGCCGTGACTGACCCGAAGGCTTTGCATAGGGTAGGTCAGCAGCGACGAAGATGCTCGTCCGGAGAAATGCTCATGTGTTGTCCACAGCAAGTCGCCTTCCCAGATGACATCAGCCGGAAGATGGAGCATCCATCCATTGCGCGAACCTGCATCTTCCAATCGTTTGGCAGCTTCATCCATGCCAATGCGGATAGCGGCAAGTGCTGCTTTTTCCTCCGGCAAATGGTGCCACAATAAAACATGTACATGCGAGTCGGTAGAGAATGCGTTCGTCAGTGCCCAAAAGTGGTCTGTATTTTGTCGCGCTATATGGTCCTCATCATGGTCACTATCGTACAGTACGATGATTACTTCGTGCAATGCGGCTGGCAATGACGTAGCCCGCAGCCGGTCGGCCAGATGCAGCACCTCATCCTGCCCCCTGCTGGTGATCACCAACACGCCCTCCACAGGTGTAGGCATCTCTGCTACCAGCTGCAACGGATAGGGTGTGGACTGGAAATATCGGTTCATCGCTACTGCACCTCAAGCGCTTCTAAAAGGTCCAACATACTATCAAATTCCTGCACGCCGGGTCGTATTTCATCCGGGATCTGTACATCTATTCCGGCCGGATGCCACTTTTCCCAGGCGGGAAGCACCAGTTGCTTGTCTGCCGGCAAGTGCAACAAAATGCTGTGGTCTTCGCACCATCGTTGCACTTGCTCCTGCACTGCATCATCGGCTGTGGAGAGCCCCGGTATGTGTAATACCAGAAAGTCGGTGTCCCGGTCATCCAGTGCCAGTGGCATACTGCGGACATCTATTTGCAGAGATCGGAACACGGTAATGCCTGCTTGCTGGAACAGGTTGCCCGGCATGGAATATGGAATCTGTACGCCCCGCAGGCCAAGCTGGCCCGCCAGGTGCAGGATCTCATCGGCAGCGCGGTTGTCGAACTCACCCACTAACCCATCATGCGCCAGCCAGCTCTTCATGTCCTCCATCTTTGCCATCGAAAGGGGCTTCTCCGCCAGTGGATCCAGGTTGAAGCCCAGCCAGTCCACCTGAAAGGATGCAAAGAAACGGGCATTCGTGAGGTTGGTGATGCCTCCGGCTTTTATTTGGGTGCAATATGGCATGTCATCAAAATTAGACCATACCACCGGCTGGCGTAAAGGAGTAAATGCGGATATTGCGGTGGGAAACCTGAAATTTGTGCACAATTATGGCCTCTTATTACGAGAAAGTGTGGGCGGTAGCCCGAAGTATCCCCGCCGGAAAAGTGACAAGCTATGGCGCTATTGCCCGGTTTTTGGGCACAGGGTTATCGGCCAGAATGGTAGGCTATGCCATGAACAAAAGCATGATGGTGTACCCGGCAGTGCCTGCACACCGGGTAGTGAACCGCTCGGGGTTGCTCACGGGTAAGATGCACTTCGGCTCGCCCGATATGATGGAACAGTTATTGCTGAACGAGGGGATACAAGTGGAGAATGATGCCATCGTCGACTTCATGGACCACTACTGGGATCCGGCTGATGCGTTGGATCAGGACGACTTCTTTACCCGTTTAAACAATCCGAAATGAATCAATACGGTCGATTACTGGCATTTTTGCTTGGGTGGCTCGCTGTCACGCTATCCTGGGCCAAGGAGCCCGCCATCCGATATATGGTTTCCTTCCCTGACCCACAAACGCACTACGCCACTGTTACCATGGAGGTTACCGAGTGGGATCACTCATCCCTTACCATAAAGATGCCGGTGTGGACACCGGGTAGCTACATGATCCGTGAATTTCCGCAAAACGTGGAATCGGTAACGGCTACAACACCCGCAGGCACGCTGCTGCCGTCACAAAAAATAGCCAAGAATGCCTGGCAGGTCGACAATGGCAGGGAAAAGTCCATCAGCATCACCTATCAGGTGTATGCCAATGAGTATACGGTGCGTACGAGCCTTATCAACGCAGACCATGCCACCCTTAACCTGGCTTCAGTATTGATGTATGTGGATGATCACCTTACCCTGCCCGGCACCATCACGTTCCAGCCTGCTGCAGGCTGGAGAACGATTACAACCACACTACTGCAGGATGGCTCGCCATGGACCAGAAAGTTTGCAGATTTCGACGAGCTGGCAGATAGCCCCGTTGAGATAGGCAACCACCGCACGTTTCAATTTGAGGCAGCTGGTGTGCCCCACACGGTAGCCATGATTGGCATCGACCGCTATCCCGAGGCGATGCTGCGGGAAGATATCACCAAGGTGGTAGAAACATGCACCGCTGTCTTCGGCGACCATCCCAGTCGCGAGTACATCTTCTTTATACACCACACCGCCTCAGGGGGTGGGGGGCTGGAGCATGCCAACAGTACCAGCATCATCGTGCAGCGGGATGCATATCTGCGTACCGACTCGTATGAGGGATTCCTGAGCCTGTTGGTTCACGAATATTTTCACCTGTGGAATGTGAAGCGGCTTAGACCTCACCCGCTGGGACCTTTTAACTACGAAGCCGAAAACTATACCACGCTGCTGTGGCAGTCGGAGGGATTTACGAGCTACTATGACGAGTACCTGTTGCTTAGAGCAGGCTACATCGACGAAGAAAGCTACCTGCGCAAGCTGGCAGGGGCCATCAACAGCATCACCAACTCACCGGGAAGCCTGGTGCAGCCGGTGGCGGAGGCAAGCATGGACGCATGGATCAAGTTCTACCGACGCAACGAAAACTCGCCCAATGCAACAGTGTCCTATTATACTAAGGGGAACATCATTGCCGCAGCACTGGACCTGACCATCATCCACCACTCCAGGGGCAAATACCAGCTGGACGATGTGTTGCAAGCCATGTACGATGAGTTTTATCTGCGGAAAAACGAGGCCTTTCATGAGGACGACCTGCAAAGAGCACTGGAAAAAGCGGCAGGCATTGCATTGGATGCATTCTTCCGGAAGTACATCCATGGAACAGAACCATTGCCATGGGAGACCTTACTGGGCTATGCCGGTTTGGAAATCACAGATGCCAAGGCAGGTGAGCGGCAAGCTCGGCTAGGTGCCGTATTGGGTGCGGCCAATGGCAATCTGGTGGTGCAGCAGGTAGAGAGGAGCTCGGCAGCGTGGGAAGGGGGGCTGAACGCAGATGATGAGGTATTGGCCATAAATGGGATGCGTGCCACCGCCGATAACTGGGCCATGTTGGAAGCACTGGCACAGCCGGGCGACAGGTGGGAGGTACTCATCAGCCGCGATGGCCTGCTACGCACGATTACCTGCACCCTGAAAACCGACACCAGAGTACAGTACCGGATTCGCAAATCGCAGGATCCTTCCAAACGGCAACAGGAAGTGTATGAGAAATGGCTGGGATATCCTTATTAACGAATAAACTGACAATCATGAGCAGAGGCTGGATTTCACTTTGTCTATTGATGGCTGCATGCGGCTTCTCCAGACAAGCCGCCGACGGCGATGCGGAAAGCATGGTCACCATAGTGCCTCCCGAAGGTATGGTGATGGTATGGGTGCAAACAGACCCCGTGCAATGCCTGGAAAACCCATGGGAGCAATGGTGGATGATTCAACATCCGGAAGAGGAGTATCCTAAAGGGCTGCCTCGTAGCATAGAGAGTGCAGAGCAGGGCATCATCATCGACTTCTTTAGTAAGACAGGCGTAATCGTCGGCGATATTGTGTCCATAGCTTATCCTGAAGATGCGGCCATCTGCGATGCGTGCACCTGCCCCGACGGCTATACATTATACCTGCAGATACCGGAAGATAAGGTGGATTTCATGAGCCGGCAGTTCAACTTCAGCCTTGCTGATGCGCCCAAATGATGCATCTGATGCAGTAGTCAGGCTACCATATGCTTGCCTGCACCTTCCACCACATAAACCCACAGGCACATGGAAACACCACATTTCGAAAACAGGATAACCCGATTGCTGGGTGTTCGATACCCCATTATACAGGCCGGCATGATCTGGTGCAGTGGCTGGGAGCTGGCTGCTGCTGTCAGTAATGCCGGTGGGCTAGGCATCATCGGTGCCGGATCCATGTATCCGGATGTGTTGCAGCACCATATCCGTCGCTGCAAGGCTACTACGCAAATGCCATTTGCCGTGAATGTACCACTGTTGTATCCCGACATTGAGCAGCACATGGCCATCATTGCAGCAGAGCAGGTGCCGGTCGTCTTTACCTCGGCGGGCAACCCCGCTACATGGACAGGCTGGCTGAAAGAGCGCGGCACCACTGTAGTACATGTAGTGAGCAGTGCCCGCTTTGCCCTGAAGGCACAGCAATGTGGAGTGGATGCCGTTGTGGCAGAGGGTTTCGAGGCGGGGGGCCACAACGGGCGGGAGGAGACCACCACATTGGTGCTGGTGCCCGGCGTGGTAGATGCCGTTTCCATTCCGGTGATTGCTGCCGGTGGTATTGCCGACGGTAGAGCCATGGCAGCCGCCTTTGCCCTGGGTGCTGAGGGTGTACAGATTGGCAGCCGGTTCGTGGCCAGTATCGAAAGCTCTGCCCACGACAGTTTCAAGCAGGCCGTGGTGGCTGCCGGCGAGGGGGATACCACCCTGTCGCTGAAAGCACTGACACCGGTGCGTCTGTTGCACAATGATTTCTATCGATTGGTCGCTGAAGCAGAAAGCCGCGGTGCCGGTAAAGAAGAACTGGCAGCCCTGTTGGGCAGGGGAAGAGCAAAAAAGGGCATGTTTGAAGGTGATATGGCAGCGGGCGAGTTGGAAATCGGGCAGGTTTCAGGGCGTATCCAGGAGATATTACCGGCGGCTACCATCGTAAAAACAGTGTGGGATGAGTTCCAGAACGCCCTACAATCGCTGAAAAACCTACAAATCATGTAAAAAGTACACCAAAATTCATTTTTGATGTAACCATTCCTACAGACGTTCCGTAACAATGGGTGTAATAAGTACACGAAACACCCGCAGTTATGAAACGTCTTTTCCAAATCATCGCCCTCACACTCGCTCCAATGATGCTGACAGCTCAGGACAGCGAGTTCTGTACCACAGAGGCAACTGCCCAAGACGTAGCAGCCATCATGCAACTGCAGGCAGACATGCAGCGCACAGATGTAGCCAAGTTTCGTACTACTGACTACCAGGTGCCTGTACAAATCCACATCCTGCGTCGCAACGATCAGACCGGTGGTGTTGACCTGGCTTCTATCATGGAAGAGATGGCCACCCTGAACGAGCAGTATGCTGCTGCCAACATCGAATTCTTCGTAAACAAGAACATCAACTTCATCGATAGCGACAACTGGTTTGATTTCAATCGTGCTGATGAAACTGAGATGGCCGGTGCTAACGATGTGTACGGTGCATTGAACATCTACTTCGCTAACAGCATCCGCACCAGCTCTGGTACTGTTTGTGGTTACACTCACCTTCCTTCTGCACAGATCGACCGCGTTTTCATCGCCAAAGGTTGCTCTGACAACGGTTCTACACTGTCTCATGAAATCGGTCACTACCTGAGCCTGCTGCACACACATGGTCAGGCTGGTATCGCTGCTGAGTTGGTGGATGGTAGCAACAGCGCCACTGCCGGTGACTTGATCAAAGACACTCCTGCTGATCCAAAATTGACCGGTCTGGTAAACAACAACTGTGAATACACCGGTACTGGTGTTGACGCTCACGGTCACACTTACCAGCCTGATGTAAACAACATCATGAGCTACGCTCCAAGCCGTTGCCGCGCTAACTTCACACAAGGCCAGATTGACCAAATGGTATACAGCCTGGTACAGCAGCGCAGCAGCCTGCAGATGAGCGATGAGTACATCAGCGTTGCTGACATGCAGAACCAACTGGTAGAAGATGCAGCTGCTCCAGCTATCGCACTGCAAATGTGGCCTAACCCAACTACCAACGGTCAGGTTAGCCTGAGCCTGAACAGCAACAGCGACCTGGATGGCTACTACTACGTAACCATCATGGACATCAGCGGTCGTGTAGTGTACAGCGCTACTTCTGCAGACAGCTACAATGCTTCTCAGATGCAGTTGAACCTGAACGGTTGGGAGAAAGGCATCTACATGGTAAGCGTAGTAGCCAACAATCAGGTGTCTACCCAGAAGTTGATCTACCAATAAAGAGTTTAGTGGTTTCCCAAAATGGCAGTTTAGGGATGGGGCGATTGGAGAATCGCCCCTTTTTTTATGTCAGAAGTGGCTGGTAACAACGAAAGCAGGCGCGGAGCAAGCGTATGTTGCAACCCATTCTTGTTGCCAGTGTGTGATTCAGATAGCTCCGTCAACAATCGGTAAGCCAAAACCACCTGCCGGATAGTACCTCAAGATGTCGCCGTTTGTCAGTGTGCCTCCAGCCAGTTCGAGCCCACACCGGTTTCCACCACAATAGGTACATCCAGCTGCAAGGCACCTTCCATCTCACGGATTACCAGTGCCCGAAGGGCGTCTACCTCTTCGCGATGGGCGTCGAAGACCAATTCATCATGTACCTGCAGGATCATCTTCGATTGCATCTTCTCTTGCTGCATGGCCCGGTGGATGCGTACCATCGCTATCTTGATCATATCGGCAGCAGTACCCTGTATGGGCATGTTGATGGCATTGCGTTCCGCAAATCCACGTACGGTAGGGTTGCCGGCATTGATATCAGCAAGCTGTCTACGACGACCCAGTAAGGTGCGAGCATATCCATGCTGTTGTGCGAAGCGGATACTGTCGTCCATGTAGCGCTGTATGCCGGGGAACTGCGCAAAATAGGTGTCGATGATTTCCTTGGCTTCTGTGCGGCTGATGTTGAGTTGCTGCGACAACCCAAAGGCTGTCTGCCCGTAAGCAATGCCGAAGTTCACCGCCTTTGCCTTGGAGCGCATGGCTCTGTCTACTTCTGCCGGCTGCACGCCGAAAACCCTGGCTGCGGTGGCAGTATGGATGTCCTCCTTGTTCCGGAAGGCACTGATCATGCCCTCGTCCTGACTGAGTGCGGCGATGATGCGGAGCTCAATCTGCGAATAATCGGCACTCAGCAACACATGTTCGTCATTGCGCGGGATGAATGCTTTGCGCACACGCTGCCCCCGCTCGGTGCGGATGGGTATGTTCTGTAAGTTGGGATTGGTGCTGCTTAGTCTGCCCGTGTTGGCCACCGCCTGATTGTAGGTAGTGTGTACCCTGCCGGTGGCAGGTAATACCAGTTGAGGCAGTGCATCCACGTAGGTGCTCTTCAGTTTGCCGATCTCACGGTATTCCAACACCGATGCGGCAATGGGATAGTCGGCAGCCAGCTTGCTTAGGATATCCTCACCCGTGCTATACTGACCGGTCTTGGTCTTTTTGCCGGAATAGGGAATCTTCAGGTGGTCGAACAGTAACTCGCCAAGTTGCTTGGGTGAGTCGATGTTGAATGGCATGCCCGCCAGCCCGTAAATGGTGTCCTGCACCTGTAGCTGATCCGCTGCCAACTCCTTGCTGAATTCCTCCAGAAATTGTGTGTCCAGCCGAATGCCTTCGTCCTCCATAGCCGCCAACACAGGCACCAGTGGCATCTCAATGTCATTGAACAGCGGCTCCAGCTCGTTTTCTGTCAGCTTAGGTGCGAGCAATTGTTTCAGCTGTATGGTAATGTCGGCATCCTCAGCAGCATATTCCTTTACCTGCTCCACAGGTACATCACGCATGCTCTTCTGCCCCTTGCCTTTCTTGCCGATCAGTTCCTCGATGGACACCGGATGATAGCCCAGGTATGTCTCGGCCATGTAATCCATGCCATGTCGCAGGTCGGGCTCATACAGGTAATGTGCCAGCATGGTATCGAACAGGGGAGGCTGCACGGTTACGCCATATTGCGCCAGCACGCGGATATCGTATTTCAGGTTTTGGCCGATCTTACAGATGGCCTTGTTGTTGAACAATGGAGCCAGTGCATCCAGGAATTTCAGCACCTCCCCACGATTGGCAGGTAAGGCGATGAATACGCCAGTATGCGACTCTTTGCTGAGTGCTATCCCGACCAGCTCTGCCTGCAGAGGATCCAGGTGCGTGGTTTCGGTATCAAAGCAATATTCTTCGATGTCTGCCCACTCCTGCACCAGTTTCTCCACTTCCTGTAGGGTCGTAAGGAGAGTATAGGCGTGTTTGGTGTTGTCAATGTTGTGTCCACCGCCAGGATTCTGTGTGGCAGGTGTTTCCTCGTTGCCGAAGAGCGACATCTGCCCCTGCTCCGGCGCTACCGTCACCACATATTCCTCACCCATGATGCGCTTGCCCAGGGTGCGGAACTCCAACTCGTTGAACAGAGCCGACAGTTTCTCTTTATCGGGCTCTTCCATTACCAGATCCTCTTCATCAAAAGGCACCGGTACGTCGGTATGTATAGTGGCCAGCTGCTTGCTGATGAGCGCCAGATCCCGGTTGGTCTCCACCTTCTCCTTCAGCTTTCCCTGCAACTTGTCCGTGTTGGCCAGCAGGTTATCGATGGAATCGAACTGCTTCAGCAGCTTGGCAGCTGTAACCTCCCCCACACCGGGGATGCCGGGGATGTTGTCAACGGCATCACCCATCAATCCCAGCATATCGATTACCTGATCAATCCGTTCAATGCCCCATCTCTCCAGCACGGCCTCTTTTCCGATCTTTTCCCAGCCTCCTTTTCCCTGATAGGGTGGCTTATAGATGAACACCTTGTCGCTTACCAGCTGACCGAAATCCTTATCCGGCGTAACCATGTACACTTCGTAACCACCCTTCTCAGCGTGTTTGGCAAGGGTTCCAATGATATCGTCGGCCTCGAAGCCATCCAGCTCCAGCACCGGAATGCGGAAACCCCTGATGATGTCCTTGATGTAGGGAATGGAACGCACAATATCGTCCGGGGTCTCGGCCCGCTGTGCCTTGTAGAAGTCGAAAGCCTCGGCCCGTTGTGTGGGCGCAAACGTGTCGAACACCACAGCGATGTGTGTGGGCTCATCCCGCTGTATCAAGTCCAGCAACGTGTTGGTAAAGCCATAGATGGCTGAGGTTTCCAGCCCTTTGGAGTTTACCATGCCCACACCGCGCTGTTTGCGCATTTGGGCAAACGCATAATAGGCGCGATAGATCAGCGCCATCGCATCGAGCAGAAAGAGTCGCTTGTCGTTTTGAACCGTCATAACAACAAAGGTATAAGAATGACTGTGGGCGACAATCAATTCGCCTCACTGAAAGCAGATCATTTTCCTGCAACATCTGCATGGTAAGCGCAGCGTATTGCACCACCTGCCGCAAACACCGGAAACGAAAGTGGGCGGTCGCAAGCCATCATCGGCACCTGTTTACTACGGCCACAACACCACAGACATACCTTTGCTCATGCGTTGCCCATACCGGGCTTACTTGCAAGGGGCTATCTGACTGCTACCTATTCGCCAGCGAGCAGTGCTTCCCAATATTCGGCAGCCCGGCGGGTGTGTGGGATAACAATGGTGCCGCCCACAATATTGGCGATGGCAAACACTTCATACAACTCGTCCGTAGTAACGCCCTCTTCATGGCACTTGCCCAAGTGGTATTTGATGCAGTCGTCGCACCGCAATACCATGCTGGCCACCAGCCCCAGCAATTCTTTGGTTTTTACGGGCAGGGCTCCTTCCGCATAGGTATTGGTGTCGAGGTTGAAGAGGCGACTGATTACCTTGTTTTGCTTACCCAGGATGACTTCATTCATGCGGGCTCTGTAGTCGTTGAATTCCTGTACTTGTGGATGCATGGAATTAGTTGTTTAGAAACTGCCAACAATGGCAAGAGCGCAAAGTTACAACCTGCAGGTTTCTGCTATATTTGACTTACAATCAAAGTTCCATGATGCGTTGGGCGTTTGCAGGCTGTCTGTTGTTGCTGATGGCCTGCCAATCTGATCAGTCCCCCACCACCTTGGCCGATAACGGCACTGCGGGTACATCAACCCCGCTCTTCAGGCTATTGCCACCCGAGCAGACAGGCGTTCACTTCAGCAACCCACTGGAAGAGAATGCGCAGATGAACATCTTCCTGTACGATTACTACTATAGTGGTGGCGGTGTAGCCATTGGCGACGTAAATGGTGATCAGAAACCCGATATCTACTTTACTGCCAACCTGATTGCCAACCGGCTTTTTCTGAATGAGGGAAACATGCAGTTTCGGGAGGCTACAGAGGCTGCCGGCCTGCTGGGATCGCAGGGATGGACAACCGGTGTAACCATGGCCGATGTAAACAGTGACGGACACCTGGACATCTATGTCTGCAAGTCAGGTAAGTTTCCGGAAGAGCTACGGCGCAATCAGCTATTCATCAACAAAGGTGATGGCACCTTTACCGAACAGGGCGCCTTGTGGGGACTCGACGATCCCGGATATTCCATGCAAGCCGTGTTCTTCGACTATGACAATGACAACGACCTGGACTGCTACCTGCTGAATCATCCGGTACAGGCTTTCAAGAACATCTATGTGGAGGAGATCCGTAAGGAACGAGACCCGTTGGCCGGCGACAAGCTGTACCGGAATGATGGCGACAAGTTCACAGATGTAAGCGCTGCTGCCGGCATCTTCGGCTCGCCCATTGGCTTTGGACTGGGTGTGGCCGTGGCAGATTTCAACCGGGATGGATACCTGGACCTATATGTGAGCAACGACTTCACCGAGCATGATTTCTACTATCTCAATCAACGTAACGGCACATTCCGGGAGAGCCTGAAATCGTCATTTGGCCATACGTCTCATTTCAGCATGGGCAACGATGTGCAGGACATCAACCGTGATGGCTGGCCTGACCTGGTGGTGCTGGACATGCTTCCGGAAGACAACTATCGCCAAAAGATACTCCGCGGACCCAACGGATATGACAGGTACCAGCTGCAGGTGGCCTATGGTTTCCACCATCAGCAGATGCGCAACACCCTGCAGGTCAACAACGGTGATGGCAGCTTCAGCGAGACGGGCCAGCTGGCAGGCATCAGCAATACCGACTGGAGCTGGGCACCCCTGCTGGCCGACTTCGACAATGACGGCTGGCCTGATCTGTATGTCACCAATGGCTTCAAGCGCGACTACACCAACATGGACTTCCTGAAGTACGATGCGCCGGAGGCACAGCGTCAGGCACAGTTGCAGGGTCAGCAGGCCGATCTGGGCGCACTTGTGCGGCAGATGCCCAGTGTACAGATCCCCAACTATGCGTTTCGTAACCGGGGTGATGGCACTTTCGAGAAGGTGTCGGCAGCGTGGGGGCTGCAGCAGCCATCGTTCAGCAATGGCGCTGCCTGGGGCGATCTGGATGGCGACGGCGACCTGGATCTGGTAGTCAACAACATCGACGCCAAGGCTTTTATCTATGAGAATACGGCTGCCGGCACGGGCAACCACTGGCTGCAGGTAGCGCTGGACGGCCCTCCCGGCAACCTGTCCGGCATTGGCGCCCTGGTGCGGGTAACCACAGAAAACGGCAGACAAGAACAGCTGATGATGCTTACCCGCGGGTTCATCT
Source organism: uncultured Chitinophagales bacterium (assembly GCA_964471795.1). Classification (GTDB taxonomy): domain Bacteria; phylum Bacteroidota; class Bacteroidia; order Chitinophagales; family S012-47; genus CAJXXO01. Next base: position 4,678 of record CAYYHM010000004.1, on the reverse strand, counting down.
CCAGTGTAGAGCCTATCCTGCCTTTTGGCTTGGGCAATGATGCGGTGGCAGAAGTAGCCATCCGCTGGCCCGACGGCAAAGTACAGACCCTACAAAATGTAGCAGCCGATACCCGCATCACCCTTCGGTATCAGGATGCAGCAGCCGGTGAATGGCGTTACGAGCAGCCTGAGCCATTGTTCCGTAAGGTTTCGGCTCCCGTGTTTACCCACCGCAGCAATGCCTTCATCGACCTGAAGCGCGAACCACTGCTGCACCAGGGATGCTCTGCACAAGGTCCGGCGATGGCCGCCGGCGACGTAGATGGGGATGGCCTTACCGACCTCTATGTGGGTGGATCCATCGGAGAGTCCGGGCAACTGTTCCTGCAGCAGCGCAACGGTAGTTTACTGGCCACGGATCAGCCTGCATTCCGGCAAGACAAGCAAGCTGAAGATGGCGACGCCATATTTGCAGACATAGACAACGATGGTGATCTTGACCTATTGGTGGCATCGGCGGGCTATGAATTGCAGCCAGGCGACGCTGCATTGGCACCCCGATTGTATCGCAACACAGGCTCCGGCACTTTTACCAAAGCTGAATTTCCGGGCGGGAACAACCGCTTCACACAATCCGGTGTCGCTGTGGCGGACTTCAATCAGGATGGACAGGCGGATGTCTTCCTTGGTGGCCGCTGGGTGCCGGGGCGCTACGGCGACAAGGTAGAAAGCACGCTGTACCAACAAACAAACAATCAATGGACACCTGTCCCCTTGCCGGCACAGCCCACTGGCCTGGTAACGGCTGCTCATTGGGCGGATATGGATGGTAATGGGTGGGCAGACCTGGTTGTGGTGGGTGAGTGGATGCCTGTAACCATCTACTTCAACAGCAATGGAACCCTGCAAGCGCCGCAGTTGCTGGACAACAGCAGCGGGTGGTGGTACAGCCTGCAGGTATCCGACGTGGATGGTGATGGTGATGAAGATATCATAGCCGGCAACCGGGGGCTGAATGCACAGGTACAAGCAGCACCTGGGCGGCCTGCCACCCTGTATGTAAAGGATTTCGATGGTAATGGAGTGCTCGATCCTGTGTTGACATATTATATTGGTGATCGTGCATATCCTGCCGCCAGCCGCGACGACCTGCTGGATCAGCTGAACTTCCTGAAGAAGAAATACACCCGCTATGCGGCCTATGGCAGTGCCACCTATGAAACCATGCTGACCGAAGATGAGAGAGCCGGAGCCCTGGCATATCGGGCGGAGACCTTTGCTACCACTGTTTTTCGCAATCAGGGTGATGGCCGCTTTGTGGCCGAACCGCTACCTCCGCAGGCGCAGGTGGCGCCGGTGTGGGGCATTGCCCCTCGCGACCTGAATGGCGACGGGCTGCAGGATCTGGTACTAACCGGCAACTTCTTCGACACGCGAGCAGAAGATGGGCCCTATGACGGAAGCCGTGGCGTGGTGATACTGCAAGTACCTGGTGGCGGGTGGGAAGCATTGTCGCCCCTGGCGGCTGGGCTGCACCTTTCCGGTGATACCCGTGGTTGCGTATGGCTGAATGATGTACTGGTGGTGGCTACTAACAATGGTCCATTACAATTATACCGGCATGAAAAGGTGGTTCCTTAGCGCATTATTGGTAGGATTGTTTGGTTGCCGGACTGTGTCGGAGCAACAGGCTGTACTGCCGCCACAAGCCATCGCCACAGCTGTACAGGATCTAACCATGGTGATGGTGGAAGATATCTTTTCGCCACCACTGGCCAGCAGGACCTATGCCTACAGCTGTCTGGCAGCATGGGAAGCCTTTGCGCTCTGCGATACCTCGGCTGTATCTTTTGCTGGCAGGTTGAACGGTTTTACGGCAGACATGCCTACACCGCCCGTAGCGGCAGATCCGCACCTCTCCGCCACACTGGCATTTTATGGGATGGGTCAGCAACTGGTGTTTTCAGAGCAGTTGCTGGAGCAATACCGCGAAGACTTCCGCTCATGGTGGCAGCCCCTGTACAGCCATGCCGTATGGGAGGCCAGTGAACGATTGGCTCGCGAGACAGTGTCGGCGCTTACCCCGTGGCGCGATGCAGACGGCTACCGCCAAACCCGCGGACTTACCCGATATACACTGGAGCAGTCGCCCGGTTATTGGACGCCCACACCTCCCGGGTACATCGACGCCATCGAGCCCTATTGGAACCGCATACGACCTTTTACACTTGACAGTGCTGCTCAGTTCATGCCACTGCCTCCACCACCCTACAGTACCGACACGGGCAGTGCATTTTACAAGACCATGGCCGAGGTGTACACGATTACCAGCGGGCTTACAGCAGAGCAGCAGCTGATAGCCAACTTCTGGGACTGTAATCCCTTCTTCCTGGAGGTGCAGGGGCATTTCAACTACAGTTCCAAGAAGATCAGCCCCGGCGCACATTGGATGGGCATCACCTCTATCGCCTGCCGGCAGGCAAACATGGACTTTGCCCACACGTTGCTTACCCATACGCAGGTGGCCATTGCCCTTGCCGACGCTTTCATCAGTTGCTGGGATGAGAAATACCGCAGCGAATATATCCGGCCGGAAACCGCCATTCAGCAACAGTTGGATAAGAACTGGACACCGCAATTGCAGACCCCACCCTTTCCGGAATACACCTCGGGGCACAGCGTCATCTCTACTGCTGCTGCCACTATCCTGACAGCGGTGCTGGGCGATGTGGCATTTGTTGACTCGGTAGAGGTGCCGTTTGGCTTGCCGCCACGCTCGTTTGCCTCCTTCCGTCAGGCTGCCGACGAAGCGGCCATCAGCAGGCTATATGGCGGCATCCATTTCCGGCCGGCCATCGAGGAAGGGCAGCGACAGGGTTTACAGGTCGGCAACTGGGTGTCAGCCCGTTTGCAGGTGCAGTCTTACAATAAATTAACAGATAGCACGTCCTTTCATCCATAAGGGCAATGTAGAACCCCTTAATTTAGAGCTATATAAAATCAACAGACACCATGAAGAAATGGATTCCACTGATTGTAGTCGGACTAATCGTGTTCATACTGTTCGGCTGGCTGCGCGGCACATACAACACCATGGTTACCCAGGATGAGTTGGTAGGCGAAAAATGGGCACAGGTGGAGAACGTTTACCAGCGTAAATTCGACCTGATCCCTAATATGGTTGCTACTGCCAAGAACTATGCTGAATTCGAGCAACAGACCTTGACCGAGGTGATGGAAGCTCGTAGCCGTGCTACGCAACTGACGATAGATCCATCCAACCTGACTGCAGAGCAACTGCAGCAGTTCCAGGCCAACTATCAGGAGCTGAACAGTGCTACCTTCGGTAGACTGCTAGCCACCTTCGAGCGGTATCCGGACCTGAAAGCCAGTGAGTTGTACCTGAAACTTCAGGATGAGCTGGCCGGGTCAGAAAATCGCATCAGCACAGAGCGTCGTACATTCAATGAAGCGGTGCGCGATTACAACACCTACATCCGCAAGTTCCCGCAAAACTTCCTGGCCGGTATGTTCGGCTTTGAACGCAAGGCGCCATTCGAGACAGATCCCGAAGCAGCCGGTGGCAAAGTTGATGTAGACGATCTATTCAACAACTGATGCCCGACGCACGCCACTTCTTTTCACCACAACACAAGGAGGCCATCGTAGCCGCCATCAGGCGTGCCGAGAAAATGACCTCCGGAGAAATTCGTGTCCACCTCGAAACAAAGCACAAGCTCCCGGCATATGATAGAGCCCGGCAGTTGTTCGAACAGCTGAAGATGCACCAGACACAGCAACGGAATGGTGTGCTGTTCTATCTGGCTGTAGAAGCAAAGACCTTCGCTATCCTGGGCGACAAAGGGATACATGAAAAAGTAGGCCCCGATTTCTGGGTGCATATCAAAGACGATATGGCGGCTCACTTCCGCGAGGGCCGGTTTACAGAAGGGCTGGTGACCGGCATTGATGCGGCAGGAAAGGCACTACAGACATTCTTCCCCTACTTGGGGGACGATACAAACGAGCTAACGGATGATATTTCGTTTACTGACCATTAGCCTGCTGCTGGCAGGGTTTTGTGCCGCACCCTTGCAGGCGCAGACCGATATCCCCGTACTATCGGGCGATAGGTTGGTCTACGATATGGGCGATATGCTCAGCGATAGCGATGAAGCAGCTTTGAACAGTAAGTTGGTAGGCTACGACGATTCGACATCCACACAGATTGCCGTTGTCACCATTGCTACCCTCAACGGCTATGAAGTGGGTGACTTTGCTGTACGTCTGGGCCAAAAGAATGGCATCGGCCGCGATGGAAAAGACAATGGCGCACTCATACTGGTTGCCCGTGAGGAGCGGAAGATCAGCATACAGGTAGGGTATGGCCTGGAGCCTGTCATCCCCGACGGAGTAGCAGGCACCATCATCCGGCAATACCTCACCCCCCGGTTCAAGGAGGGCAAGTATTACGAAGGACTCGATGCAGCTACTACCGTAATCATGCAACTCGCTGCCGGTGAGTTTACTGCCGATGACCTACCACAGGATGATTTCTTCCGCTGGATGCCGTTTATCATCATCCTCATCATCGCTTTTGTGTTGTTTACTATATACAAAAACCGGCGGAACTTCGGCGAAGGCTACTCCGGCCGTGGACACACCCCCTGGATCGGCGGCGGATTTGGCGGATTTGG
>CAYYHM010000003.1:47008-73993 GCA_964471795.1 uncultured Chitinophagales bacterium | reverse complement strand
CTGTAACTCGTTGTGTGGCAGTTGACACACAACCATTGGCATCTGTACCGGTAACAGTGTAGACAGTAGTGGCAGCAGGTGTTGCCAGTGGATTGGCTACGTTGACATTGCTTAGTCCTGTGCCGGGTAACCAAGCGTAGCTGATCATGGTGGAAGCCTGCAATCGCACACTTTGGCCTGCACAGATGGCAGTATCTGCACCTGTCACCACCTGTGAATTCGGGAAGAAGTCTATCCGCACACTGTCACGGTTTACACATCCGTTGCCATCGGTAGTGGTAAGTATGTACGTAGTTGCAGTGGCCGGAGTGGCTGTAGGATTTAGGATGGTGGGGCTGTTGAGACCTGTGGCAGGCGACCAGGTAAATGTGTTACCTGCGGCAGTACCGGATAGGGTAGTGGCTGTTCCCGGACAGATGGTTTGGTCTACGCCGGCATCCACAGCAGGCAAGGCCAGCATGGAAACGGTAATGGTATCGGTGTCTGTACAGCCATTGGCATCGGTAACACGCAGCACATAATTGCGTGAGCCATTCACAACCAGCGCCGGATTGGGGCAGTTGGTGCAGCTGAGGCCGCTGGAGGGACTCCATTGATACGAAACACCGCCACTACCTGCCAGATTGGCCACTGTATTGCGGCATGCCGTTACGTCAGCACCGGCGTTGGCTACCGGTAATGGATTCACACGGATGGTTATTTCATCGGTGTTGGTGCATCCATTGGCATCTGTTCCGGTGAGGGTGTAGCTAGTAGTTGCGGCAGGTGTTGCAACGGGATTCCGGATAGCCGGATTGCTGAGACCGGTTGCCGGCAACCACGCATACGTGATGGCGCCTGTTCCTTGCAAGGTAACAGACTGACCGGCACACAGTGTGTCGTCCGCACCGGCTGATACATTGGGCAGACTGTAGATGGTTGCCAACACGCTATCGGTAGCCACACATCCGGTGATGTCTGTAATGCGAACCGTGTACATGGTTGTGCCTGCCGGTGAAGCTGTCGGATTGGCAATGTTAGGATTCGACAGACCGCTAGCCGGTAACCACTGATAGCCGATACCACCGGTTGCCGTCAGTTGGATCTGACCACCCGGGCACACACCTGTAGGAGCGCCACCAACGGTGGTCACCGGAAGTGGAATCACGGTAATGCGCACGGTATCCGTGGCGGTACATCCAAAGGCTGTTGCACCTGTTACTGTGTAAGTCTGGTTTTGTTGCGGTACAAGGGTTGGATTGCCGATGTTCGGGTTGGAAATCCCTTGACTAGGTGCCCACGAATAAGAGAAGGCACCAGTAGCGCTGAGGTTGATCGCAGATCCCTGGCATACATTCTGGTCATTGCCGGCCTGCACGATGGGCCGCGGCATTACGGTCACCGTTACCTGGCCATTACTACTGCAACCATTGGCATCCTGTACCGACAATGAATAGGTGGTGGTGTTGGTTGGTGTAGCTACCGGATTCGAGATGGAAGGATTGGAGAGGGTAGAGGCGGGTGTCCATTGATAGGTGACACCGCCGGCAGCAGACAAGGTGATGGATTCGCCCACGCAGATACTGTCATTGCCTCCGGTACTGATCACCGGTGGCTGGAATACGTTTAGGGTGATGCTGTCGATACCTACGCAGCCGGCAGCATCCGTCACTGTAACTGTGTAGGTTATCGGCGCATTCACAGTGGCAACAGGTGTAGCAATATTCGGGTTGGATAACCCGGCAGGTGGACTCCACTGATAGGTAGTGCCACCCGATGCGCTGAGGTTGATGGTTTCTCCCGGACAAACCTGCATGGTATTAGCCTGCGGATTCGGCACAGGTGCCTGATTAACGGTTACCCGAACAGTGTCGGTATTGGTACAGCCGGCTGGATTCGTTCCTGTAACCGTGTAAGTGGTAGTTGCTGCTGGTGAAGCTACCGGATTCCTGATGGTTGAATTGCTGAGACTGGCAGCTGGTGTCCAGCTGTAGGTAGACCCACCGCCTGCATTCAAAGTAGTGGAAGCACCTGCACAGATGGTGACATCATTACCGGCGGAAACGTTTGGTGCAGGTATGATGCTGACTAACACCTGATCTTCCCGAGAGCAGCCGTTGGCATCTGTGCCGATTACCGAGTAAATGGTGGGGGTTGAAGGAAACACGAATGGGTTGGGTATGTTGGGATCACTAACCGTGGCAGCTGGAGACCACACATATGATACACCTCCTGTCGCAGTGAGTTGGACGGAATCTCCGGCGCAGATGTTCCTGTTGGAACCCGCATTGATATTTGGGGGTAGGTTCACAGTTACGTTAACGGTGTCTTTGCTGACGCACAAACCGTTCCCATTGCTGGCCGTAAGCACATAATTGGTAGTGGCTAATGGCACTACGGTGGGATTCAGAATGGTGGGATTGTTCATGAACTGCACCGGCGACCAGCTGTACGTCTGTGCCGCTCCGGTAGCTACCATGGTAAGGCTATGACCCCGGCAGACCGACGTATCGGGGCCAGCGTTGATATTGGGATAGTCTACCACACTGATGGTTACCTGATTGGTAGCCGAACAGGCGGCTATGGAACTGGATACCGTGTAGGTAGTCGTTACCAATGGCGTAGCCGTAGGCGTGGAGATGAATGTGACATTGAGGCCGGTCGGTGGTGACCAGTTGAAGTTGCCTCCTCCTACGGCCTGTAGCTGGACAGATTGGCCCAGACAGATGGTGGTATCCGGTGTGATGGATATAGATAAGGAGTCGGTGATAAAGATAACAGCAGAATCAGCAATCTCGTTGTTACATCCTATACTGATGTATATAATCAGTGATTCAAACGGTTCTGCCAGGTTATCCTGAAAGGCGATCAGGTCAATGACCACACTATCCTGGTTGGGCGGAATGATAACGCTATCAGGTATAGCTACATAGTCTACGCCGTTGGTGGCCGTGCCTGCTTTGTTGATATATATGGTCAGTGGATTCGATCCGGAATTGCCCCTGCGGAAGATCAATTCTCCATCCAGACAACCTTCTATCAGGTTGGAATAGCCAATACCTCCGTTCGAAATTGCTTCTACAGTAGCCGCATTACTTTGCAAGGAACCCGATTCCAGGAATACGCCTGAATCCCACAGTCCGTCGCCGGCATCAGCAACCATCAATCTGAGCGTGTAGGTCTGGCACTTCACCACGGGAATTAGTGCTCGCAATACGATGGTATGTCCATCATATTCGATAGTGCCCTGGCCTTGCACGTTATTGGATACGTAAAAGGCTGAGAAGGCCAATGATACGCAACCATTTGGTGTGCCCTGTGAACCTGCTGTGCCGGGATTCACCGTATTGATGGCTACCGGCAGGGAAGTGCCGGGAATGATGGCGACATTTTGATTGTTATAGTTACCACCCTGCGGATTCGGGCCACTTACATAGAATCCGAATACATCATTGAAGCCGCTACATACGTATTCCGGGTATTCTTCGGAAGCAAATACATACCGAAAGGTGAGTGTGTCGGACAATGGAATAACATCGAATCGTAGTTCACATCTATCCTGTGTTGGTGCACCTGCCGCTTGTGTGAGCAGTGGATCACCGGGTTGACCTGTTACAAAGGAGGTGGCATTAGGAAATACCTGTGAGTTGGGGCCCTCCGCATCTACAGCACGCCCCGACGTGAGTACGATACCGTTATCAAAGCCCATGCTGCCCCCATTACCACTGAAGGTGCCCTGACCGATGGCTGAGGAAAACAATTGTTCATTGCTGACAATCACACCGGGGCCTACCAGTTCTTCAACGAGTAATGCAGCATTATTGGTAGGCGTAACGGTGATCTGCCCATAGCCGGAAAGGCAAATGAACCAAAATACTGCCGTTAAATACAAGCCTGATAGTCGCATACTGCTTTCGTTACTTATTCCAGCTAGCGGGATCTTTCCGCCAAGCTTCGAGGGTATCCATTTGTTCCGATGTAATATACGATGTTTCCAATGCCTTGGCAATCAGGTGGTGGTAGTCGGTGAGTGTATAATAGGTGCAGGCAGCTTTACGAAATGCTTCCACAGCCGTATCAAAGCCATAACTGAAGATGGCCAGCAGACCTTCTACCTCTGCACCTGCCTGCCGTAGGGCATCTACAGCCGCCAGACTGCTTTTGCCACTAGAAATAAGATCTTCTATGACGATGGTACGGGCACCTGCCGGTAAGTGTCCCTCGATCTGATTGCCCATGCCATGGTCTTTGGCAGAAGAGCGTACATATACAAAGGGAAGGGATAAGGCATGCGCCAGCAATACACCATGCGGAATACCGGCTGTAGCCACAGCTGCCACCACTTCTATACCATCGAATTTGTCTTCTACAATTTTGGAAAGGCCTTCACAAATGGCATATCGAACGGCAGGATAGGACAAGGTCTTCCTGTTGTCACAATAGATGGGGGATAGCCAACCGGAAGCCCAAGTAAAAGGCTGGTCGGGTCGTAACTTTACCGCTTCGATTTCCAATAACTTTGCGGCTATCTGTTTAGCCGTATCAGTAGAGTGAACCATGATTCAAAGTTACCGATTGTATGCCAACAATGCAGCCGTTGAGGTCATCAGTGTGGATGAATGGGAAAAATGGGCGTCCGGATATGCCAATACGGAAGAACAAGAGGTAATGCGGCTTGCGGCGATTTCGGATTGGAGACAGTTTTGGGAGAAGCTGTACAGTAGAGCGTATCGATGTACCGTGTTGTTATTGGTAGAGGATCTAACCGTCGGGTGGCAGCAAGTGCTGGGGCATTTTGAGCTGTTGGAAGCAGCAGGTGGCATTGTGCAAAACGAGGCCGGAGAGATTCTCGTGATCCATCGAAGGGGCCTGTGGGACTTCCCGAAGGGAAAGATGGAAAACGGCGAATCGCAAGAGCAGGCTGCTATCCGGGAGGTGGAGGAAGAAACCGGATTGCAGGATCTAACTGTCAAACAACAATTGTTGCTGTATGGTCATCAGATGGCCTCTTACCATACCTATCGGGAAGGGGGCAGGTGGATTTGCAAGCCTACCTGGTGGTTTGCCATGACAACGACCGGTCAGCAGCAATTACAACCACAGCAGGAGGAGGACATCACAGAAGCGGTATGGAAGCAGCCAGAAGAGGTCACCACATCATTGGCAGACAGCTTCCCTTCCTTGCAAGATGTTTGGCATGCCTGGTTGTCGGCTCACTGATTGGAATTCCAGGCGATGATATCCATTGCCACCGCCTCGGGCAGATATGCTGCAGCCTTGCCACCATGTTGTAGGATCTCTCTAACAATGGTACTGCTGATGTGGCTGTGTTCAGGACGGGCAGTGAGGAAATACGTTTCCAAACCATCCCACAACTGAGCATTCAGCTGAGCAATGGTTTTCTCAAACTCGAAGTCCTGTGAGGTGCGTAATCCCCTGATGATGGCCGTAGCACCCAGGTTGCGACAGAGGTCTGCCGTGAGTCCTTGGTAGGTCATTACGGTAATGCGCCGGTCGCCATCAAAGACAGCTTTGATCCAATTCATCCTCACCTCTGCCGGCGCCATGTACTTCTTGCTGCTGTTGAGCCCGATGGCTATGGTGATCTCATCAAAATGCTGCAATGCCCTGTGTATGAGGTCGGTATGACCAATAGTGATTGGATCGAAGGAGCCCGGAAAAACTGCTTTGCGTGCCATGATTACGGATTGGATGGGGCACAAAAGATACTGAAAATTGTAGTTCCGTACTTGCGGACCATCAAGAGGCGCGGGTTGTCATCAAAGGAATGGTTGGGGTTATGTTCCAGGATGAACCATCCTCCCGGTTTCAGGAGGTTGTATCTTTCTATCAGATCAGGTAGGGTAGCCAACGTGGTAAGGGGGTAGGGTGGTCCGGCAAAGATGATGTCGTAGTGCTCCGAGGGCGCCTGTGCAATAAATGAAAACACGTCGCCTTTGATGACATCAATCGGTAAGTCCAATGCCTTGGCCGTGTCTCTGATGAACGACACATTCGGGCCGTGCATTTCCACCAAGGTGATGTCCTGACAGCCCCGAGAGCCCATTTCGAAACTGATGGATCCTGTGCCGCCAAAGAGATCCAGGTAAACGACATCTTCCAGGTCCCAGTTGTTCTGTAGCACATTGAACAACCCTTCCTTGGCAAAGTCTGTGGTTGGCCTTGCCGGGTTATTCCTTGGCGGATGGAAGCGCCTGCCCTTATGTTTGCCACTGATGATCCTCATACCTCAAATGTCAACAGATCCATGAATTGATGTGCCGGCAGCGCCTGTAGCGACTGTGGCAGGTTGATGTATTCCGGCAGAGTTGCTAGCCTGATTGTCCGAATGTATCGGTACAGAATCGCATATAATTTGCCTGATGGTGATACCTCTCCTGACAGGATAGTAGGGTGCTGTTCGGGAGACAGGTGACAGGTCTTGTAGCTCAACATGATGAAGTACAGAAAATCCTCTTCATCACGGTATTGGTAGTGTTGCAGCAATATCGGCACGCCAGCCTGATTCAAGATGCCTACCACGATAACCAGATCCAGAACGTGTACGAAACAGCCAGACAAATTATCCGAAAGCACTTGTGTTCGTTTCCAATAGGAGATTAGCCACGAAAGTGGATGTGCGAACCGGCAATGGTCGAATGTTGATGCCGCCCATTGGTAGGCTTCTCCTTCTTCGGCACGAATCTGCCAATTAGTTGATATTGTAGAGAGCTCGGAAGAGGTAGCCGGGGGAAGATGCAATATTTGTCTGGCCACACGGTCTGGCTGCTCCAAATCTTTCGGAATAAGGGCAAAAGATTTATCCCAACTGGCAAACGTAACCTGTTTGAAGGGTGACTGCAGCCATGGATGCTCCACATACGCATCCTGTAGCAACGATTTGTTCCAAACAGGCTGATCCGGTATAGACAAGGATAAGCGGATGATTTGGACTGCCGAACCGGAAACAGGATCGATGAACAGCGCAGAAAATTGCCTTCCACCTGTCACCAATAGAACATGATGGTTATCCGGATTGAAAAGGCCGGTGTCAGGTATGGTTACCGATGTATGGAAGGCCGCTATGGCAAGAGGTTTTATTCTCCTTTCTTGAATTCGATGATGTCGGTGGTGGCATCCAATAATGATCCCAGGCGGATACCGGCTTGCGGATCAAAGAAACGGGGATCGTTGGTTTTCAATATAGACCTATTGAAAGCAACCACTTCATATACAGGAACCTGCACACGTCCCAAACCCATCGTTAGTACATCGGCATTCATCTCGAAAATGTCACCGCCACTATATGGAATAAACTTGAGGGAGTCGACATTCATCTTGAGGTTGATGGTATTCAACACAGGAACATAGGTTGTGTCTTCTACTTTATAGGTAGTGATGCTTTCGCCACCTTGTTCTTTCAATTGGCGGTTGTAGTTCGTAACATTTCGGACAATTGCCTCGATGAGCTTCTCTTCCGTCTGATTCGGATTGATCTTGAACAATGCGATGGCCTCACCCATACTCAAAATCATTACAGAGTCGCCTTCTTCACCGAACGAGCGAACCTGTGCCACTGAATCGTTCTTCAACACATAGGCCAGTGAGTCAAAATTGTCGGTATAGATTCCTTTCACCGACTTATAACCGTCCTGTGCTTTCACGATTTCATCCATAGCGGCCTTAACTGCCACGTATTTCTTTTCCTTCGACTTCTCGAAGAAGTAGGGAGAGAAAAGCTCATCAGACAACCGATAAATCAGGAACAGAATTACCAGTGTAAGAACAACGTTGATAGCGAGTTTTCCGTAGTTCATGTGTAACATTTTGAATCGCCCACAATAATAACCATTATTTCGCTATGGTCTATGTTGTGCTATCATTAATTGAAGCCCCTTACTATGCCTTTCGTCTGGCTCTGCATCGTGCTGATGGTTGAGATGGCCGCATTCAGTACAGTCGGCAGTACTTACATCGGGTGAGGCAGCCTGTGGATGCAGGTATGGTAAGGTCTGAAAAGTAGCTATTTGAGTGTTGTGTATCAGATACCTTTGTAGCATGGATTTTCAAACGTACACGGACTATCAACAGCTGGTGGCGCAGAAACTGGCAGCCAATACATTTACAAATGCGATTGGATTCCACATGGATGCAGTAGAGCCGGGGATGACCTCAGGTCATCTGCCTGTCAGCGACATGCATAGGCAACAAAATGGTTTCGTACACGGTGGTGTACTGATGACGCTGTGTGATATCGTAGCCGGATTCGCTGCATTTACCTTAGTGAAAGAGGGAGAGCACGTGGTTACTGCAGAAATCAAGGTCAACTGTTTGCGGCCTGCTGCTGCAGACAAGTTGTATGCAAAGGGCTGGGTGCTGAAACCCGGAAAAAACCTGCACTTCTGTGAAAGCGAGGTATGGCAGGAGGCAGCGGGGAAAGCTGTACTGGTCGCAAAGGCATCAGCGACGATGGCGGTGGTGCGGCAGCAAGGATATATGCGGTGATGCATAGAAATTTCAGGGATCATACCCTATCTTTACGATACACCAAACCCCGGTAGCCATGAGTATACGTTCTGTTAATCCAGCCACCGGTGCATTGTTGAAAGTCTACAAGGAAGATAGCAGCAGGGTATTATCGGAGAAGATTGTAGCGACATCGCAGGCCTTTCAGGAGTGGAAGAAACTAGCTGTTCCGGTACGCGCGAAATTGCTGGCCAGGGTAGGTGAGTTGTTGCGTGGCAGGCGTGATGAACTGGCAGCGTTAATTACAGCAGAAATGGGCAAGCCATTGCGTGAGTCGCAGGCCGAAATTGAAAAGTGTGCGTGGGCTTGTTCGTACTATGCGGATAATGCCAAACTTTTCCTGAAGGATGAGGTAATCAAAACAGATCATGCTCAGAGCTACGTTTCCTTTGAGCCATTAGGGGTGGTATTGGCCGTGATGCCATGGAACTTCCCTTTTTGGCAGGTTATCCGATTTGCTGCGCCGGCCCTGACTGCCGGTAACTGTGCTTTGCTAAAGCATGCTTCCAATGTGCCGCAGTGCGCAGAAGTCATACAGCAACTATTCGTTGATGCCGGCTATCCTGAAGGGGTATTTACTACAGTATACATCAGTTCATCAAAGGTGAAATCGGTAGTGGCCCATCCGGCGGTAGTAGCGGTTACCGTTACTGGCAGTGAGGCTGCAGGTAGCAAGGTGGCTGAAATGGCCGGAAAGCATATCAAGAAATCAGTGCTGGAGTTGGGTGGTAGCGACCCATTCATCGTGCTGCGGGAAGCCAACCTGAAGCGTGCTGTCAAGGCTATCGTACAGTCACGATTGCTGAACGCCGGTCAAAGTTGCATAGCTGCCAAGCGGTTGATTGTGGAAGAGTGCGTGGCAGCATCATTTCTGAAGCTATTGGAGAAAGAGTGGGCTACACTAAAGGTAGGAGATCCAATGTCACCAGAAACCGATGTAGGGCCCTTGGCTAAAGAGGAGTTTGTAAAGACGCTGCATGATCAGGTCCGTCAGTCATTAAAGAAGGGCGCCCGATTGGTTGCAGGAGGATCGCCGGTAAAGAGAAAGGGCTACTTTTATCCGCCAACACTGGTGGCCGATGTAAAGCCGGGTATGCCTTTGTTCGATGAAGAAGTATTCGGACCTGTGCTGCCTATGATTACGGCAAAAGATGAAGAGGAGGCTGTTGTACTGGCTAACGCCACTGAATTTGGGCTCGGTGCGGCCATTTGGACAGAAAATGCAGATCTTGCAGGCAGGTTAGCCCGCCATCTATATTGCGGCAATGTGGTAATAAACGGAATTGTTACCTCCGACCCGAGGATGCCTTTTGGCGGGGTAAAGAAAAGCGGCTATGGTCGTGAATTGAGTGAATATGGAATCAAGGAGTTTGTAAACATCAAGTCAGTCATCATCAACAGCTGATACCATGGATAACATTGGAGATTACGGATATTTGATATTTCTGCTGATTGTTTTTCTGCTGCGAACCGTATTCGGCAAGAAGAAATCAGCTCCCGGTGGTCCTAAGCCAGCAGGCAGATCGCTGGAAGATATACTAGGTGACCTGTTCGAGGATAACAAGCCCGAAGCCCCGCAGCAGCGGCCGGCACCTGCACCACAGCGTACAACACCATCCCCAGCGAAGGTTACCAGACCTGCCACTGTCATTAACACGGAGGCAGAGCCTGTAAACGAGTACATGCGCTATATGCAGGAAAAGGATAAAAAGCGGGCTATCATGAGGGATTCAGCACCTCTGGAAGTAGTAGATCTGGAAGAACAGGCACCAACAGAAGAACAACAGTTCGACCTCAGACAGGCGATCATCGGTCAGGTAATCCTGGAGAGAAAGTATTCCTGAAGCAGGTATCAGGAGTCTGTCAGCAATATCTGCGCAGTTTGTGGCATTCTCTCTTCCAATATCACCTTGCCCATTGACTTTATTTGTGCCAGCAATGCCTCATTGTAGTATTTCAGGGTAATGAGCTGTAACGGGAACTCATACCGTATATCGAAGGTGCCCTCCAGCTCGGCCAGCAACGAAGTCAGTTTCCGCTCATCCCTGTCGAAACAGATCTGCAGGCTTATGGCCGTGTTTTGGATGAGGTTCATGGTTACACGAGCTTTGGCAAATCTGTCGTAAATCACACTTAGGTGATCTTCTGCGATGAAAGAAAAATCAAGCGTTGACAAATGCATCAACACCTGGTTCTTCTTCAATACCAGCATCGGCGGCAGAAACACCACATCCTTCAACTCTTTGATAACCGTGCCGGGTCCGGCTGGGTCAACAAAAGATTTTACATACAATGGTATCTGCTTTTGCTGCAGTGGCTGTATGGTCTTGGGATGTATAACCGAGGCTCCAAAGTAGGTAAGTTCAATGGCATCCCGATAGGATAGCTGGTCGATTCGGGTGGCATTATCGAAGTACCGCGGATCGGCGTTCAATACGCCGGGTACATCCTTCCAAATCATCACACAGTCAGCGTCCAGACAATACGCCAGAATAGAAGCCGTATAGTCAGATCCTTCACGGCCCAGTGTCGTGGTATGTCCTTCGGATGTTTCTCCCAGGAAGCCTTGTGTAATCACATGCCCGTGGTTCAATAGGGGAGGCAGGATAGACAAGGCCTGCTGGCGGGTGATGTTCCATTGAACCTTGCCATTTCTGTACGTATCATCCGTCTGGATAATTGTCCGAACATCGGACCAGGTGTTGGTGATACCCTCCATATTCAGGTAGTCGCTGACCAAACGGGTAGACAGGAGTTCACCGGCGCTCACTACCTGATCGTAGAGGAAGTCGAAAGAATAGTTGCCGCTGTTGTTGACGTAGGTAGTTACAGGATCTGCGATGGCTTCGATCCGTGTGTTGAATAGCTCCAGTACCGGTTTCCCGAGTTCGGCAGCCATTGCCCGGTGGTGATCAAGAATCTGTGCCCACAGCAGTAAGCTATGCTCCTTGTTTGTCAGTGACGCTTCAACGACAGCCTCCAACGCATTGGTTGTTTTGCCACTGGCCGACACGACAATCATCAATGGTTCATCATACTGACGAATGATGTCGGCAACGTTACGAACAGAAGAGGCATCCTTGATGGATGCCCCGCCGAATTTAAAGACTTTCATATGGCATTCAGGTATGCTGAATGCAAAACTACATCAAAACGCCAAACCGATAGCCACGCCTGTACGAAGGAAGATGCCGCTATCATACGATTCGGATTTGCTGGCATTCTGCACGGCAATGTTAACTTCTACAGGGATACGATTGAACAAGTGCTCTGCATAGCCGAAACCGCCAAAGGCAGATGTTGACCCGTGGTTATCTACACCAAAGCCTGTCTGAAAAAACAATCGCTGCATGGTTTCCATCGGGTAATACCGTGCCGACATTTCCAGGCGGGTATAAGGCTTGATCATCACAATCATAGTGTTGCTGAGATTGCTGAACCCTGCATGACGTGTTAGACCACCTTGTAAGGAAAAGTAACTATTGATAGCTTTTTCGGCAAAAATTGATCCACTGGAAAGGCCATGCACTAAATTTGGCGAGTATTTGAATGCCAGCGTGTTTGCGTTGGCAAAACTCTGAATGGCTCTTGTTTGTGCGTTTGCGGTGATCAAAGTGATGATCAGGAATACAATAAGTGTAGCTGTGTGTCTCATGGTTGTGTAACTTGTACACAAAGATGTAAGATAACAGCTAAATCATTCCATTAATTAGGCGAAAGGACTATTTAGGGGGATGAATGGCAAGATTTGACCTGTCATTGTGCTGTTTGGAAGAAAATCTTCATATCCAACCACTCATCGTCGGTGTGGGCCTGATACTTTTTGTAGAAGTTGATGGCCGGATCATTCCACTTAAGTACTTGCCATTTCAGAAATGCTACTTCTTTATTATCAGCTACTTGCAGCAGCGCATCAAACAATTGTGCTCCTAGTCCATTTCCCCGGTAGCTTTCCCTTACCACAAAGTCATCGAGGTACAAGTATTTCCCTTTCCAGGTGGAATAGGCCTCATAGTATAGCACCATGCCTTGCACGTTTCCATCACAAGTGGCTACCATTGCCTCATACCTGCCTTCCCGGAAGGAAGTCAACATGGAACCTTCGGTGACAGTTACCTCATTTGGTGCCTTTTCGTACAATGCCAGTTCTCGGATCAACGACAGTAACTCCGGAATATCCATTTCCGTCGCCTGTCTTATCTCAACGATCATGTGTTTTTGTTTTCGATGATATGGAGAATGTAGCCGCAGCCTGTATTCGAAGATAGAACCTGCTATCGTAAGGGTCTACAGCATTGCTGTTCTGCACACTCAGGTTCATATCCATACCCAGCCATTGCCAAATCTGGAATTGCCCTCCTAACCCGGCGCCGGCACCTGCAGAAAGGGCTGTGTTTACATTCACAAATGGAAAGATATATAGCCCATGCCATTGTTGCGTAAGGTAATGGCGCAGCTGCGCCTCCAACCGCAGATGTGCCGGAAAGAGTACGCCCAGATTATCCACCTCTTTTCGTGCACGGACAGAAGAATTGATTGTCCAGCCGGCTTTGCCTACAGGTATTTCTACCTGAACCATACCACCGGCAAGGCCCTCTCCCAGTAAGGCCGGACTTGCCTTGATTATGCACGCGATGGACGGTTTTTCAGGCAGGGTGTCTGTAGTTGAGCTCCCTGCCTGCGCAGCCATGAGAAAAGTCATCAGACAACAACACAAAAGCAGTATTCTTTGCATCTGCAGGATTTTTGGTTTGCCGAAAATAAACCAAAACCTCTGTAATTGACCGATATTTGCCAATCGATAACTCCCTGCAAGGGTAAACCCAACACCTATGAAACTGAATCAGGTAACAGTGCTGGATGAATTCATCGTCAGGCGGCAAAGGGAGTTTCCTTTTGCGTCGGGCGACCTGAGTAAACTTTTGCGTGATATCGCTTTGGCCGCCAAGCTCATCAACCGCGAAGTCAACAAGGCCGGTTTGGTAGATATCCTTGGTGCTACCGACAATACCAATGTACATGGGGAAACCGTGAAGAAGCTGGACGAATTTGCCAATGAGCAGTTGGTAGGCGCACTTACAGTTAGCGGGAAATGCTGTGGGATAGCCAGTGAGGAGGAGGACGATTTTGTGATCATCGACAATGAACTGTCAAGGGGTGCGAAATATGTAGTGCTGTTTGATCCGCTGGATGGTTCGTCGAACATTGATGTAAATGTGTCCATCGGCACGATCTTCTCAATCTACCGCCGGGTAACGGAAACAGGCAACTGTACTATCGAGGACATGTTGCAGCGGGGCAGTCAGCAGGTGGCTGCCGGATACATCATCTACGGGTCTTCTACCATGCTGGTGTATTCTACCGGTCATGGTGTGAATGGCTTCACGCTAGACCCTTCTATCGGTGAATTCTGCTTGTCACATCCCGATATACGGATTCCGGCACGCGCATCCACCTATTCTGTGAATCAGGGTTATTACAGCAAATTTGATCAGGGTGTACAACGGTTCCTGGACTGGTGCACTACTGATGATGGCAGCAATGGAGGTCCGTTGTCGTTGCGCTATATCGGTTCGTTTGTAGCTGATTTCCATCGGAATCTCATCAATGGTGGACTTTTCCTGTATCCGGCTTCGTCGGGTAGCCGCAACGGCAAGCTCCGATTGCTCTATGAATGCAATCCATTGGCCTACATCGTAGAGCAGGCCGGAGGTAAGGCAATAGATGGATCCAGGAGGATATTGGATATAGACCCTACTGACCTGCATGAGCGGACACCCATTTTTATTGGATCAGCCGACCTGGTGTCGAAGGCTGAAGAATTCCTGAACCAGTGAGCAGCAGACCTGTTACCTTGAACATGGCACATGGAAAGTCGATTGGGTGGAGCCTTATGTTGCTCGTCTATTTGTTGCTGTTGATTGTAGGTTTTGTTGCTTATGGCATCGCCTATATTTCTACTTATTCACTGGGGGCAAACCAGGTGCAGTTACTAAGCTTGCTATTGCAAGCACTACCTTTTGCCTATGTCTTCTTTTGTTTCCTTACCGGCTTGTATTTCTATGCCTGGTATGTGGACATGTACCATTTGTTACCCGGATTTTCCCATCAGCCACAGCAAGTGTTGTGGCGAACCATGTTACCTGTAGTGCAGGTGTACGGGATAGCCGCTTCAGTGAATAAGGTAGCCAAGGCCATGGATGCTTTCAGCACAGATGATCGTTGGTATGGGCTATCACAGCGGTTACTCACCATGCTGGCTGCAGTATATGCGGCCTTATTGGCGGTAGGTCTGGCGCTGCTGTTCGGAAACACCTTGCCACCAACTACCGAGATGGTCAATCAGACCATGGTTACCGTCTTCCATTTATCAGCGGCCGTGGCAGGCCTTTTTCTGCTGCTATCCTTTGGCGGGCTTGTACTGGCTTCCCGCTCCATCACCGTGTATCTGCAGCGGTCGGCATAATAAAACGGTTGGCCATACTTCAGTACATTTGTTCAGATAAAACAATCTGTCATGAACCGTGTGCCTTCAATTTGGGAGATACTGCTGGTAACCATACAGGCAGGGTTATTCGTTGTGTATTTCATGCCTGTGACCGAGATCACAGACTTGCTCAACGATGCCTTGAGGATGGTGGGCAGTGTTCCCATGGTATTCGGAATCATCCTGTTTGTGTGGGCCATGATACAGCTCGGGCCAAGCCTTTCTGTGTTTCCGGCACCCCGGGAAAGTGCTGTTTTACAGACGACAGGTGTTTACCATGCAGTGAGGCATCCCATATATGCCGGCCTGCTGTACCTTGCCTTTGGATTCGCGATTTTTGAGCAATCATTCTATCAACTGATTATCAGCTTTCTACTACTATTCCTGTTCGAGATCAAGTCTGCCTATGAGGAACGGCTGCTCACCGATCGTTTTCCTGCATACGCACAATACAGACTTAACACCGGAAAATTCTTTCCCTATCAATGGTTTTACAGAAGGCAAAGAACTATAGAGCTGGAGGTAGAACGAAGAACAGAACAAGAAGAACAATAACCATTCAAGCCACTGTATTGACACAACCATTACGACAAAAAAGCAGCCGTCTGTTCCTGATACTGGGCGGTTTCTTCATCACCAATGCGCTGATTGCCGAATTCATAGGCATCAAGATCTTTTCGCTGGAAGGCGTGTTTGGCTTGAATCCTGCACAGATCAACCTGTTTGGCTACAGCCTTTCCTTTAACCTCACAGCTGGGGTGCTATTGTGGCCGGTAGTGTTTGTGATGACAGACATTATCAATGAATACTTCGGTGTCAAAGGTGTTCGTATGCTGTCGTTCATGGCGGTTGGACTGATCAGCTATGCATACCTGATGATCTTTCTGGCAATCGGGTTACCGCCGGCAGACTGGTGGACGGGTAGCTATGCTGCCAGGGGCCTTCCTGATGCACAGGTGGCCTACCGGCTTATCTTTGGGCAGGGGCTGGGCATCATCGTTGGATCGCTTGTGGCCTTCTTGTTGGGACAGCTGATTGATGTGATGGTGTTTCACCGGATTAAGGCACTTACCGGCGATAGGCTGATTTGGCTGCGCGCTACAGGGTCTACCTTGGTTTCTCAGTTCATCGACAGTTTTGTGGTGTTGGGTGTGGCTTTTTACCTGGTGCCGAATCTGTCAGGCAACGCTGGAGATCCCTGGCCGATAGCACAGGTGCTGGCGGTAGGTGTGGTGAACTATATCTACAAATTCGTGGTGGCGGTTATCCTCACACCTGTGATATATGCAGGACATGGCATCATAGACAAATACCTGGGCCACGAAGTAGCCACACAATTGAAAGAGGAAGCGATGACGCAGGAATCCTGATCAGGCACGTGCCAGTGCGGGCACTTGCTTGCGCAACAAGGCAAATCCGCCGAACAATACAGACAGGAAGAAGGCATCACCCATGAGGCTGTAGCGGAAAAACGGAAGTCCCAGTTCATACGTTACCAGCAGAGTAGCTATGTTCTTAGGTCCGGGACCCATAGCCCAAACACCAAAATTGGTAATCAGGAAGAAAAGGATAGCGCTGCTAAGACCTGCCAACACGACATTGCCGGTAGTAACTTGATTCCGCAGCAGCAAACCAATCATGCCGGTAAGCACAAAAGCACCATATACGAAAGGCATCAAAGCATGGAATCCGATAATGGCATCTGTGAGCAACATAGCACCCATGGGTACAATAAAAGCGAGTCGTTTGTCTGACAAGTAGGCGCCGCCAAACAATGCCATGGCTGCAATAGGAGCGAAGTTGGGAAATGGCATTGCCAGTAATCTCACCAAAGCGATGCCGATGATCATGAGGGCTACAACAAGTGCCGGAGTGTATGTACGGTTCATGCGGAAATATCTTTGTCAACGACAAAGGTAAGGTATAAAGCAGGTACTTGTTCAAGATGACGATCAATCAATTATTCACATCGAAGATACCCTCCGGTATTCTTTGCGTACACATACTTTATCAATGGTGCTTATCCATTACCTTTGCCACATTGAAAACAAGCAGTAAATGAAAGCGAAAGAGACCAAACAGAAGCTGGATCAGCTAAAGGCAGCCATTCAGAAGAACGAGTTGAGCAACGATGAAATCGTACAGGCGCTGATGGACCTGCGTGAATTGGTGAAGTCACATGATCCGGATCCATTGGTAGTAAAAGCCCTGCGGCTCACTGCGGAGTACATGGATGCCAATGGTGTTTTCAATATTCAGTTCCTGGAGGAAGATGAGGCGAATGACATGACCGATTTCGAGTACTTGCTGGAACTGATTGGTTCCGCAGAGAATGAATTCAACCGGGAAGAGTTGCGTGAGTTGGTTGATGTGTTGAAACAAGTGAACGGGTAACACTACACCTCAAAACTGTCTGCCTCGGTGATCTTACCTTGCTGACAGGTAAGTATCCTGCCCGGAAATTTCTCGATCATACTATAGTCGTGGGTAGCCATTAATATTGGCGTGCCCGTGTGTTCGTTCAGCTGCCGAAGTAATCTCAGAATATCCTGTGAGGTTTCCGGATCCAGATTGCCGGTTGGCTCATCAGCCAATATCAATTCCGGTGTGTTGAGCAGTGCGCGTGCAATCACTACGCGCTGTTGTTCCCCTCCCGACAACTCATGAGGCTTCTTGAAGTTCTTGGTTTGGAGCCCTACCTGAGTAAGTACTTCCTCGATCCGTGCTTTTATCTTCTTGGTATCGGTCCAGCCTGTAGCCTTTAGTACAAATTGAAGATTATCTGCTATCGTCCTGTCTGTCAACAGGTTAAAGTCCTGGAATACAATACCTAATTTTCGGCGTAACGCCGGTAATTTTCGCCAGGTAAGGGAAGACAGGTCAAATCCCACCACTGTCCCTTTCCCTTGCTGTAGAGGTAGGTCGCCGTACAGTGTTTTCAACAAACTGCTCTTTCCTGAACCGGTGCGTCCGATGAGGTACACCATTTCTCCCTTCTGCACCGTCAGGTTTACGTTGGTCAGCACGGGGGCTTTCCCTTGATAGATGGTAACTCCTGTCAACTCCAGAATGGGTGTCACTATGCCGGCTGATTCCTGCATCAGAGGTCCAGTTTTTGCAGTTTTCCGAAAGGCATGGCATCAATGATTTCCCTGATACGTTCTTCCTTGTCGCCGAGACCACACTTTTCCAGCGCACGCTCCGGTCTGTCGGCACGGAAATAGGCCAGCAAGGTAAACTGCTCATCCCTGATCTGTACGTAGTCGGGTATTTTTACCTTTCCTTTAATCTTGATGATGTACATAAGCGTGTAGTTGTACGAGTACGAAATTAGGGAATAGTACACCCACACCAACGGAATGTTTACCGGCAATGATGTGCACAACAAAAGAATGCCATAAAAACAGGGCAGGAGGCTGTCAAATCCCGATATTTGCAACTCCATCTAAGAAAGCCATATGCTGAAGAACGACTTATTGATCAGAGCTGCAAAAGGGGAGCGGGTAGAGCGGACGCCTGTGTGGTTGATGCGACAAGCCGGACGTATTCTGCCGCAATACAGAGCCGTGCGGGAGTCGGTGGCAGATTTCAAGGCACTGGTAAAGGATCCGGCGCTGGTGGCAGAAGTTACCATCCAACCGGTTGATGCCTTGGGCGTGGATGCTGCCATAATTTTCAGCGACATTCTGGTGATTCCAGAAGCCATGGGGCTGGATTATGAGATGGTAGAAAAGCGCGGTCCCTATTTTCCGCAAACCATACGCTCTCAGGCCGATCTTGCCAAGGTGCAAGTGGCAGATCCACAGGCGCTATCGTACGTATATGAAGGCATACGGCTCACCCGCAGTGCGTTGAATGACCGCGTGCCGCTTATCGGCTTTGCCGGTGCACCCTGGACGATTATGGCTTACATGGTGGAGGGCAGTGGCTCCAAAACCTTTAGCCAGGCGAAGCGAATGTTGTATGCAGAGCCGGCACTGGCACATGCGCTGCTGGATAAGATCACCCAAAGCACGATAGGATACCTGAAAGCACAGATCAAAGCCGGTGTGCATCTGGTGCAGCTGTTCGATTCATGGGCCGGCATGCTGGATTCCGAGCAATACAGTGAGTTCGGATTGGAATACATCAGCAGGATCTGCAACGAGATATATGATGTGCCAATCACCGTGTTCAGCAAGGGCGCCTATTTCTCGCTGGAGGAGATAGGCCGACTCAACTGTCAGGTTGTAGGCCTTGACTGGACCATGCACGTAAAAGACTCCCGTCAGAAGGTAGGACCATCAAAGACGTTGCAGGGTAACCTGGATCCATGCGTCTTGTATGCGGGTAAAGAGGTGATCCGGAAAGCTACGGCGGATATGCTGGAATATTTCGGACCATACCAACACATAGCCAACCTGGGCCATGGGGTATATCCCGACACGCCGCTGGAAGGTGTACAATGGTTCATAGATACGGTGCAGACCTATGAGCACAGCAGGAAGCTCACGGACTATGCCGGATAGATGGCGGTGATACCGTTGATGACAAACTGCACACCGATGGCCATTACCAGAAAGCCCATGATGCGGCTGATGGCGTTCAATCCACTTACACCCATAATGCCGAACAGGTAGGGTGCTATCAGCAATATGCCAAAGGTGACTGCCCCGGTAGCCAGCACGGTAGAGGCTATGATTACATAGTCCAGCCATCTTTCCGCCGCAGCAAACAAACCAATCAACAAGGAAATGGAGCCAGGGCCTGCCAGCATTGGTATGGCCATAGGCGTTAGGGAGATGTCGTCTTTTTCCATCGCTTCTTTCTGTACCTGCTTGTTCACCGAGCGGCTTTTGGCGAACTCGCCACGCAGCAGGCTGAAACCGGACAGGAAGATGATGAAACCACCTGCAATGCGCATAGCATCAAGGCTGATGCCGAAGAATCGGATGACAGCCGTGCCACCAAAGAAGAAGGTGAGCAGGATGATCACAAAAAACAAGCTGGTCTTGAAGGCGATGGCCCTGCGTTCCTTACGTGTGTTGTCTGCCGTGAGTGATATGAATACCGGCATGGCGCCTAATGGGTTCACCACAGAAAACAGGGAGGCGAATACGGACAGGAAGAGTGTGATCATGGAGATTTCAGGTTAGCCGGGTTTTGGTATCTTGGATGCGAAATTAACAGGTCTGTGCTTAACGATAAGAAAGTCATCAACGGATGGGCTATGTATGATTGGGCCAATTCCGTGTATTCCCTGACCATCACCACCGCCATCTTTCCGCTCTATTACCTGAGCATCACGTCTGCCTCCGATGGCTCGGAACAGCTGGTGTCGTTTTTGGGTATGTCGGTAAAGAATGTGTCGTTGTATTCGTATGCCCTGTCAGTGAGCTTTCTGATTGCTGTGCTATTGTCACCCCTTTTGTCGGGTATTGCTGACTACTCGGGCAAGAAGAAGCAGTTCATGCAGTTCTTTTGTTACCTGGGTTCCCTGGCTTGTATGAGCTTGTTCTTCTTTGATGGATTGAATAACCTGTGGATCGGCATCTTTGGATTCATTACCGCATCCGTAGGATTTACCGGTAGTATCGTCTTCTACAATGCCTATCTGCCGGAGATCGCCACACCTGATCAGCAGGATAGGGTAAGTGCCAAAGGGTTTGCACTCGGTTATGTGGGTAGTGTGTTGTTGCTACTCATCAATCTGGCTATGGCCATGCAGCCGCAACTGTTTGGTTTACCGGATGGTTCCTGGGCTGCCAGGGTATCGTTTCTGATGGTAGGCCTGTGGTGGATGGGCTTTGCGCAGATCGCCTTTCGCAGGCTGCCCACCAACGTCTACAATAAACAGCCTCATGGACATTATCTGACACGAGGATACAACGAGTTGCGCACGGTGTTTCGCCAACTGGGTACGCAGTGGCTGCTGAAGCGTTTCCTGATCAGTTTCTTCCTGTACAACATGGCATTGCAGACGGTGATGTATCTGGCGCCCACGTTCGCCGAAAAAGAGATCAAGATGGACACCACGCTGCTGATAGGTGTTATGCTGATCATTCAACTGGTAGCCATAGTGGGGGCGTTCTTCTTTTCCTGGTTATCGTCGCGCATCGGAAACCTGAGGGCCTTGCTGGTATCGCTCATCATCTGGACTGGTGTGGTAATTGGTGTGTACTTCATTCAAACACAAGGGCCATTCCTTGCTATGGCTTTTGTTGTCGGTTTCATCATGGGTGGTTCACAGTCCTTATCGCGGTCTACTTACAGTAAGCTGCTTCCGGCAACCACGGATCACGCTTCCTACTTCAGTTTCTATGATGTGATGGAGAAGTTGTCCATCGTATTGGGTGCAGCGATGTACGGGTTGGTCAACGACCTGACCGGTTCACTCCGGAATTCGCTGATTGTCTTCGCCCTGTTGTTTCTGGGGGGAATTGCCCTGCTTACCTGGTTGCGCTACAAGGCACCTGCCGGTGACCTTGAGAAAATCCGCGCGATAGCTTAAGTATTTCCACTGCATCGGTGGATACTTCAAGTCCCGAGCAGCCAAGGTTTTCTGTACATTTACAGGGTATAATTTCGTATGGAAGTCGATTTATTTATCCCCTGTTTTGTTGATCAGCTGTATCCGCGTGTCGGTATCAACATGGTGCGCGTGTTGGAGAAGTGTGGTGTAACCGTGCATTACAATCCCAATCAAACCTGTTGCTCGCAACCTGCCTACAATGCAGGTTTCACCGATGAGGCACACAAGGTGTCGGAGAAGTTCCTGAACGATTTCTCTTCCGGCAGACCCGTTGTAGCCCCATCAGCTTCCTGTGTGGGGTATGTCCGACAGGCATTCGGGCAATTCTTCGACAACTCCTCGCTGCACAACGATTGTAAGGCTGTACAGGCTAATCTCTTCGAATTTTCTGAATTCCTGGTCAACGTGCTGCACAAGAAGGATGTAGGAGCAAATCTGGAGGCCAGGGTGACCTACCATGATTCCTGCGCTGCACTCCGCGAATGCCATATCAAGGAAGAGCCACGGGAACTGTTGAAGAATGTGGGAGGACTGCACCTGGTTGAAATGAAGGACAGCGACGTATGCTGTGGTTTCGGTGGCACTTTCAGTGTTAAGTTTGGCGACATTTCTGCCGGCATGGCTACCCAGAAACTGGAGCATGCCATGGCGTCCGGGGCCTCTTATATTGTGTCCACAGATGTAAGCTGCCTGATGCATCTGGATGGGGTTATCCAGCAGCAAAACCTGCCCATAGAAACGCTGCATATCGCAGATGTGCTGGTGATGGGTTGGTAGTGGATGTCCGCAGAACAGGATTCATAGTCCTGTTTCTTTAAGATTTGATGAAAGAATCCAGTATGAGGGTACTGTACTTGATACTTCTGTTTTTGGTGAGTTTCCTGTTTCAGCGTTGCTCAACAAAGCCTGTAGAGGGAGTTTCGGAACAACAATTCGTTGATGATTTGTTTACCACGGCATCCTTGCTTACTGAGGTTATGGTGTATGACGTGTACAGTCCTCCACAGGCGAGTCGCGTATATGCTTATGTGTACCTGGCAGCCTATGAGGCAGGTAGGCTTTCGGATGCCGGGTGGCTGTCAATAGCTCCCCAACTGAATGGGGAACCGGCGATTCCTGAGCCCAAGACGCCAGTAGATGGTAGAATCGCAGGAATAATTGCCATGCAAGAGGTAGCCATCAAGATGTTGTACAGCTATGGTGAAATGGAAAGCTGGCAGCAAAGCTGGATAGATAGCATGCGTCATCGTCTGCCGCAAGATGTGTGGGATCAATCTGTAGCCTATGGTAAAGAGGTGGCAAATGCCGTGATGTCGTATGCTTCTGCCGATGGTTTTGACTACATCCGTACTTTGCCACGGTACATGGTAACCCACCAAGCCGGGATATGGAAACCCACTCCGCCGGCTTACATGGATGCGGTAGATCCACATTGGAACAAGCTGCGATCGTTCACCCTCGATTCAGCGCAGCAGTTCCGGCCATCACCACCCATACCCTACAATGGTGATAAGGCTAGTACCTTTTACCAAAGCATGCTCGAAGTATATGAGGTAACCAATTCCCTGTCGTCTGAGCAACAGGATATTGCCAGCTTTTGGGACTGCAATCCATACGTTGCCTATACACAAGGGCATTTCATGATGGGCAACAAGAAGATAACCCCCGGCGGGCATTGGATGGGCATCGCACATACAGCCTGCGTTCAACAACAGGTTGGCTTTGTAACGGCTTGTGCCGTTATGGCGCATACAGCCATTGCGTTAGCCGATGGTTTTATCAGTTGCTGGGATGAGAAGTATCGCAGCAACTACATCCGCCCGGAAACAGCTATCAACCAGCTTCACGACCCCGATTGGAAGCCGCTATTACAAACCCCGCCATTCCCGGAATACACCAGTGGGCACAGCGTAATTTCATCAGCTGCATCCACGG
Source organism: uncultured Chitinophagales bacterium (assembly GCA_964471795.1). GTDB lineage: Bacteria > Bacteroidota > Bacteroidia > Chitinophagales > S012-47 > CAJXXO01. The sequence continues at coordinate 50,555 of CAYYHM010000003.1, read as the reverse complement.
TACTTACACACCATTTCGGGGATCCATTCAGCTATGTGGATTCGGTAGAAGTACCCTATGGATTACCGGCTCGATCTTACCACTCATTCAAACAGGCCGCCGACGAAGCAGCCATCAGCAGACTCTATGGCGGTATCCACTTCAGACCGGCCATAGAAAATGGTGTAGAACAAGGTAGATTAGTGGGCGAGTGGGTTGTAAACCATATTCATTTCAAGTAAATGGCTATGAACAGAATACATGCTACAATCATAGTGCTGCTGTTGCTATACGGCTGCGCTTCCGATAACAGCCATCTGCGAGATAACCAGGTAGAGCCCTTGTTCACCCTGTTGCAGCCGGCGTATTCCGGTGTTACCTTCTCCAACAGGATAGATGAGGATAATCAGATCAACATCCTCACCTATGAATACTTGTACAACGGCAGTGGGGTGGCTGTAGGCGACATCAATAATGATGGATTACCTGATTTGTATTTTGCCGCTACCAATGGCAGTAACAAGCTGTACCTGAATAAAGGCAAAGGGGTGTTCAGCGATATTACCACCGTTTCAGGAACAGGGGTTACTGTCGGATTCAAGACAGGTGTTACAATGGCGGATGTGGATGGTGACGGTTGGCTGGACATTTATGTTTGCCGTACCGGCAAATTCCAGACACAGGATCGTTCCAACCTCTTGTTCATCAATCAACAAAACGGGACCTTTCGGGAAATGGCTGCCGAATTCGGACTTGATGATGTCAGCTTCAGCAATCAGGCGGTATTCTTTGATTATGACCGGGATGGTGACCTGGATATGTATCTGGTGAATCACCCCTTGGATTTCAAGAATGCGAATGACGCAGGACTTAGATATGAAGGCGATCTATTGGTAAAAAGCTGGCCGGCTAACCTTACCTATTTCACAGATTGCCTGTACCGGAATGATAATGGCAAATTCACTAATGTGTCTGATCAGGCAGGTATACGTAATTATGCCTACGGATTGAGTGCTACACTCATCGATGTGAATGAAGATGGCTGGCTGGATGTTTACGTGGCCAATGATTACATCGAGCCTGACTACTTGTATGTCAATAACCGGGATGGAACATTTACTGAATCACTCGCAGAATACATCAGAAAAGTGTCGCACAACTCTATGGGTAGTGATGTGGCTGACTTCAACAATGACGGGCTGGAAGATATCATTGTGCTGGATATGATGCCAGAAGACAATTACCGGCAAAAGCTGTTGGCTAATGTGATGAAATATGATCGCTACACCACGCAGTTGATGTATGGTTATTATCATCAGCAAGGACGAAATATGTTGCAGCTGAACAATGGGAATGGCTCATTTAGTGAAATCGGTGAGATGGCAGGTGTCAGCAAAACAGACTGGAGTTGGGGACCTTTGCTGGCAGACTTTGATTTGGATGGCTGGAAAGATATCTATATCGCCAATGGCTTCAGACGTGATTTTACAAACATGGATTATGCCGTGTACACGCTGGATTCATTCAACAAGGCTGGGGGATTGGCTGCCATAGGTAACATCTATAATCTACTGAACAAGATACCAGAAACACCAATCGCCAACTACATGTACCGGAATGGTCAGGGGCTCACGTTTGATAATGTCACTGCAGCATGGGGGATGGATCAGAAGAGCTTTTCCAATGGAGCATCCATGGGTGACCTGGATGGGGATGGAGATTTGGACATCGTGGTCAATAACGTGAATCATCCTGCTTTTATCTATCTCAACCATGCCGCTGACAGGGGAGGCAACTATCTGACTATCAAGTTGACCGGTGATTCGAAGAACACCTTTGCCATAGGCGCAAAGGTAACCATTACCACTGCCTCAGGCAGTCAGGTACAGCGGTTGGTCCCAACCAGAGGCTATATGTCGTCGGTAGAACCCTTGTTGCATTTTGGTCTGGATCAGCACACATCCGCTGACATACTGGTAGAATGGCCCGATGGGCGACAAACGGAACTAACGGAGGTGCCTGCCAATCAACAAGTACACCTGCATCAGCAGGAAGCAGTGTGGCGGGAGAATACCCGCCGGGAGATTGACCCGATGTGGGTACGATTGTCTAACAATGCCGGCATCAACTACACCCATCGGGAAAACGATGATTTTGTTGAGTTCAAGCGAGAGCCGCTTATCCCGCATGAGTATGCAAGATTGGGTCCGGCGGTGGCTGCCGGTGATGTAAATGGAGATGCCAGATCCGATGTGTACATCGGGGGCGCAACAGGTCAGGCAGGCGTACTATTTAAGCAACTTTCTGACGGTAACTATCAGGCTATGCCACAGCCTGCTCTTCTGGCTGATGCCGGATACGAAGATGTAGCTGCCGCCTGGTTTGATGCGAATGGTGATGGATATGGCGACCTATATGTAGTTAGTGGGGGCAGCGAATGGCCGGCAGGCAGTGATCAATATCAGGATCGCCTATATCTTGGAAATGAGCATGGGGTACTGCAGAAAGCCGATAATGCGCTACCAGCACTTCGCAGCAGTGGTGGCTGCGTGGTTGCCTTTGACGCAGACGCTGATGGAGATACCGATTTGTTTGTTGGTGGCCGTGTGGTGCCCGGAAGATATCCAGACAATCCACGGAGTTATCTGCTGCGCAACGACAACGGCAGGTTTTCTGATGTCACAGCAGAATGGGCTCCAGATCTATCCAACATAGGGATGATAACTGATGCAATAGCGCATGATGCGGATGGTGACGGCAAGCAGGATCTGGTTATCGTAGGTGAGTGGATGCCCTTCCAAATCTGGCAGCAGCAGGACAAGGGTTTTTCACCAATGCCGATTCAGGTCGATGGCGCCCATACAGGTTGGTGGTTCAGTGCAGAAACGGCCGATGTAGATGGAGATGGAGACATGGATTATCTGTTGGGCAACCTAGGATTAAATACCCAATACAAAGCGACCGCATCTTCTCCCTCTTCCGTTTATTACGCAGATTTTGATGGGAATGGATCCTTGGATGCCATCATCAATACATTATGTGTTGATGGTGTATTTCCTATCGCTACACGTGATCAGATGGTTGATCAGATGCGCAGTATCCGTTCCCGGTTTGTCAGATACGGCGCATATGCCAAAGCCACAGTGCAAGATTTATTAACCCCCGAGGAATTAAGCAGAGCGACTGTGAAAGTTGCTGATCAATTTGCGTCCGTATGGTTGCGCAATGATGGCGAACAACAGTTCACAGTAGTGCCATTGCCTGCACAATTTCAGTTTTCTGCTTTGCAAGATATTGTTTCCATCCCCTCCGACAGTCCATCTCCTTGGTTGATAGGTGCCGGAAACTGGCGAAGTTCATCCGTATTTACCGGTTTACAGGATGCAGGAAATGGGGTAGTAGCACGCTGGAATCCGTCCTCATCAACATGGTCTGTATTATCTGTTCAGGAGGCGGGTTTATTCCTGCCCGGAGAGGTAAGAGGCCTTACTCCATTGAACAATGATGCAAGCCTGTTGCTGGTTACCCACAATGACGGCCATACCGAGGTTTGGCAAAAACAACGATA
>CAYYHM010000003.1:39961-46908 GCA_964471795.1 uncultured Chitinophagales bacterium | reverse complement strand
GCATTTACCGTGTTACATCCCGGATCGGCCAAAGATCTGGGAGAAGAAGGCGCCATTGTGGCCATTGCACAGCAACTGAATACCGTCATTCGCCAGACACCTGACAGCACGGTGCGCATATTGTTGGAGAACACAGCCGGTCAGGGTGCCTCCATAGGTCGGAACTTTCAGCAGCTTCAGTCTATCTATCAGCACATTGAATCGAAGGACCGGATCGGATTCTGCATAGACACCTGCCATGCTTTTGCTGCCGGATACGACATCAGAACGGCTGTCGGCTTCGAAGATATGATGGCGGAATTCGACAAGTTGATTGGCCTGGACAAGCTGTTCTGCATGCACCTGAATGACTCAAAAGGGGACTGCGGCAGCAGGCTGGACAGACATGATCATATTGGCCATGGTAAGTTGGGACTGGAGCCTTTTCGATTAGCCATGCAGCAATTTGCACACATTCCCAAAGTAGTGGAAACGCCTAAAGTGGATGACTGGGACAGGAAGAACCTGGATCTCCTCCTAAGCCTGGTAGGTTAGTTCCTGTCACCAAAGTACCGGTGGATGATGTCCTGAAGAGATTGCACCCTCACCGGTTTTGACAAGAAGTCATTCATGCCGGCGGCCAGACAGGCCTGCTCATCTTCCTTCATGGCATTGGCTGTCATGGCAATAATCACCGGCTGCTTCAACAAAGCTCGTTTGCGGATTGCTCGGGTTGTTTCCATGCCATCCATACCGGGCATTTGCACATCCATGAAGATGAGGTCATAGTCAGCAATGGATACATACTGTAACACCTCCTCTCCGGTACTGGCCAGGTCGATGTTGTATCCAAGTCGCTTGAGGCTCTGCCGGGCTACTTTCTGACTAACGATATTATCTTCGGCTACAAGGATACGTAGGGGTATAAACGGTTTGTTATCCAGCATCCTCGGTGGCAAGGATGCTTGTGCCCGAGGGTCAACTTGGGTGAAAACAGCTGCCAGGGTTTTCAGGAGTTCATGTTTTCGCAGCGGTTTGGGCAGGTATTTCATGTATAAAGTAGTGCTGACTCCCTTCAGGTCATCAAGGTGCATAGAGGACAGTATAATCACCGGAATCGCAAGAGCAGCCGGCATCTGTTTGATCTGTTGGAGCATTTGTACACCGTCAATCCCCGGCATCTGCATGTCCAGCAGGATGGCGTCCCACGATTCGGCAATTGTGGGGTCAGTTAGTTGTTGTAACAGTTGGTCGGAATCGGTGAAAAGGTGGGTAGTAACTCCATAGGATTGTAGCTCAGTTGCGAGGATTTGCAGGTTGGTTTGGTTGTCATCGATGATAGCAATGGTTTTGCCTAGCAAAGCACTGATGAATTCTACGGTACGGGTGACATCGGTAGACGCAACCGGATGGTAGGGTAAGGTAAAAGTGAACGTGCTGCCGATACCCGGACTACTGCTGGCACTGATTTGTCCGCCCATGGCCTCTACCAGTCGTTTGGCTATGGCTAACCCCAGGCCTGTGCCACCATACAGTCTGCTAGTAGAGCTATCTACCTGAGAAAAGGTCTGAAACAGCCTATCCATCTTGTCTGCAGCAATACCAATACCCGTATCCTTTACCTCAAATCGTACATGGTTGGTTGCCGAATCGAGCATCACCCGAATCAGCACTTCACCCTGGTCCGTGAACTTGATCGCATTGTTTACCAGATTCACCAATACCTGCCTAAGCCTCGTCTGATCGCCTATGATGGCATTTGAGATATCCGGCTCAATTTGAAACAACAGTTCAAGCCGCTTTCTGGCAGCTTCAGGGCCCAACAACGATAGTACATCTTCCACCAATTCCCGCAACTGAAAAGAATGTGACTCCAGTTGTAGCTTTCCGGATTCCAACTTGGAAAAATCCAGTATGTCATTGATGATGACCAACAGGTTTTCTCCGCTGTTTCGGATCGTTTCCACATAGCTTCTTTGCTGCTCGTCCAGGTTGGTCTCCTCCAGCAGACTGGTCATACCAATCACGCCATTCATCGGGGTCCGAATCTCATGACTCATGGTAGCAAGGAACTCCGACTTGGCCTGTGCCGCCTGTTCGGCATTTGTTCTGGCTACAGTCAACGCACCGGCAAACCGGTAAGACAACAACAAGGACTGCAGGAAAAAGAACAGGATATAGCCCAAAAATATGATCCAGGGAATGCTCTCAACCAGCGTGAAGAAGTGGAGAATCTGATACGAGAAGACCAACAGTGCTACCAATATGCTTCCTAAGGCAATCTGTGCTCCCATACGTTGGTTGACTGCCGCTGTCACATAGATGTACACCGCATACACAAAATATAGCAGCAGTAGTACAAAGAAGGGCACCACCACCACTGTAAAGACGGAGGCTGGAGCCAGCGCCGACAACACAAGGAAGATGAAGGTAATGCTTACTATGATGCGAAACAGCCAGGTGTTGGCCTCATCAGGATAGAGATGAATGACGTACATCCCAAAGAAAGCGACACTTGCAAACAAAGTGATATACTCCAGACGCAAGGCCAATAGCCAGGGCAAATGAGGAAATATCTGCGTAATCGCATAGAAATCGGTTCCGATGATCCGGTAGCTGTATACAACACAGAACAAGGAAAAGAAGAGGGCGGCTTTATCCTGCTGACCAAAAATGAACAATCCAATAAAGAAAATGCCCCCCAACAACAATGCACCTGTTAAAAACAGCGAATACCCCATTTGGCTGTTGAACTCTCTATCTATGGACGACACGGAACCCAGCAAAATAGCGTTGGAACTGCCTCCCTTGGAGTGATCGAAGTTGGAGATATGCAACACCAGCAGGTTATTGCCGGGTCTGAGTTCAATCAGGGCGTTTCGTCTGATGAATGCCGGACGAGACGATTCCTTGTCGCAGGAAGGGTTGCCGTTTTCAGCGATTACTTCTCCATTCAAGAAAAGCCTGTAGGCAGTAAACATGTCGGGCACCAGCATTTTCAGCTGTCTACGCACCGAGCCATTTCGTATGACAAGGCCATAGGTTGCACAGCCCATTGGGGAGAGAATGCCGTTGGGCAATTCCTGATTCTTCCAAAGTGACGGAAATCTGGATTTTTGCGGACCGGAAACGAAGAATACTGCAGGCGACACCAGCTGTTGCGGAATGACCAGCCATTCACCGGCTAATTCAATGATATCGCCTTGTTGCTCATCCCATGATTCCAGTGACAACTTGCCATCTACCGGCGCATAGTATTGTGCAATGAGACTCCCCGCACTGAACCATACGAACAATGGTAGCAATAGAATGTGGGATAGCCTCATGTTGATGGATATACGTGAACGATGAGAAATGGTTATTGCAGCGTGTATAATAATTGCAGCGTATACAGCCCGTTGATTTCATCATTGAGCGTGATGATGCCACCATCTGCTGCCTGCACCGGATTCACCGACCACGTATATACAGGTTGGAAACTAAAGGAGTCTACCTCCAGCAGTGTAAATGTCCAGTCCTCATCGGTGAGAACCAAGTTGCCGAACGTTGGCCATAACAAGGGAAGTGAATCTATCGTCAGGTTCCAGGCTTCACCGGTAGATAAGTTGTTGTTGTTACCAACGCCATAAACAACCCGATAGTCGGGTCCTGTACCATCTGCATCGATAGGCTGACCGGTAGTGTTGTCTACAATAGGCGCATTCTGCAACCGGATGCCCTCCAGAAAGCGGTTGGCCACAGTGATAATGCGGTTGGATTTGCTCTGCTGCCTGCCATCCTTGGAAAATGCCGTCAGGTATACCTTGTACTTGCCGCGCTGCGTATACACCTTCACCGGGTCCATCTCCGTTGATTCCGTGCCATCATCAAACCACCACTGATAACTATAGGCATCGGTAGAACAATTGGTAAAAGAAAGCGGTTTGTTTACTTCCACTGTTTCATCGACACGAAAACAGGATCGGGGCGTTTCTTCACAACCCCATAGTATCAGCAGAAAAAACAAGGCAAACAGACTTCTTGACATCATTTCCGGTTTGTGTATAAAGGTAACCAACCTATTTTCGTGACCACATAGCTCTCATGCAAAGAATTCAACCGATTTGAGCCGAATTACAAAAATACCGAAACACACGTCTGTGGTTATTGTTGGGTCTGGACCTGTAGGGCTTGCCTGCAGCCTGGCCTTACAGAAAAAGAATATCCCTCATGTGGTATTGGAAAAAGGCAGCCGGATAGACCATATGCGTCGTTGGCCGCAACAGACTGTTTTCTTCTCCACAGCCGACAAGGTTTCCATCGGACAACATCCCTTTCCGGCGGCACAGCCACATCCAACACGGGAAGAGGCGCTTCGGTATTACAACAGCCTGATTGATCAACTGCAGATGCCGGTGTATCCGTATGTTACCGTTGAGGCAGTAGAACCTGCCGACAATTGTTTCCGGATAAAAACTGACAAGGGTGATATAACGACCGATAGGGTGATTGTGGCAACCGGGTACTTCAGCCAACCTAGAAGGGTAGGGGTTGTCGGAGAGGATCTGCCCCATGTAACGCACTATCCCGACGACGTGATGCGGTATGCGGGTACTCAAGTGGCTGTAATCGGAGGGTCGCACAGTGCAGCAGACATCAGCCTTGCCTGCTACAGAGCCGGCGCACAGGTAACCATCATTCACAGAAGAGCCACCTTTTCTGATCGACTGAAATATTGGGTGAAACCGGACCTTGAAAACCGGATCAAAGAGGGCAGCATCAAGGCATACTTCTTATCTGCAGTAGACAAGATAGACCACGGGACAATCAGCATCCGTAACCTCAACACCAATACGGTTCAGGTATTGCCGGCAGATTTTGTGCTACTGATGACAGGTTATCTGCCGGATACAGCATTGTTACAACGATGTGGCATTCGGGTAGACAAAACCACATTACTGCCTGCCATCAACCCGGACACCTTTGAAACCAACGTACCGGGTTTTTATCTGGCAGGGTCTGTTATGGGCGGCAAGAAGGTAGGCAGCCTCTTCATCGAGAATGGCCGCTATCATGCCGATGTGATTGCAGAGCACATAGCCATGCAAGGGTAAGTCATTACGTTGGCTGCAACACAACCTAGCCTGTATCCTAGAAGTTGAAGCCTACGTTAAAGTGGATGTCTGAACGCAGCGAGCTGGCTGGCGCAAAGATGGGTAGGATATTATTGGTTCCAACGCCTACACGCATGAACAGCAGTCGCATGCTCACAAAGCCGCCCAGGCCTAACTGCGAGAAGTTGTAAAGATTCACGTTTCCGCCAATGTTCAGCACACTGCCAAAGTCCTTGGACATGCCGAGGGACAGCATATTCATATCGCTGAAGGTGGATTCCTTTTGTAGCCCTTGTACCATGGTTAGGAAGATGCTGGTCTTGTAGAATTCCCTGTTTCTGACATTGTTCCCCTTTACGCGGTAGGCCACTTGGAAACTGAAACGTGTCGGCATGGGTACCTGGAAGTCCTCATTTGTTTCCGTGTAGTTGGTGAGCTCTTCCCAATACAAACTATCCGTGAAACTGATGGTATCTACAATGCCGGTGATGTTGACACCTTCGAATCGATAGTTGCCTTGTGCGCTGTAGTTGGTAACCGAATTCGTGAAGCGTACCGCACCCACATCAACCAAACCGGCAGCTGCATGGAACCTGCCCAGTTGCAGGTTAGCGCCGAAATCCGCACCATAGCCGACCCCACGAAAATCCAGTAACGACTCCGGTCCGGTTACTTCATCCGGAGAACCGGCTACATTCAACCGGTAGTCGAAATCAATGTCTATGTACTTACCGTTGGGCTCTGTGTACAGGGAGAAATTGCTTCTATCCGTGAAAACAGAGGCCAATCCTTGTATGAATTTACCCTTGGCGCCCAACCGTAGTTTGATGTTGTCGGACAGGTTCAATGAATAGGAAGCTCCGCCCCATATCTCACGCATGTAGGTAAGGTTGGTACTCAAATTGCCCAGGTCTACCTCCTGGCCGGCAAACGGACCATTTCCCTGCCAGGCCAGCTTCAAGAGGTCGCCATCTACATTGACCATGAACTCCGGGCGTTCCTGTATACCAAACCCGAACGCAAAGCGCTGACTGGTGCGGATGGCCAGGTTTACCGGCTGTATCCGGACACCGGAAAAGAACCGGTTCACATCCCTGATCTCTCCCAGGATGCTTTCAACATCCTGCTGATTGATTTGGGTGAGCGACAGAAAATCATCCAGTCGCCCCCGGTTGAAGGTAGTAGTGCCCAAATAGCTGTAGAAATTGAATACATCCAACTGAACAACTGAGGCATCATCGCCCAGCATCGATGGGAATTCATTGCTGGCAGCCAGATTCACATTATTGCTGTATAAGGCTGTAAGGTTCACCTGTGCCCGCAAACCAGTAATGCCGAAGATGGCCAGCATCGTTATCAGAACAAATACTCTTGTCATGGCGTATCGATTAATGTTACTTCTACATTGGCGCTGAGCTGTACCCGGAGGTAATTACCGTCCGCAACATTCATCAGGTTTGCAAAAGGTGGCGTTTCAAATTTGAATTTCATGTATACATATTCGGCCTGATTGGCGATGTCTGCTGTATCCAAATCAATCAGATTCACCAAGTCGAGTTCAGAATAGGCGGATACATTACCCGATGCGTCTATAGTCGGCGCCGGTATATATGCCGGTGTGTTGAACACTTTATAGATGGTATCCTTTTGCGCGTCAAGGAAGTGGATACTCATGGTAACTGCCGTGGGTATATTGTTCCGCAGGAAAACAGATAGATAGCCACTGACATCACCATCAACACTATCTGCATTGAAATCGAGGTCTACGGGTGTGTCGAATTCCAGCGTGTAGGTCTTCTCCGGACGTAATCTTACCACATTGAGGTCCAACACCTCTATGGTGATATCGATCTCCAGCGGGTCGCCGGTGAAGAT
>CAYYHM010000003.1:0-39861 GCA_964471795.1 uncultured Chitinophagales bacterium | reverse complement strand
TCCATAGGTCCTAGTGGCGGCACATTGATTGTAGTGCCGGCAACGAATCCCGGAATGAAGAGTGAGGTTGGCAGTATGGTGTAGGTGCTTTTCTTGTCTACCAGATCCAGTATTTCCAGCGGATCCATCTCCACATATGCCAGCGGGCCGATATAATGGGGGCGGTAGGTGATTTGTGCATCAAACGATTCTACAGGATTGCACCGATATAAGGTGACCACCAATAGAAAGGCAGCAATGATTTTACAGTAACGTGTCATATGATTGCATTAACGGCCGAAAGCTACTAAAAATGTGCCACAGGGATAATTTATGTATGATCGGAGACTGGGGTGGGCTATTTTAGGTGATAGGTGATTGCTAACCTATTAGCCAATAATTTTTTATATCTAATTTTTGGGATCATCTAATGGCGCATTACTCATAGGTATCACATCTAATTTCCTACATCAAAAATCTAATATCTACAATCCCCTATCTAAAATCCCAAACTCAATGCCGTGTGCCAGATGACAGACGAATCATGTACCTTTGTGGCCATTGTAATGATCCCTGTATGACACTGATAAAATCAATCTCCGGCATCCGAGGCACAATCGGAGGAGCGCCCGGAGATAACCTTACACCCCTCGACATCGTCAAGTTTACTTCGGCTTTTGGCACTTTGATTAAGGAGCGGCATGCCAATCATCCCGTTGTGGTTATTGGTCGCGATGCGCGTACCTCTGGAGCCATGCTCAGCCAGCTGGTAGCCGCCACGCTGAATGGAATGGGTATTGATGTACTGGATGGCGGACTATGCACTACACCGACTGTAGAGATGGCCGTGGTATGGGAAAAAGCTGCCGGGGGAATCATCCTGACAGCCAGCCACAATCCAGGTCAGTGGAATGCACTGAAACTACTCAATGACCAGGGAGAGTTCATCTCCTCAGCTGAAGGTGCACGGTTGCTGGAACTGGCAGAAGCCGGTACTTTCAAATATGCGGAAAGTGGACATCTGGGCAAGACGATTGCCCGAACCGATTGGCTGGATCGCCACATAGAGGCAATCCTGGCACTGCCGGGGATCGACAAGGAAGCCATTGCACAGCGCGACTTTACTATTGTAGTTGATGCCGTCAATTCAGTAGGTGGAATTGCTGTTCCGGCGCTGCTGAAGGCGCTTGGTGTGCAGAACATCGTTCCTTTGTTTTGCGAGCCGGATGGAAAGTTCGCCCACAATCCGGAACCACTGCCGGAAAACCTGTCTGCCATCTCCAATGAAGTAGCAGGCATTGACGCTGATTTGGGTATCGTGGTAGACCCGGATGTGGACAGACTGGCCTTGGTGAACGAAGACGGCACCATGTTCGGCGAAGAATACACGCTGGTAGCCGTGGCGGATTATGTGCTCTCGCTGCAGGCGGGCAACACGGTGTCCAACCTGTCCTCAACAAGGGCGCTGCGGGATGTTACTGAGAAACATGGCGGAACCTATGTGGCAAGTGCAGTAGGGGAGGTGAATGTAGTGGCTGCCATGAAAGAGGTGAATGCCGTGGTAGGTGGCGAGGGGAACGGTGGTGTCATCATTCCGGCACTACATTACGGACGTGATGCACTCGCCGGTATTGCCTTGTTCCTGAGCCATTTGGCTCGATTCGGCAAGTCGATATCCATGCTGCGCGCCAAGTATCCATCCTATTACATCTCCAAGAAGAAGATACAGCTCACCCCCGATGTGGACGTGGACATGGTGGTAAAGAGCATTGCTGACAAGTACAGCCGTCAGCCACAGAACACCATCGATGGCCTTCGCATCGAGTTAGATCAGGATTGGGTGCACCTGCGACGATCCAATACCGAGCCGATTATCCGGATTTATGCGGAAAGTACCTCAGAGACAACGGCTGCAGCCATTGCCAATAAGCTGATGGAAGACATCCGTGAAGTCATCAAAGACAATCAATAAGCAGTAGACTGACGTAACATCAGGTCATTCTAAGAAACCAGCCGGTGGCTGTTTTCATGCGTCCTACCGCTACAATAGAAAGTGGGTTAGCCATTGCTTAATACAGCCTATCCCAATCCCGTATCCGCCAATGTTGCGGCAGGTAATTATTGACACGTCCGGGTATGGCTTTCAGCCAACCTAATCCATGCCCCTGATAGCTTGCTATGTGCCATCCCGGTGACAGGTGGGATAGCTGCAAGGGTTGCCGAGATAAGTAAGCCCTTGCTTCGTCCAGGGACAACTCAGCTGAAGGCAGGTTGGAGGGTGCAAGCGATAAGGCCCAAGCGTGGTCCGGTATCCAATCCTTTCCCTTTTCTATGCCAAGGGGTAAGCCCACATGAATTGTCGGCATCGCAGTAGCCAAATAGTCCAGTAGGGGCGCTTGTTTTGCCGGCAAAGCTGTCCAGCTATGTTTATGTTGCAGAAAAACCCAGCTGTCGGACTGTAGCCACGAAGCAGGAAATGATGCTGGCAACCGTACCGATCTCCCCATGGCAGGTGCCAGCGGATGGGATGATGCAAGTGGCTTTTGCAGCACTGCAACAAAGAGCCCTTCGCCACGCACCAGGTGCGGATACAGGTGGTAGCCTCCGGTGGCTGCTTCTTGCCAGCCCCAAGCGGCCGGGTTGGGTATAGGTACAACCTGTGCGCCCCATGATGTCAACAGGCTGATTTGCTGCTCATTCTCCGCTTCGTTGAAGGTACAGGTGGAGTACACCAAATAGCCTCCTGGTGTCAGCAGTTGCCAGGCCGCTTCCAGGATACGGCTTTGTCGTGCTGCACAGTGCGACACGTGGGCCTGCGACCACTCACGGATGGCTACCTCGTCTTTGCGAAACATGCCCTCACCACTACAGGGGGCATCAACAGTGATCAACTGGAAGATGGCACCCAACGACCGCAATCTATCAGGATCCTGATTCCACACCACCGTATTCGGATATCCCCACCTGATCATCTGATCGGCCAATATGTTGGCCCTGGTGCGGATGACTTCGTTGACCACCAGCACACTGTCCGGATGCAGCCAACTGTTGAGGTGCGTGGCCTTACCGCCCGGTGCTCCACACAAGTCCAGTGCCGTGATGGCCTGATTTCCCAAACCTGTAGCCTCCAGTGCTTTTTGCAGCGCCATAGAAGAGGCTTCCTGTACATAATAGGCACCTGCATGCCACAAAGGGTCTGCAGCAAACAAAGGACGCTCAGACAGATATCTCCCTTGTGTACACCAGGGAACTGATGCCTCTATCGGCAGATGGGTAATGTCGGCAGTCTTGTGAGGATGCAGGCGAATAGCGGTAGGGGACTGCTCCCCAAGCGCTGCCACAAAATGCGCAGACTCGTCTCCCAGCTGCTGATGCATCTGTTGCAGAAAAGCCTCAGGCAAAGGCAACTTACTCATACCGGTAGGATTGAATGTCGTCCAATGCCTCTTGCACCGTAGCGACAGGTCGGTGGCATACCTTGTCTTTACATACGTAAATCAGCGTCTTTCCGGGTTGCAGCTTGCCTTGCAGCAGTGGTAGCTTACTGGCTGCTATACTACCCATCACCCAGACATCAGGCAGGTAATGGCGTTGCAATTCCTGCCGCAGCGTGTGCGCCTCCGGTCCAACGATGGCTACTTCAAAGGGCGTATTCAGCTGCTGTAGCAACACCTGCGCCCAAGAGCTATGAAAGAAAGGCTGTTCGGTGATGGCATCAGCCATTGTGGCTACCATCTGCTTCGAACGATCAGTATACGCCTGTTGCTGTATCAGATGTCCATACTGCCAGAGTACTGCGGCCATCACGCTATTGGAGGAAGCAATTACATTATCGCTGATCTCCATGTTCCGCGATATCAGGGCGTCATCTTCATCGGAGGTGAAATAGAACAAACCACTCTCACCTCCCGCATAGTGGGCGAGGGTATAGTCCAGGATTTGTTGAACCAGTTGTAACCACTGTTCATCGAAGGTAACCTCATAGAGTGCCAATAGGGCTTCCATCGTCAGCGCCTGATCGTCCAGAAAGCCGGGAATGGTGGATTGCTGTTGCTTGTAGTTACGCCACACACGACCATCTTCCCGGATCATCCAGTCAGCCATGAATCGGGCATTCTGCAGGGCCAGTTCCAGGTATTTCTCTGAAGCTGTAGCGCGATAGGCAGCACATAATCCTTTTAGGGCCAAAGCATTCCAGGATGCCAACACCTTGTCGTCGAGTGCCGGTCGGATACGCTGCTCCCGTGCTTCCCACAACCTTTCCTTGGCGGCAGACAATCGGCTATGCCACGCTTGCAGTTCTATCTGCAGGAGTGCCGCAATCTCTGCTTCAGGCCGGGTTTGAAACAGCACGTTCTTACGTTCTTCCCAGTTGCCCTCCTCCTTGATGTTGTATAATGCCTCGATCAGTGGACTATCCTGCTGCGTGATGCGCCTGATTTCATCAATTGTCCAACAATAGAATCGGCCCTCTTCTCCCTCTGAATCTGCATCCAGTGAAGCATAGAATCCGCCCTTTTTGTCCAATAATTCACGTTGCAGAAAGCCGGTTGTTTCTTCAACTATTTTTAGAAACAACTCGTCCTTATAATATTGATAACCAATACTGTATAGCTCAATCAGTTGTGCATTATCATACAGCATCTTCTCGAAGTGTGGCACCTTCCAAACGCCATCCACCGAGTAACGCGCAAACCCACCACCCAGCTGATCGTAGATGCCTCCCCAGGCCATCCTTTGCAGGGTTACGTATACAGCTTCTGACGCCTGTGGTTGATGATACAGGTGGTGGTAATGCAACAGGTATTCCCAATTGTCTGGCATCGGAAACTTAGGAGCTCCGTTCCTGCCGCCCCACTGAAAGTCGATACGCGAAGGCCACTTACTCCAGATGGTGTCGGGCAAGCTTTGGGGCAGTTCCTCCTTTGCGGTTATGGTCGGCAGCAAGTCGATATCCCGTATGCCTTGCGTCACCTGCGCCGCCTGTATTTCCAGCTTCTCCCGGTCATTGAGGTACAAATCCTGATAATACTGCAACACCCTGATCCAGTTATCGCGTGGAAAGTAGGTGCCGGCATATACCGGGCGACCATCAGGCAGACAGATCGCATTCAAGGGCCATCCACCTCTGCCGGTAATCAGCATGCAGGCGTTCATGTAAATGTTGTCAATATCCGGTCGTTCCTCACGATCTACCTTAATGCTTACGAAGTGCTCATTCATGAGTTTGGCTACTGCCGTATCCTCAAAGGACTCGTGCTCCATCACATGGCACCAGTGGCAGGCTGCATAGCCAATGCTGACAATCAGCAATTTATCTTCTGCCTTCGCTTTATCAAGGGCTTCCCTGCTCCAGGGATACCAGTTTACCGGGTTGTGTGCATGCTGCAGCAGATAAGGACTGCTGCAATGGATCAGTGCATTGGTATAGCGGTGTTCAGTCATTGTTTCGGTTTCATTGGCAGGTGTACAGGCCGCAGCTATCAACAACAGATAGGTGGCCTTCCATAATCGGGATATCATCTAAAACAGGGCAATGCCGAAGAATCGGTCTAACACGGTAGCAAGCACAATGGTGCCAATAATCAGTGGCGACACCACACTTAGCATTACCGTGATAAAACGCTCCTGCCACGATGATTTGAAGTGAGGCGCACCCTCCGATAGTTCTTCGCTGAACCGGTGTATTCGCCATCGATAGGCGACAAACAGGCTGATGAGAAAGCCACCGAGCGGCAAGCCTATATCAGAAAACAGGTCGATGATCAGTGTCATGAAGTCATGTTCCTTGCCGCCATAGGTGATGAACTGGGTAAAGAATGGTACGGCACCCTGACTAAGCATGCTGGGGAGTCCGATGATAAAAATAGCCATGGCCAACAGCCACACGGTTTTGGGTCGATTAGCCTTATACTCGTCGGTGATATACGACACCGGTACTTCTAGCAAGGATATGGTAGAGGTAAGGGCTGCGAAGCACAGCAGCAGAAAGAAGGCACCACCTACCAGTCGGCCTAACAAAGGCCCCATAGCCTCGAAGATGCCCGGTAGTGCGATAAACACAAGACCCGGACCTTCGGAAGGTGCTATTCCCTGAAAGAAGACAAGCGGGAATATCATCAGTCCGGCCAGGAAGGCGATGGATAAGTCTGCAGTAGTTACCAGTGCAGCACTGGAAATGATGTTGTCTTTCTTGCCGAAATAGCTGCCGTACGTGATCAGCGCCCCCAAGCCTAGCGACAGGCTGAAGAATGCCTGACTCAAAGCAGTGTACACCACCTCACCATTGATTTTCGTGAAATCAGGCACCAGATAGAACTTGATGCCGGTGAATGCATTCGGAAGGGTAAGAGCGTAGGCGATCAGTAACACAATGATGCCGACCAGGGCCGGCATGAGGATCTTGGTCCATCGCTCGATGCCTTTTTGTACGCCTCCGACAACTATGAGCGCCGTAAGCACCATGAATGCCAGGGAATAGAACAAGTTGTCCCAAATGTCGGCGATATAACCACCGAAGAATTGACCATAATAACTGAAGTCTGAGGCAGACAGGTTGGGGTTTGCGGTGAGGAATGAGGCCAGCATCTCCTCTTTACCGGGTTGTTGCAACAGGTTGCCGAAGCCGATCTGCAGGAAGTAGCCGAATGCCCATCCTGCCACTACATTGTAGAAAGATAGGATCATGATGCCGGCCAGTATGCCTAACAAACCGGCGAGGCCCCAACCACGACTACCCAACTTTGTATAGGCGCCATATGGATTCAGGCGCGTATTCCGTCCCATGGCAATCTCGGCCACCATAATAGGCATACAGATCAGGAAGGCACATAGCACATACACCACCAGAAAAGCAGCCCCACCATTAGCTCCGACCTCATAAGGAAACTTCCAGATATTACCGAGTCCGACTGCTGAGCCGGCTGCTGCTGCAACAAAACCTATTCTGCTGGAAAATGATCCCCTTGATGCTGACGCCATACCTAGCCATGTTTAGCGTTCTAAGTTATTAAAATGTGATGGGGTAGAGCGAGCGAGTAGGAGGGATATCTTGTAGATACCTATGGAATACTGATTTTATAGGTGTTCCATGGCATGGTTTCATCAATTTGAACAGCCAGAAAATACATACCAGCGGAATGGACAGGCATATGCTCTGTCAGATTTGTGGAAGACATCCCTTCCTGCAACACATGGCCTGTTATGTCCATGAATCTATACTGGTAATCAATCAATTGACCAGAGTGAAGTGTGAATTGTTTGAATGAAACATCATAGCTTAACCGGGTATCTACCAGCCCGTTAACTTTTACACCGATGATGTCTGAATACTCAATATCGCCGGAAAAATTGTGAATCTTCAATCTGTAATAAATGATGCCATCAGTAGGGGGTACGTGGTTGTCTGTGAAGCTGTATTTTGACGGCATGTTGTTGGCAGATAATTCACCAATGCTGCGGAATGCTTTTCCATCCAGACTGCGCTCAATGGTATATTTATCAAGCATATCTTCCAACAAAGTACTCCATTGCAATACCAGATCTTTGCCAACTACTTCACCCTGAAAATTTTCCATGGTAATAGGCAACAGTGCAGGACATGTCACTACGTAGGTATTTTCCTCTACGGCAGTGTACCACCAGGTGTTGATGACCTCAGGATTGCTGTTATTGGCACCTCTGTTTTGCCACCTGTGACTACCATCACCAGCGCCCTCTAAGTTGGAGACCCCATCCAATGAGTTTTCAGGATCTGTTAGTTGGCTGTCATCCCAAAACAGGGCAGGGGCCTGTATGATATCGCCATTAGGTTTGGTAGTAGGCCTTACTATGTCAACGGTGAAACCATTGGTATGAAACTCTACGTCCATGAGCGGCAAGTGGGTAATGCCTGTGGCGTATTGCAGGGTAATATCCACCGTGTCGCCGGGGGCAACCTGATTGCCAAAACCGTCCAGGCCATCCCATTCAAAGCAGTTACCGCCAGGGCCTACGGAGTCTATCATGTTTCTTTGTGAACCGTTGCTAAATCCCATGATCATCTCTACTTGCCCGGATTTATTGGTGTATACTGAAATGCAATTGACTGTATCCGTGCAAGAATACAGTGCAAAAGAGTCAATATTGCCAAAAACACCCGTAGGGAACTCATTTATGTCGGGTGGATTGATAAAAATCGGATATTCAGGCACACTGGGCGTACCACCCTCCTGCAGGATATCATTTCTGTAGCGGCTAACTCGTCTCTCATTCAACGTCCCCAGATTACTGGAGCCAAAAGAATTACAACTAATGGTAAAACCGTAGGGTTGAATTCCATTGAACTTGAATTTTGTTACAACTGAATCATTGCTGAAGGCATACATATCCGCATGAAAACGGTTGGTACTGCTCATCAGGTTGATGTCCCATTGTTTACTCCACAACCGACCGGGGCGATAATTTGAAGGGAAACCACCTTCGTATACAGATACGTCAAACCATTGGATTACTCTCTTTGCTCTCTTAGAGGCGTCATTGTCTTCTGCGAATTCTATATAATAGTCGCCATCCATGGCAGCGATGAACTTAATGTCAGTGTACCCTGCGCTGCCAACTATTGAAGCGGGACCTTCCATAGCTCTTGTACAACTACTTATCCAGCCTGTGCCCATAGTTGATTGTATCCGTTTGGGGCCTAGTACAATATTGCCGTTGGGGTCTTTGACCCGAAACCACACGTCACCCTGATTGTAACTGGAATTGCTGGTGTTAAAGCCAAAGCCTAAGTAGATGTGATCCTGGTAATTCGCTCGAATATAGAGGCGGTATTCTTCCGGAGCATTATAAGTAGCGAATTTTCTGTTCGTGTCGCCATTGTCCCATATTTGAATACTACCTAGGTTGTTGCAGTTAGAAGCATAAAATTCTTTTGTTCCCTCACCTTGCATGTGCGAAAACGGGAACAAAAGCAAAAAAAACCACACCATATAGGTTCTCCAGAGCATGATTAGGTTTTTCGTACCTGTTTGTACGTGTAAAACCCAATGGAGTTGCAGAACAATCTGCCCTATTTCAGGAGTAAAATAGTGATGTAAGAAAAATTGAGGTAATTAGATTCCATTGACCAATTCTCACAGAAGACTCAGCTATTGCTTTTTTTCTGTCTTGAACTCAGACGTTGCGTGGAAGGTAATGTCCGGAAAGTCCTGCTCTGTAACGCCCAATATCCAGGCCGATTCAGCCAGGAACACCGGCTTGTCATCTTTATCATAAGCTATGTGGGAGGACTTCCGCTTCAGGAATGCTGCCAAGTCGGCAGGGTTTTTACCTGTAACCCAGCAGGCCTTGTAGAAATTCACATGCCTGAAATCACAGGAGGCACCATATTCATGCTCCAGCCGATACCGGATGACATCGAACTGCAGATCACCGACTGTACCAATGATCTTGCGGCTACCCGGCTCTTGTATAAACAATTGAGCAACACCTTCTTCTGTAAGCTGCCGAAGGCCTTTGTCCAGCTGTTTGGACTTCATCGGATCCTTGTTGATCACCTCCTTGAACAACTCAGGAGAGAAGCTTGGTATACCCTGGAACTGCAGTATTTCCCCCTCGGTAAGGGTGTCGCCGATCTTGAAGTTGCCGGTGTCGTACAATCCGACTACATCACCTGGGTAGGCCTCTTCCACGATGTTCTTCTGCGCAGCCATAAAGGTAGCCGGTGTGCTGAAGCGCATATCCTTGCCGGTACGCGTGTGGATGAAGAACTTGTTCCGCTCAAAGATGCCGGAAACTACGCGTAAGAAGGCGATACGGTTGCGGTGCTTAGGATCGATGTTGGCGTGTATCTTAAAGATAAACCCGCTGAAGTTCTTTTCTTCCGGTGCGATGAACCGCACATCTGTCTGACGACCTCTGGGATAGGGCGCCAACTCTACGAACGCATCCAGCAGCTCCTGTACGCCAAAGTTGTTCACCGCACTACCAAAAAACACAGGGGCCTGCTGGCCGGCTTGATAGGCTTCCGGACTGAGCGGGTCATACACGCCCTCAACCAGGTCTACCTCTTCTCGTAGAGTCTTGGCAAAAGAAGCATCGATGAACGTATCCAGCTCAGGGTCATTGAGATCATCGATCTCCACGGTATCCTTCTCTACACGCTGTGAGCCTCCTCGAAACAGCACCAGATTTTGCCGGTACAGGCTGTACACACCCTTGAAGCTCTTTCCCATACCGATCGGCCAGCTCAGTGGTCGTACCCGTATGCTGAGCTTTTCCTCCAGCTCATCCAACAGATCAAACGGATCCCGACCATCCCGGTCCAACTTGTTGATGAACACGATTACCGGTGTGTCACGCATGCGACATACTTCCATCAGCCTTTCCGTCTGTTCCTCCACACCCTTCACGCTGTCAATCACCAGAATTACACTGTCCACTGCGGTAAGGGTACGATAGGTGTCTTCGGCAAAGTCCTTGTGGCCGGGTGTATCCAGCAGGTTGATGTTCAGATCCCGATATTCAAACGTCATCACCGAGGTAGCCACGGAAATTCCCCGCTGCCGCTCTATCTCCATGAAATCAGAGGTGGCTGATTTCTTAATCTTGTTGCTTTTTACTGCACCTGCTACCTGTATGGCGCCACCGAATAGCAGCAGCTTTTCGGTAAGGGTTGTCTTACCGGCATCCGGGTGGCTGATGATGGCAAAGGTCTTACGGGAATGAATGGCTTCCTGGAGATTCATGGTACTGTATCGCTAACGGGGCACAAAACTACACCATTTCAGCCCAACAGGTGAGTAGCGTTAGCTTTTATGCACCTGAGAAGGGGAGTAGTGGCGCCTGAGCCACTGACTTAGCCCACCCAAACCGGGGAACAGGAGCCGCTCAGTGATGTTGGCCTGATCGAGCTTGTCGCGGATTTCACCCTTCAGCCGTGCCGGAATGATGATGCGGAAATACCGGTCTGGATATCCTTCCAGCCAGGAATCGAGCCGTGCGGTTGGACTGCTGAGCAGCGAAAACAAGGCATGCTGATTGACGATTCGTTCATCCAAGGAAGGTGGCTCGAACCATACCACAAATGGCGACGCCTGCATTCTGTCGAAGGCGCTCAAAGAGTCACAGGCACTCTCCAGCATCTCAGCCGTGAACACGTTGGATCCCTCATCCTCAATGGTCGCCTTCAGTGTGGCCGGCAGCAAATCGTTGGTGGTTACATAATTGACACACCAGATTACCCCATCATAGTCGTAGTGTTCCAGACTGCTGGTGGCGAAGTGAAGCGCCACATAGGGGGAATAGGTCCAGTCCAGCAACCGCGTGGGCAGTCCATGGTGCTGTGCCACCGCAAGCCAGTTCCACACCGACTGACCGGGTGCCGCATTGCGGTGTGCATACTTCCGGAAATTGCGCAGTAGGTGACGCTCCAACTTGTCGTAAGGGCCATCCAGCCGCATCAGGCTGGTAGCCAGTGGATAATCCACCTGATTGAGTCCCCTGTAGACGAAAGACGACCGATAGCGCTGCAACTGCTCATCCCATGTCCTGTCGAACAGGTGATCCTGCAACTCAGCCCAAGAGTCCACGATGATATCCTTTCCCCGCATGCGTCTGATTTCTGTAAAGCTAACAAGGTTATGGGATACAAAAAAAGCCGCTTCCCGAACAGAAAGCGGCTCTTATCTCACAGGTGTAGCCTATTTCTTAGCCCACTCCTGAATGTTCTTCTCAATGCGCGACTTGTACCAGAACGTCTCAACATTCCGGTTGCCCAACTCCAGCGCTTTGTTCATATGAACCAATGCTTCAGCATATTGACCCATACCGGCCAACACTTCACCCTTGATCCAGTGGTTGTACCACATCTCGTTCAGCGCCAGTGACTGTGTGATCCACTTGTCGGCACTGGCCAGGTCGCCTTCCTGTTCCCATGCGTAGCGTGCGGCAGCAGCAAAGGTATTCCAGGCAGGGTTCAACGTCTTCTCGATGCTGGCATATGCCTGCTCTTTGGTCTTCAGCTCTACGATAAAGGCTACGCGGGTCTTTTCCCACTCAATAACGATAGTTGCCTTTTCATTGTCGAAGTCCAGGATATCCACTGCAAAACGCTCGCGGAAGCTGGTCTTCACCGGCATGGCTTTTACCCGCACCACATCGTTGTCGGCATTGTAGTCGTCGGATCCCCACAGCTCGGTTTCACTGTTCAGCATGATTGTCCACTCCCTTTCGCCCGGGATGGTGAAAATGGAATAAGTACCCGCTTTTACGTCTGTTCCGTTGATCACTACATCACGGCTGAAGGCGATGGATGTAGCCTTGTTAGCACCGGTACGCCATACCTCACCGTAAGGAACCAGGTCGCCAAAGATGGTACGACCCTTCACACCGGGAGAGCTGTAGTTGATGGTAATGTCGGTAAGTCCTGCAGTCTGCTTTACCATAGCGGAAGGACTGGACGCTGGTGTTTCCATTTGTGCCTGCACCTGCATACCTGCCAGGAAAAACAGCACAAGAAGGGTGAATATTCTTTGCATGATAAATTGGTTTTTATGAAGTGTCAAAATTAGCGGAAATAATCGGGTGAATCGGGTATCAACCCTGCACGTCCAGCAGTTGCACCTCGAAGATCAGCACCGAATTAGCGGGGATGTTGCCTACAGCTCGCGTTCCATATCCTAATCCGGAAGGGATGTACAAATGGATGTCGCCTCCCTCCTGTATGTAAGGGATTCCTTCTTGCCAGCCGAGGATTACCTGACTCAAGAAGAAGGAAACTGACTGGTTGCCTGTTTCGTCGAAAACAGTGCCATTCGTTAGATATCCCTTGTACCGTACAGTAACACGACTGCTGAGTGATGGGGTAGGGCCATTACCTTGGCTGATGATGTTGTACCATAGGCCGGAACCTGTCTTAGTGGCCGTAATGTTGTTATTGGTCAGGTACTCAGTGATGATCTCCTGATCGATTTCACTTTGCAGCCTGTTGTCTTTTGAACAGGCGGATAGCAGGGAAAGTACTGCCAGAATTGCAATAAATTGTTTCATGCGTCTTTTTTATGGGATCAAAACAGCCCATACTGCGGATTGTTGCAGCATGGGCTGTGATATGTTTATTTCTTCCACACCGGCAGTCGTCCGGGTGTGTACGGTGCACCGGCAGCTTCCAGTTGTTGCTCGATAGTTGCCAGCTCTTTGTCGAGACTCGCCAATTCATCCAGAATACCTTGAAATTGTCCGGCAGCGATATCATATTGTTCCTGCATGGAGGTTGTGGGTGCTGAAGTGCTTCTCCACAGTCCATAAACGATCAATTCTACCCGGTCGGCAATGCCCGGCTCCGCCTCGAACTCACGTCGGCTCAGACTACTGTCACCGGTCAGTCGGCGCTTGAGGTTCTTCAACTGCTGATCGAGGGCCCCAAGATTTTGTTGCAAGGCAAATACATCAGCATTGGCTGCAAAAGTTGCTGCTTGCAGGTACTGAATACGCTTGCCCAGCTCATTCGTAAAGTTGCGGGCACCGGCAGCAGCACGACGCAACTCGGCTACCTTGGTCTGGAATGCCAGTACGGCCGCTCTGTCTGTTTCCTGTAAGGTGGTCATGCCCAGCAACTTGATTGTAAAGGGCTCCTTGTCTACCAGGGTGATGAGCGAGTCGTCCACCACCTTGGCCATACTTACATAGTAGGTGCCCGGCATGGCCAATCTGCCTGCATCGGGATCCTCGAAGTATTCTCCCTCACCGCCACCGCCAATTTCGGCAGGAGCTGTGCTTGCATAGCGGAAATCCCACGTAATGCGCTTTACACCCGTTCCGGCAGCAGAAGCGCGCATCCTACGCACTACCTCTCCGTCGCCATCAGTGATGGTAAACAGCAGGTATGGACTGCTCTCATCATCTTCGGCACGTAAGGCGTCCATAGTAGGGTAGTAGACAGGCTCGTTATTCTTTACCCTGTCTTTTTCCTGCTCGCGACGCTGATCTCTTCTGGAGCGGATCGGCTCCTTCAGGTAAAAGGTGAACGTAGCTCCTACCGGCGGATTAGGAGCAGCATAGTAGTTGCTGCCCTGGAAACCTACGCCGCGGAAACCGAATGGGTTGGACTCCATGAACATCCAGCTGTCCTTCACCGGGAAGATGTGCGCTTCCTTGTCGAGCAGGGCTGTGTTTATCGCACGCAATGGACTGTAATCATCCAGCACATAGAACCCACGACCGAAAGTAGCTACAACCAGATCATTCTCTCTCTTCTGAATATCAATATCCCGAATGGCGATGGTAGGAAGGCCGGCGCCCAGCTTTACCCAATGATTACCACCATCAGTGGTGAAGTAGATCCCGAACTCAGTGCCGGCAAACAACAGGTTCCGGTTTACGTGGTCTTCTGCAATGGCATACACCGAACCTCTTTCAGGCAGGTTACCGGCAATGGAGGTCCAGGTGGCGCCTTTGTCGGTGCTCTTCAACAAGTAGGGCTTGAAATCGCCGTTCTTATGGTTGTTGAAGGCTGCATACACCGTACCGGCATCATGCTGTGAAGCCAGCAACATGTTCACATAGGTGCGCTCCGGCACACCGGGAAATCTGTCCAGCTTCCGCCAGTCACCACCGGCGTTCTCGCTTACGTGTACCAGACCATCATCCGTGCCGGCATACAATAGGTTCTCCTGCTTTGGGCTCTCACTCAAGGCTACGATGTTACCGTAGATGGAGGTAGACTGATTCTTTGCCACGGCGTCGACGCCCCACACACGCCCCATCACTTCCAGCTTGTTGCGATCTAGCTGACGCGACAAATCCGGGCTAACCACTTGCCAGGTGCTACCGCGGTCATCACTGCGGAATACCTTGTTGGCTGCAAAATATAATCGGGTAGGAGAGTGAGGGCTGATCAGCAGTGGGGCATCCCAGTTCCACCGATAGGCTTCACCGGCAGGCTCCTGTGGCTTGATGAGCAATCGCTCGCCACTTACCTTGTCATACCGGAACAGCCAGCCATATTGCGACTGTGCATACACGATGTTCGGGTTTTCAGGATCTACTGCCGATTCGAATCCATCACCTGGGTTAGTCATAAACCAGTCGGCATTTACGATGCCCGCCCCGCTGATGGTGCGGCTGGGACCTCCGATGGAGTTGTTGTCCTGTGTACCTCCGTAGATATAATAGAAGGGTGTGGCATTGTCCGTCACCACTTTGTAGAACTGGGTCACAGGGAAGTTAGCCTTGAATTCCCAGTTGGCTCCATTGTCGAAAGACTCGTAAATACCGCCATCGCAACCAATCAGTTGATGATTTGTATTGGCAGGATTCACCCACAAGGCATGGTCGTCAACGTGACGGTGCTTATTACCGATCCGTCCCCAGGTTTTACCGCCATCCGTAGACTTGGCACCCCAGGTGTCCATGGAATAAATGGTGTTCACATCCACCGGATCGCAGATGATTTCCTGGTAGTAATTGCCGGAAGTACTGCGACCGCTCTGCTTTTCCCAGCTTTCTCCTCGGTCAGTGGACTTATAGAAACCACCTTTACCATTAGGTCCTTCTACGATGGCATACAACACATCCGGATTCACAGGAGACACGTCCATCCCGATGCGGCCCAACTCACCACCGGGGAGTCCGCTCATGATCTTTCGCCAGGTTTTACCGGCGTCTTCTGATTTGTAGATGGCAGATTCCGGGCCGCCACCGATATATGTCCACACCTTGCGCATCCGTTGATGTGCGGTGGCATACAACACATTCGGATTGCGGGGATCTAGGTGTATCTCATTGAAGCCGGTGTAATCGCTGACATGCAGTACCCGCTCCCAGTTGTCGCCGCCATCGGTCGTCTTGTAGATGCCTCTTTCGCCACCTTCACTCCACAGTGGGCCATAGGCTGCCACATACACGGTACGGCTATCGCGCGGATCGATGGCGATCATGCCGATGTGCTCGCTGGCCTTCAGCCCCATGTTCTTCCAGCTCTTACCACCATCCAGCGACTTGTACACACCATCGCCATAGGCTACACTGCGCTGGTTGTTGTTTTCTCCCGATCCTACCCAAACCACATTGGGATTGTTGGGATCCAGCACCACACAACCGATGGAGTAGGAGCCCTCGCCATCAAACAACGGGGTAAAGGTTGTGCCTGCATTCTCAGTCTTCCACACACCGCCCGAGGCCACAGCGATGTAATACACGGCCGGATTATCAGGGTGTACGGCGAAGTCTGCCACCCGTCCTGATGCCAATGACGGACCTACTTCTCGCCATTGTAGTCCGCTGAAGGTGCCGGCGGACATCTTTTCATGCGGAGCAGGGGTTTCTGTTCCGCGGTTGCGCTGTGCTTGCCCGTGTATCAGGGACAGCAATAGGACGGTAAATAAGAGTGCCGTTTTCTTCATGTATGCGTGTTTTTTTGTCGTACAAGAAATCTTGTAAATATCCGGCATTTTGACCAAAAAAGACGCTGTTACCAACGTTTTTAACCCACAGGGCACTTCCCCTTTATCCGTGGAATCCTGTGCCGGCAACTGCTATCTTTGCAGCATGTTTACACCCAAACATCCTGCACAGGTGCCATACCTGGTGTATGCCGATCAGGAAGGCAACATACAGGAGCACGACAGATTGCTGGCTGCGGGCCGTACCGGTCAGCGGCATGTGGCGCTGAAAGCGGAAGATTTCATTGAGCTGCCATATGGTTCCGAATTGTTCTTTCTGCCGGGCCGTCACCCGTATGGGGTGGATCCGGATACAGGCGAACTGGTTCTGTTGAAGGATGCACTGGTGGTGTCGGTATTTATTGCGCCGGCACACACGCAGACCTATCTGGCCAGCTACGAAAAGCCCGGACCTGCGCCTATCCTGCCACTGTATGCCTATACTGCCGTAGGTTGGCTGGACGACAAGTTCTATGCCGCCTGTACCCGCATCGACCCGGATATACGGCAAGATGTGCATCAGTTTACGGAAAGGGTGGTACAGAACAACATTCAGCAGTTCAAAGCCAAATATCCCGGCAACAAGCTGGTAAATCACCTGGCAGACCACTGCGCCACCGAGTACCACTGCCGTGCTGCACAGAACTTCTTCCTCAACCGTTGGGAATGCCCCATTCCGGCCTCACCGGCCTGTAATGCCACCTGCATCGGCTGTATCTCCCTGCAGCCGGAAGAGGAGGAGGTGAACTCCGCTCATTTCCGACTGAAGTTCACCCCAGACGTGGATGAAATCGTAGAGATAGCGGTAGACCACCTGCAGAGCGCTCCCACACCGATCATCAGCTTCGGGCAAGGATGTGAAGGAGAGCCACTGCTGGTATGGGAGACACTGGAAGCCGCCATCCGCAAGATCAGGGAACAGACCGATAAGGGTATCATCAACATCAACACCAACGCCAGCCGCCCGAAGGCGGTAGAGGTGCTGTGTAAGGCAGGCCTGCAGAGCATTCGTGCCAGCCTCAACAGTGTGCAGCCCGATTGGTATAACCCGTACTACCTGCCCCGCAACTATACCTTCGACGATATCAAGGAGAGCATCAAGGTGGTGAGGAGTCATGGTGGATGGGCTTCCATCAATTACTTCGTGTTTCCGGGTATGACGGACAGCGAACAGGAATATGAAGCCTTGCGGTCGTTTATCCGCGAAACGGACATCACCATGATCCAATGGCGCAACTTCAACATCGACCCGGATTGGTATTTCAAGAAGACCAGGCTGAAGGCACCTGCGACATCCATGGGGGTAAAGGTGATGATGGACAGGATCAAAGAGGAGTTTCCGTGGCTGGCCTATGGCTATTTCAATCCGGCACAGGAGAAGCAGCTGGAATACTTTTCTAAGCGGGCCTCAATGCAGCAGGCATGAGCACAGGCATTCATTTTCTGGAGGAGAAGTCATGGCGCGACTATGAGTTGATCGATTCAGGTCACTTCATGAAGCTGGAGCGCTTTGGTGATCAGGTGTTGGCACGCCCCGAGCCACAGGCGGTATGGGATCCTTCACTGTCCGAACAGGAGTGGAAGGCTCGTGCTACAACCTGGTTTCGGAAAGACAAAACCAGTCCCGACAGGGGTGAATGGCTCACCGGCTCCCACAGCAAGCAGGAATGGACGGTACAATACCCGTTTCATCCGAAGGCATTGCACTTTAAGCTGGCCTTGACTGCTTTCAAACATGTTGGTTTGTTTCCGGAACAGGCTATCAATTGGCAATACATTGCGGACAGTTGCCGTATGCGATCGAATCCGCGTGTGCTGAACCTGTTTGCGTATACGGGAGGCGCTTCGCTGGCCGCAAAGGCAGCTGGTGCGGATGTCACTCACGTAGATGCGGTGAAGAAAGTGGTAAGTTGGGGTCGTGAGAACATGGAGCTGAGTGGACTCACCGATATCCGCTGGGTGGTGGAAGATGCCAGTCTGTTCGTGCAGCGTGAAGTGAGGCGGCAACGAACCTATGAAGGCATTATCCTGGATCCACCGGCGTATGGCCGCGGACCGAAAGGGGAAAAGTGGGTACTGGAAGAAGACCTTAATGAGTTGTTGAAACTTTGCTCGCAACTCCTTGTAAATGATGGCTTTGTTATCTTGAATCTGTATAGCATGGGATTGTCGTCCCTGATTGCCAAGAACTTGCTGCAAACCTACTTCAACCACACAGCAGAAGCCGGCGAACTATACGTGACAGACTCATTTGGCAAGCCCTTGCCACTCGGCACCTACGCCCGGCTCGACAAGAAACGCTAGTGTGTCACCATTAGCGGCAAGTGCTGTCTGACGCCTTCTGCCTCCAGTAGCACATAGTACAATCCCGAAGACCATGATGCGGTGGAAATTGCCGTCTGCTCGCCTGTGGCATTGCCCTGCAGGATGATTCGACCTGTTACGTCTACCACCGTAAAACGAACTGAGTTATCAATAGCCGGCATCACCAATAGGGCAGATTGATTGGCAGGGTTCGGGAAGAGTGCCGCTTGTAGCATCACCGCAGTGGTGATACCCACATTATTGCCCGCATCGCCAAACCGTACATTGTCGATATACGTGTTGTCGCCTATGTTGCGCAGGATGTCACCGGTGCGGCTGGATAGGTTGCGCGACTCGAAGCAAAGTTCGAACTGGCGGCCTGCCATAGTGTCCAGCGTAAGCGTGTACGTCTCAAAGGGATCACTGTCCATCGTCTTGGCCAGGAAGGTAGGCGTAATCTGCTGCCCATCAACCAACACCCGCATGTTGCTGGAATAAGGCAGATCCTGACCGGCCAGTATCTCATGGATATCGGTCTTGGTTTGCCTGAGGTCGAATGTTACACTAAAGGTGCTGCTGTTGGTAGCGTCTACACAGAAACAACCGCTGGTGCGCGAATTGTTATTGACAGTCCACACATTCGCACTATCAGGGAACTGGTAAAAAGCCCTGGGAGCTACTGTGGTGCCACTAAGTAACAACCCGAATCCACCCACGTTGCCGGCTCTGGGATCTACACGTGCTTCGCCACGAGACCCGGCAGAAATGTACAACGAGTCCTTGGAGAAGTTGATGTGCCGGAAAGTCACCATATCACCATACTGATAGGGATAGGCGGTTTGTACCCGATAGCCGCCTGCCAGGTCATTGCCAGGATTCATATCGCCGGCAAACTGTGTGAAGACCTCCAGATTGTAGTACCCAAACCGACTGACATCCAGAATGGCTCCGGTGGACAGGTCAGTGGTTTCATTGTTGAACAGTGTCTTATCCGTTACCAGCTCGGCAGTGAATGTATCCTGCTTGTTGTTGACGATTACTACAGGGATGCGTGTACCGGCAGCCAGAGAATCGCATCCGAAGAACTTGAGTCGCACAGAAACAGGTACTGGATCAGGTTGAAAGCAGGCATTTGCCGGGCCAAGGATTCTGTCGATGCCCACGTCGGTATTCTGCCATTCACGGTGTGTGGTTGAGGCAGTCAGGGTGTCGTTGATGGTGATGGTGTCACCGGCAGATGTCACCCACAACTTCACTTCGTGGCGCTGCTCGGCAGATAGGTCGAGTGTGGCGTTCAGCAGTAGGGTGGTATTGCGATTGGGTGGCAGATCATTCTGCAAGGTCACTGTGTCGAACACAATAGCTCCGCCATTCAGTGTCATAGCCAGCGGCAGGGTTTGGCCCGCCGGTAGGGTAGAGATGCAACTGTTGTTGTACACACGCACGCTGACAGGCTCTGCTGCGCCCAGCGCACAAGATGAGCTTGGCAGGATGACGCTTTGCAGGGCCAAATCAAACTCAGCATAGGGGAGACCGACACCTACAGCATCCCATGCTTTAGCTACGGCAATCCATTCCGGTGAACAGGTGCCGTACAGGTCCTCTGCGGCCAGCAGGCTACCCATACGGGCGTCGATGAACTGCGAGTTGCGGCTCAGGTACACCTGCAGGTTACGGAAAGCAATGGCCTCAGCCTTCTGCCAGCCGATGGAATCCAGCTGATAACTGAAGCCGTTGTCGTTTGTGCCGCTGCCACCTTCAACCAACAATTGAAACCACTTGTTTTGCACCCCAGAGTTGATGTGAACGCCTCCGTTGTCGAAAGATCCAGACTCCCAGTGCTGTCCTTTGTATGTATGCGGGTTATTGTGCTTCTTCGGATTGGCCATATTGCGAATGCCTCCACGCGTAGGAACAGCATGGGAGGCTACACCCCAGTTGAATTGCGCCCTGTCATTGTAGTATTCCACGGCCTTGCCGAAGATGTCGCTGAAAGATTCATTAAGAGCGCCTGATTCGTTGCGGTAAACCAGGTTGGAACTGCGCTGCGTAACACCATGCGTCAACTCGTGCGACACCACGTCGATGGTAGTGAGGGGGTAGTAGCCGGAACTGCTGTCAGCATCGCCGAATGCCATGTAGCTGCCTGCCCAGAAGGCATTGATGTACTTGTAGCCCATGTGGGCATAGCTGATGATAGGAGCCCCGTTTCCATCATAACTATCCAGCCCATGGTGCGACAAGTAATAATCATAGCTCATCTGTGCTCCCCAGTGGATATCGTTGGCTACTTCATCCTGATCGGCATTGGCAGTGTTCCAGACGTTGTCCGTATCGGTGAAATCAACGGCCAGCGACAGAAAGCTGGTCTTGTTCAAGTCGTAGGTATCGATGCCCTGACCCCGGGTGTAATCACGAAGACGATAGGATTCCGGCGCCAGCGAATCAGTCATGAACGACTGCGTACCATGGTAGCGGGTTTCAGCTACACCTTCCACGCCGGAAGTGCAGAGATTATCAAAGGTGAGGAGGGTCTCTCCGGTGTAGGCATCCAGGTAGTAGACAGTCTTTTGAAGCGGGTCCAAGCTGAAAATCTCTACCCGCCAGGCGAGGCGTATGGAAGTAGAGTGCATGGAGAGATCCGTGCTGAACCATACCAGTTCCGGCACCGGTGCATGGGATGCTAGTTTACCGGCAGCACGCTGCAAAACCGATTCCGCAACCGCATCTTCCCAGGCATATCGACGCGCAGGATGCAAGGACATGGCCAAATCCAGCGCTGTTTCCTGTGATATTGTTGCGTTTCTAGTATCGCTTATATCGCTGATTATGTTTGTGTTAACTCGGGTTGATGAAGGTGTATTGATAATCCTGATAATGCCGCCGTCAACAGGTATGCCACGATATAGTTGCTGGTAGACTTGGACTTGTGTGTTTGCGTCAAATGACTCATTTTCAATGAGTTGGAACTCATGGTCTGTGCTGAGTCCATACAAAGTCCGGACATTATCCAGAATAGCCGTGAATTCTGTGCCGGATGTGGCTGTGTACCAATGCTGATAATTGGTGGGAATGATTGTTTGCGCAGAAGCAATGCCTGTAACAATCAACCCACATAGAAACCATACAAATCTGCCCATTGTCTCCAATTTGAGTATGCTAAACAATTGTAAACGGTGTATGGTTGAAGTGGTATGCCAAAGATAGTCGTCCACACGGACAATGAAGTGATTGAACTACAAGTACCATCAGGCAGCAATTTACGTGACCAATTGCTCTTGCATGGATTGTCGCCGTATGGCACATTCTCTAAAGCGCTGAATTGTGGCGGCCGTGGACTTTGTGCAACGTGTGGCGTGTACATTTTGGATGGAACGGCCGATGATGTGCATTGGCATGATCAACTGGCCAAACGGTTTCGATACCCACGGCTTACTTGTCAAATAACGGTAATGTCGGATTTGACCATCCAATTGGTTGCCGGTAAAAAGATGTGGGGAAATCGACATCCAAAAAACCCATAATTAATATTATGTTAAGTTAAAATTTGAATAGCATGTTGCACAAATAACAAAGGCTGCCCCATTGAGCAGCCTTCGTTATTCTGTACCGTACAATGATTACTCACCTGCTGCCTCTGCAGCCTTGATGGCGTCGTTGATCTTCTTGAAGTTCTCCATGTCGTTCTGACGGAGATAAATCTCTTTCAAAGCCTTCATAGTACCAAGATCCGTTGCATCCAATTGATGGGCTTTTTCCAGATAAGGTTTTGCCAATGTCATGCTTTCAATCATTCCTTCTTCCATCCGCTTGTATTCATCACGTGCATTCAATGGCAGGTTGTTCATCGCTTTAGACATTTCTACTGCCTCATTGAAGAACAATACCCCCAGGTTGTATACCGCCTTGAAATACTCCGGATTTACATCGATACAACCTTGATAAGCAGCAATCATTTGCTCGCGGTACAAAGCAGCCTTTTCCGTATCTCCTTCTTCCTCGGATTTTTCGTATAACCTGTCCAGAATTGTACCCAAAGCAAACCGCAGATCTGCGTTGTTGGGTTCTTTCTCGATGGCTGCATTAAAGCGGTCTACCGCTTCATCTGCGTTCCCTCTCGCCAGATAGATGTTCAACTCATCAATCATCAGGTCGGTGTCTTCCGGAAATAGCTGCTGCCCTTTTCGGATCACGGCCAATGCGGCATCGTAGTCTTCTTCATCTGTCAGCATCTTGCCATACAGTGTGTACACGAACTTGTCATTGAAGCCCATATCTACCAATGACTGATATCCAGCTTTCGCCTCTTCGTCCTTACCAATCAGTTGGGCTGAATAAGCCTTGTAAAACAATGAAATACTATCCACTGTGGTCAACATCAGTGTCGGATCCGAATTGGCTACGATGGTCTGGAAAATATCGTTGGTGGTAGTAAAGATTGCATAACAACTCTCAAAGTCGCTGTTTTGCAGCGCATTCTGTCCACGTTCGAAGTAGAAATTCCTGATGATGTCCAACCCCTGAATGTTCTCATTCCTGTAAGTGTTCTTGGCATCCAGTTCCAGCGACTTCTTGAACGATTCCAGTGCGATCTCCAGCGCACCTTCATACTTTTCCGCTAACTCGGGATTCGAGGCGGCACGCAGGAAGGCATCGCCCCTAACGTACCAAGACTTGGGATCTGCTGCAGCTTTCGGGTCCTGAATTCCCTCTTCCACAGCTTCTATCGCCTTCTCTACATCCCCAGATTGCAAGGCGAAATTGGCAGTCCTGATCTTGCTTACTTGCGATACAGCCACCAAAGTCACCAACAAGAAACTGATTGTTGAAATTGCCTTTTTCATATCGTTAGATTATTGATTGTCAAAGATTTATTCCTGATTATCTGATTCGTTAGTTTCTGTGCTTGTTTCCTCTCCTCCTTCCGTTGGTTCCTCTACATCCTCCCCTTCTATGTAGTCGATTTTGGCTACGGAAGCAATCTCGTCATCAGCATCCAGACGTATCAAACGAACACCTTGTGTGGCCCTGCCGATCAGGCTTACCTCATCCACACCGATGCGGATGGTAATACCCGACTTGTTGATGATCATCAGGTCATCTTCCTCCTTCACGGATTTGATGGCGATCACACGGCCGGTCTTGTCAGTTACGTTCATCGTCTTGATGCCTTTTCCTCCCCTGTTGGTTTCGCGGTATTCTTCGAGCGGCGTACGCTTGCCGTAGCCCTTCTCGGATGCCACGAAGATGTCATCAGGTTTCTCTGCATTCCTGCTTACACAAACCATGCCAACAACTTCGTCTGCATCACCGGCCAGCGAGAATCCGCGGACACCGGCTGCTCCCCTGCCCATTGGTCGTACATGCTTCTCATGGTAG
Organism: uncultured Chitinophagales bacterium; assembly: GCA_964471795.1. Taxonomy (GTDB): domain Bacteria; phylum Bacteroidota; class Bacteroidia; order Chitinophagales; family S012-47; genus CAJXXO01. Next base: position 15,778 of record CAYYHM010000003.1, on the reverse strand, counting down.
CGGATAGCTCTGCCACTCAATGCGGCCATCAGGATGTCGCTGTTGCCATCGGTCAACTTTGCCTCCAGCAAGGTGTCTCCTTCATTGACCGTGATGGCGATGATGCCATTTTCCCGTGGTCTGGAGAACGCCTCCAACACTGTCTTCTTCACCACGCCCTTCTTGGTACAGAACATGATGTAGTTGTTGTTGAGCAACTCCTCATCTGTCAGGTTCTCAACCGTAATGAACGCCTTCACCTTGTCATCCTGTGGCAAGTTGATGATGTTCTGTATTGCCCTTCCCTTAGATGCCTTGGCACCTTCCGGAATCTGGTGCACCTTCAGCCAATAGCACTTGCCCATCTCGGTGAAGAACAGCATGTAGTTGTGCGTAGTAGCCACAAACAGGTGTTCGATGAAGTCCTCATCGCGGGTTACAGAGCCTTTTGAGCCCCTGCCTCCCCTGCCCTGCCTGCGGTATTCCTTCGCTGGCGTCCGCTTGATGTAGCCCAGATGGGAAATGGTGATCACCACATTCTCGTTAGGGATCATGTCCTCGATGCTGAACTCATCACCGGCATAAACGATGTCGGTCATTCGGTCATCGCCATATTCATCGGCTACCGCCTGCAGTTCGTCTTTGATGATTTGATAACGCAGCCCTTCGTCGCTCAATACCTGCTTGTAGTAGGCGATCTTGGACATGATCTCGTCATATTCCTCCTTGATCTTGTCCCTTTCGAGTCCGGTCAGCTTCTGCAGACGCAGATCCAGAATAGCGCGTGCCTGCTCTTCACTGAGACTGAAGTTGGTCATCAGTCCTGTCCGTGCCTCCTCAGGTGTGCGACTACTGCGTATCAACGCAATAATCTCGTCCAAGTGATCCAACGCAATGAGCAGACCCTCAAGGATATGGGCTCGTTTTTCTGCCTGTGCCAGTTCGTATTGGGTGCGCTTTACCACTACCTCGTGGCGGAACTGCACAAACTGCACAATCATGTCCTTCAGGTTCAGCAACACCGGACGGCCATTGGCCAGCGCTATATTGTTGACACCATAGGATGTCTGCAGCTGTGTGTACTTGTACAGTCGGTTCAGCACTACGTTGGCAATGGCATCCCGCTTGATCTCAAATACGATACGCATCCCGGTGCGGTCGCTTTCATCGCGGATATCGGCAATGCCTTCCAGTTTCTTGTCGTTTACCAGGTCAGCGGCCTTGATGATGAGCTGCGCCTTGTTGACCTGATAAGGGATCTCGGTAATGATGATCTTATCGCGGGAACCACCCTCGCCGGGTTCTATCTCTGCCTTGGCACGCACTACGATCTTTCCCCTGCCGGTCTCGAATCCTTCTCGTACTCCTTCGTATCCGTAGATTGTACCACCGGTTGGAAAATCTGGTGCAGTAATATATTGCATCAACTCCTGCACCGTGATGTCGCGGTTGTCGATGTACGCCTTCATACCGGCCACCACTTCCCGCAGGTTGTGCGGTAAGATGTTGGTAGCCATACCTACGGCGATGCCTGAGGAACCATTCACCAGCAGGTTCGGGATGCGCGTAGGTAGCACGGTAGGCTCCTGCAGCGAATCATCGAAGTTGTTGGCATAGTCGATGGTTTCCTTGTCGATATCGCCAAGCATCTCCTCGGCTATCTTGCGCAGGCGCGCCTCCGTATATCGCATGGCTGCCGGCGAGTCGCCATCCACGGAACCGAAGTTACCCTGCCCATCTACCAGCGGATAACGTAACGACCACGGTTGCGCCATACGCACCATGGCATCATATACGCTGGAGTCGCCATGCGGGTGGTACTTACCCAGTACCTCCCCCACAATACGTGCCGACTTCTTGTACGGGCGGTTGTGGTACAATCCCATGTCGTACATACCGTACAACACCCGGCGATGAACCGGCTTTAGTCCATCACGTACATCCGGTATGGCCCTTGAAACAATTACCGACATCGAATAATCGATGTAGGCCGACTTCATTTCATCTTCTATATTGATCGGAACAATCCGGTCTCTTTCGCTCATAAGATCAATCAGTTCTTCAAAGGTTTTCCAAAAGAATTACACCAACTGCGAAGATACCTCTTTGCAGACGGTTTTCCGCCCGGGAATCATCACGTTTCATGTGGAAAACAACCATATTCCCCAAGTTGCTGACACACACCATTGTATGCTATCAGATACACCTTACCCGCCGGTGTTTTGATAACTCATGGCTACCGTCAACCGACAGACCATAGCAAAGGTCTAAATTTGGCGGTGTGAAATTGTGGCCTGTTGTGCATCTTGACAATACCATGCAATAATCAGGCACAATCTTGCATTATGATGACCAAACACTTTCCACTAAATCCAACGAAAGATGATGACTGTATTCTTGCAGGTTGACACCACAGGCATGGCCAACGGCACTGCCGATTCTATCGCCTTGTTCGACCTACTGCTGAAAGGCGGTGTTTTGATGATTCCCATGGCCATCCTGTTGATCGTAGCCTTGTATATCTTCTTTGAACGATATGCTACTATCCGTAAGGCTTCCAAGATCGATCCCAACTTCATGAACAACATCCGCGATTATGTGATGAGTGGCAACCTGGAAGCGGCCAAAACACTTTGTCGCAATACAGACTCTCCCATTGCCCGCATGATCGAGAAGGGATTGCTGCGCATCGGCAAGCCATTGAAGAACATAGAAGTAGCCATCGAGAACACCGGTAAACTGCAGATCTTCAAGATGGAGAAGAGCCTGGTAACACTGGCCACCATTTCGGGTGCAGCGCCTATGCTCGGTTTCCTCGGTACGGTAATCGGTATGATTGGAGCCTTCTACAATCTGGCACAAGCCGGTGGCGAAGGCGGTGCCGACCTGCTGGCGAATGACATCTACACAGCACTGGTGACAACAGCTACCGGTCTGGCAATCGGCATCATCGCTTTTATCGGATACAACAGCCTGGTGTCCATGGTAGAAAAGGTCATCTTCAAGATGGAAGCCACTACCGTGGAATTCATTGACCTGCTTCAAGAACCTGCCAAATGAGCCTCAAGTCAAGAAACAAGGTAGAAGCCACCTTCAATCTGTCGTCACTGGCAGATATCATCTTCCTGCTGTTGATCTTCTTCTTGATCACCAGCCGGATCGTAACGCCCAATGCCCTGCCGGTGAAGCGCCCTACCAGCAGCCAAAAGACCAGCGTAACCCCTGCAGCACGGCTGACTGTCAACGACCGCATGGAATACTTCGTTGATGGCGAGCAGGTGTCGTTCAATGGTTTGGCTGCGGCCCTGCAGGCCAAGGTTGCCGGATCCGAGAAGCCCGTGGTGATATTGGACATGGATCGGTCGCTGTCCATACAGTCTTTGGTAGAACTTTTTGATTTGGCAAGCGATTTGAAGGTAGAGCTGGTATTGTCTACTGACCCGAAAAAGAACTGATCATGGTAAGCACTGTTGAATACCTGTTACGTCCCGAGGTGGAGCGCCGCCACAAGCGTCAGAGCGCCATCATTACGGCCATCATCATGGCGATTATCCTGTTGCTGGCCATTTTCTGGGTATTCGCACGTCCTGAGCCACCATTTCCGGAGGAAGGGATATTGATCAGCTTTGGAGACTACAGCAGCGGCTCAGGCGAAATTGAGCCCCAGCAGAACGAACAGGTGGTACAGGCGACCCCTACGCCGGCCACTAGTGCCGAGCAGGTAGATGAAATCGTGTCTACGCAGGATGTCAATGCCACAGAAGTAAATGTGCAGCAACAACAGCAGCCACAGCCGCAAACACCGGTGCAACAACCTACTCAGCAGCCTGTACGAACGCAGGAAACCCCGCAGGAGCCTACTCCGGAATCGCCGAAATACACCTACACTCCTTCCGGCCAGAATCCTTCCAGCACCAGTACCAGCCAGGGGCGCGATCCCATGAGCTCAGGAAACAGTGGCGACCCATCCGGTGGCAACAACAACAATCCCATGGGCTCTACCGTGGGTGGCAACGGTTCTCCATTTGGCCACGGTCTGGGTGGCAGAGGCCTGATCAGCTATCCCGGACTGCCGAAGAAACAACGCCCGGAGCAAGGCATTGCCGCTTTTGAAGTGTGCATCAACAGCGCCGGCGTAGTCACTGAAATACGAGGCATCACCCGAAACAATCAGATCACCGATCCCACCATGCTGGAAGAAGCACGTGCTGCCATCCGTAAGCTGAAGTTCTCCGAGTCGAACCGTGGTCTGCAGTGTGGTGAAGTAACGCTTACCTTCATGTATCAACCAAGTTCAACAACTCCTTAGGCAGGTCACATTGCCATCAGTTGTAAGTTCCGCCAACAGTGATTTCGCAGTAGGCATGTACTTTACTGAATTTCAGACTATCGGTTCCTTTTGTCGTGATTGATCTGTTTATTTGCGGTGCTAATGCGATGCTATGACTTATCAGGAAACGCTGGACTACCTGTACAATGCCCTACCGATGTTTCAACGGGTTGGCGCTGTAGCTTACAAGAAGAACCTGGATAACATCATCCGACTGTGCGATTTCCTGGGTAATCCGCAACATCAGTACGAAACCATCCACATTGCCGGCACCAACGGCAAGGGGTCAGTGACACACATGCTGGGTGCAGCCTGTGTAGCTGCCGGCCACAAGACAGGCATCTACTCCTCCCCTCACCTGAAGGATTTTAGGGAGCGCATCAAGATAGGCGCCGCCTTTGTGGAGGAAGACTTCGTCGTGGAATTTACCAAGGGCATCCGGGGACAAATTGAGCAAATTCAGCCGAGTTTCTTTGAGATTACCGTGGCCATGGCTTTTCAGTATTTCGCTGAAAAACAAGTAGATGTGTCGGTTATTGAAACAGGAATGGGAGGTCGGCTGGACTCTACCAACATTGTACATCCATTGCTCAGCGTCATCACCAACATCGGGTGGGATCACATGCAGTACCTGGGAGACACATTGCCGGCTATCGCATTCGAGAAGGCAGGCATCATCAAGCCGGGCGTACCGGTTGTAATCGGGGAAACACATCCGGAAACTGCTCCGGTATTTACCGATGTTGCCCTGAGCCGACAGGCACCCATCATTTTCGCTGATCAGGAAATCAAAGCTTCCGTACGGTCACTGACGATTGATACCCTTACCCTGCAGGTGGAGGGCCATGCGCCTTATGGGCTTACAGACTGGCAGATTGGAACAGGGGCTGCCTATCAGCAGCGGAATGTGGTTACATCGCTGATGGCTATAGAGCAGCTGCTACAAATCGGCGCTGACTTGCCGCAGGAAGCCGTGGTTGCCGGATTGCGGCAGTTTCAGGAACTGACGGCATTTTGGGGCAGGTGGCAGGTGCTACAGGCAGCCAACCCCATGATACTCACCGACTGCGCCCACAACCCCAACGGCATGGAGCTGGTGATGGATCAGGTGAAACAACTCCCTTACCGGCAGTTGCACATCGTATTGGGCACGGTGTCCGACAAGAAACTGAAACCCTATCTGGCTACCCTGCCCGCTGATGCGACCTACTATTTCTGTAAACCCGATGTGCCGCGTGGGCTGGATGCCGATATGCTGCAGAAGACGGCAGGAAATGCAGGATTACATGGAGAAACCTATCCAAGTGTTTCAGAAGCCTTGATGGCTGCCAAGAATGCGGCACAGCCCGATGACCTTATCTACATCGGTGGCAGCATCTTCGTGGTGGCGGAAGTGTTGTAGGAATTACAGGATTATCTGCACCATTAGCTGGCCGCCCAATCTCATATTGCCCCCTTCAGGGGTTGTACCGGTAACGGCCCCATGAATCTTTGCAGCTTGCCCTTTGAAGTATTTACTGATGCCTCCTGTCCACTGTGTAGAGCCGGACAATAGTGAAAGCGGGTTGTCGGCAAATTCAGCAGTAGCGCCTGCATAGCGGGCATCTATTCCCCATCCGTTGGTCATGGTGTACCCTACTCCTACATGATAGCCCCTTCCCAAGGTCAGGTATTCGCTGATTTCTGTGGGCAGTAGCTTATCTGCACCAAAGGCATCGAGGTACAACTCATTGAGGTCGGTAGCGGTGGCTATTACATATTCACCCAACAGATACCATCCTTTGTACTTCATCAGTACATCCGCGTACAGTTGTCTGTAATCCGGCAACAAGGCGTTGCCGTCAATATCATACATCATGAACAATCCATGCCCCTCCCCCAGTTGCTCGCTGGCACCGGAATTATAGCTTGCGGCAGCACCAATTACCACTTTCGGGGACGACTCCCGCACCAGATCAGCGGTTTGGCGTTCATTTCCTGCCGAAAAGCGCCCCAATGGGTACACATCTAGCCGCCCGGCGACTTTGGCACCGCCCAGATCTACGTCACGGGAGTCTACACCGAAGGAATTCCTGCCGTCACCGGACGTAAGAGCCAACCTGGGAACGATCAGGAAAGCATCGGATCCCAATTCAAAATCTGCAAAGACGCCAAACTCCCTGCCGGAACGACTGAACAAAGTACTCACGAGACTACGGTCGAAGAATGGCAGGTGATCCTCCATGAACAGCATCTCCCGGTTGTTGGCAATGCTCTGTTTCTGTCCTGCACTCAGATACAACCAGGGTTTCGGCCGGTAGGTAAAATAGCCATCGAGCATCAACTCCTTACTGGAAAAGTCTACCTGCAGAAAGAATGACAGCTTTTCCTGTACGGCCTCACCGGCAATGTTGAAATAGGTACGCTGTGATGCTGCATATAAGTCAATGCCGTCTGCATCATTCTGCTGCAGTCGAAATCCGGGTTGAATCATTCCGCCCATCCGGAACTGATACTGATCGTCATTGAGGCTCACAGATAATCCGTTCCCCAACTCGAAAGCGGTTGTACCCTGTCCGATAGCCGGAATGGAAGAAGCCGCTATTGTAAGGGCTATAAAGTATCTCACTATTGCAAACATGTTGGTTGGTCGCATAGCATCAAGGTTTTGTCAGTGATCGGTAGATGGGTAAGGTGTCGTTCAGGGCAGTATGTATCAGGTCGAAATGCACCCAGCTGTTGGGCGCTTCGGGCTCTAACAGCTCGATGATCAGGTTGGAACGGGATTGTTGCATAGGGATATACAATGCTCCTGCAGGAACGGTAAGTGACAGTGTGTCCAGTGCCGTAGAGACAGACTGTAGTTGTACGCCCTCATATTTGAGGCTTTCCTGCTCATATTCAGTAACCAGATACCTTTCAACCTTCGCCGTTGCAGGTTCCGTAAGTGCAGAGAACTGAATGCCCATCACATTCAGGAATTCGGCCAGTTGCTGGTTGTCTGTCATCAGGAAATAGCCTTCCGGCCGTGACCTCGTCAAACGGGGTTCGGAAAGCCAGGCATCTTTAACCGGCATAACTATCGTTACCTCTTGCTCTGTATCCAGATCAATGAACACCATATCCCTGTCCTCCGTTGGCCGTCTTGCAGTTACCACGGCAGGTTTATGGTCACTGGAAGTAGAGTCCAGCAAGGAAATGATGGATGCCTTATGTGCTGCAGCGGTGCGCAGATAAGAAGTTGCCACTTCTGCGGTGATATGGGTTCTTCTGGCAAAAGAGGTACGCTCAATGCCTACACCACGCACCTCGATAAGGCTGGAAATACAGTTGTGCAAGGCGTATCCGGTGGCGCTGGAACGAGCGTTCGATGAGCCTTGCGTAAGTACGATCCTGCCCATCTCCTTATCGGAAGTGAAATAGTCATGGTGTGTGTATCCCCATCCATCCATGGACTTTTTGGCGTCTTCCACAAAGTGTTGTTGCGTAAACTGGCGCAATGGCGCAGGTACATTCAAGTTCCCGGAATACAAAAACATCACATCATACCTGCCGGTAACACCAAAATCGCCCAGTTGGGCATAATCTCTTCGGTAGGGTCGGTATTCATGGAAGTCGACAGCCACAGCCGGGTTGAACTCTGCAAATACCCGTTTTAAGAACAGGGACTCCGGAATCTGTAGCTTGGTTTGATCCCTATTGAGGTCAAGTCCATTGGCTGCATATCTGTTGTCCTTGGCATAGCCATCTACATTGGCTACGGGGATGATCAATATGTCCAGCTGGTGCAGTAAATCAGTAAGGGAATCTTCAGTCACTAGCCGATGCATCAGATACAGTAAGCCTTCTGCTGAGCCGGGCTCATCACCGTGCAGTGCTCCTTGCATGAAAACACGCAGCTTTTCAGGATCATTGCCATTGGTGATCCGCACAGCAGGCACCGGCACGCCCCGCTGGCTGTTACCGACAAATGACAGGGTAATCAACGAATCATGCTCCGCTTCCAACCCACGCAGGTATGCCATCATCTCATCATAAGTGGTGTATCCCTTTTGCTTGCTGAATGCCGGCGTAGGTATGTCAACGTCAGGATCGGGGAAGAATCTCTCCGTGATGCGCTTGGATTGCGGATTGATGCTGCCGGGAAGGGCAGACAACAAGAGTAGCAAGAAGAGCAGGATCTTTATCATATACCGGCGTTAAAAAGCAATGGTTGTCATTATCCTGTAGATCCATTCATTACCGGTAATCGGTTGGCTGTAGATATCGTTCGATCCGGCGTCAAGCTCCACATATGTAACGGACCCTTGTACCTGGAAACCATAGTTCCGCGATAGGAATTGCCCCACACCCAGTGTGTAATAATTGGGCCTGTTGTAAAATGTACCATTATTCAGGAAAGAGTGCTCCAACGGAATCAGATGGGTGTAGCGGCCTGCCACTGACAGACCACTTTTGAACAGATAACCGGCCTGCAGGTGAAACCCATGCCCCAGCATCATCCTGCCTTTCACATAGTTCTCTACATCCTGCACACCATCAACCAGAAAGGTGTTGGCAATGCTTCCATCATTGCGTACCCGATAAACAATATCGTCTGGAACAGTTCCATTGGCATACACATAATCGGCAAGCACACTCAGCCCCTTGTATTTAAAAAGCAGATCTACCCCAAACTTGTAGTAATTGGGCAGCGACTCGTTGCTGTTGGCGTCGAGGTAAAGGATCGTCCCACTCTCGCGTCCCCGTCGGCTGCTCATGCCATAGTTGACGCTGTATACCAGGCCAAGGACGAGTTTAGGGGATCTTTCCCGCACCATGTCTACCTCGGCAAACTGACCCTGATTGGTAAACAAGCCAAAGGGCAGGTAATCGAGTCTTCCTCCCAGTTTGATCCCTCCCCTATCACGGGTGAGTACATTGCCTCCGTCGCCGGTAGTTATGGTCAGGTAGGGTCTGAGGTATTGCCCGCCACCTACTGCAAAACGACCGGATGAAAAGATGCCGAATTCCCTGATGGTGCTAAAGGCAGATACAACACGAGAGCGTTCCGGCAACATGAGGGTATGTGAATTCAACAGACGCACATCGGCCGGTGACGAACGCTGACCGAAGGTGACATCGATTCTGCGGGTTATGTTGTAGGTGACAAAAGCATCCAACAGAAACAGTGAGTTGCCGTCTTCTACTTCGGGGGTTCCGCTGAGGTCGAACTGCACCCGGTATTCCAACCGGGATTGCAGCGCTTCGCCCTGTATACGCAAGCGAGCGCGACGCATCCTGTAGCGCACCAACAACGCATCATTGCCCTCTTCCGTGTAATCTTTCATTTCCGCAAAGGGTTGCAGGTAACCCCTGATGGTCATGGCATGTCCATCTTTTCCGGAGAAGGTGATGCCATTGCCCATGGTGTAGTAATTCGGCACCGCCTCCTGCGCCAACAATGCCGCTGCTGGAAGGCACAGTAGCCCGAATATGCTGACGAACGGTATAATCCACCTACTGAGCTTCATGGAAATTCGTTAAGGGTTTACTGATATGTTGTTTTGTAATACATGGCGGCCTTTGGCTACCACATCGGTCAGCTGCCAATCGGTATCGAAGAAACACAGATCGGCATCATATCCTACTGCCAGGGTTCCTTTTGTGGAAAGGCCCAGATTGTTTGCCGGATTGGTGGTTACAACCTGAAGTGCCTGTGATGGATCAAGACCGCCATTTTTGATGAGAGCTGTCACCTGCTGCAGGTTAGCATCGATAGGCGCACGATTGAACCCAACAACACGACCCTTTGCATCCTTCCTGTCGAGTCCGGCATTGCCATCTGTGCTGAAGGTGATCCTATCCATGGGTACGCCCTTCTCCAATGCGTACAAGACTGCCTTGTAGGGATCGGTATATTTGGAGGCTCCAGTGGTTATATCGATGCTGCCACCCAGAAGTGCAAACCGGATAGCATCCTCGAAAAGCTCTTTCGTACGCGCCACATGTGTGGGCGAGATATGCCGGATCGGGAATCCATGCTCTTCTACAATCCGGAATAATGGATCGAGGCGTGTCGGCAGATTTCCGATGTGCAGATGAAGTATGCCCTTCTTGCCTGCCAGCATGCCGCCTACCATGATCTGGCGCAACAATCGCAGCAATTCAAGGTCTGTCGGGTATGACGACCGGATGTCAGATATGGCAATCTTGCACCCCAACACCTTGTCGATAAAAATCATGTCGTCTTGTATGGTGGGCATCAGGTACACCGGATCCAGCCCATAATAGCCGGAGTACATGTAAGCGGATATTCCTTCACTTTCCAATGCTTTCACTTTGGCATAAAGCGTATGGATACTGCGGGTTTTTCCATCTGTCCCCAGCAATCCAACCACCGTGGTAGTGCCACAGGCTATCAATTCATCCACAGTCAGCTCGGGGGTCATAGAATGGAATCCATGCTTTCCGCCGGCACCGGTGATGTGAATATGCTGATCGATAAATCCGGGTACTACATATTGTCCATTGGCATCGATCACCTGTGTGATAGCCGGATGATCTGGCAGGGTTGCGTCCATGGCCAGTATCTTCCCACCACCGATCAGTATATCCTGTAGCCCCACATAATGAGGTGCGTAAACCGTAGCTTGTTTAATCAGTAGCATATCAGAGGTAATGGTAGGTTAACATAAACAATAATGCGCCGCCCATGGGAATGAGATTGCGCTGTACCACTTGCATCGGCGAAACACCGGCAATCTCGGAGGTTGCCAGCACGACACCAGCCACCGGTGACACGGACCGACCCATGGAGGCCGCCAGATTCATGGGCAGCAATAGGGAAACATCGGCAGCCTGTAGTTTGGAAGCAATGCCCGGCACCAGTGGGCCAAAAGCAAAAAATGCTGCATTGCCACTACCCATCAACATAGCCGCCAAAAAAATCATCAGTGTAAGTACGATGCCTATTCCGGTGGCTTCCAGACCAAGGTGTGTCGAAACATCAATGAGTCCCGTGATGAAACCGAGTGAGATCAATCCTTTGGCAAATATGTCAGCAGCAATGATGAGGGTTACCACCGACTTGAACATACCGGCCATACCTGTCCAGAAGACCTGCAAGGAGTTTACGACAGTCCGTAGGCTCCTGGTGCGAATCATCTCCGCACATAAGGCCACAAACAAGCTGATGAGCATGGCGGTGGTGGTATCCAATTGTACCTGCATAGGCAACAGTTGAAATAAATCCGAGAATAGCACCAACAAAATCAATGGCAGCAATGGAATAATGGCATACAACAAAGGTGCTTGCTGTGGCACAGGCTCTTCCGATGCTGTCTCTTCCTTGTCGACAGGGCTTTCTTTGCGGTCGTAATATCGGTTTACCAGGAAATACAACAGCATCAGCACTGCCAGCGTAGGCCACACCAACGGAATCTGCCAGTTGACGAAATAATCTGTCATGGGTATGTCCATGATGGTGATGGCACTGGCCGTGATGACAGAGGCCGGGCCTACACAAAGTCCCGTACTTCCGGTGATTACAGCTACAGCAGAAAGGCGTGACACCCCTAAACCGGTAAGGATCGGATAAATGGCCGCCATCATCAGCAATCCAAGTCCGGCTGCAGATGGTATGCATAGTGTCAGGAAATGCCCAATCGGCAACACACAAATAGCCGTTACATTCGGGTAAGCTTTCAACACCGATAAGGGTCGCATTACCAATTGTACAAGTCGCTGGGAGGCTCCAATTTTTTCACTGTAGGCAACAAAGCCACCGATGGCCATAATCATCAAGCCGACACCGGCATTGGTGCTGCTGAAGGATTCCTTGATGAACGCAAAAAAATCGAATGGTACAAAGCCTGTAGGTTTCTTTACTGCAGGCAAATCCATTCCCAGCACATAAGCTGATGTAAGCATGAATAGTCCGGCTGCCAACAAAATGGCCTGCGCATTCATCTTTTTAATCAGCAACCAGACGGTTGCAGCCACAATCAATACAGACAATATGATAGGTAAGATGGTCATTGTGTCATCTCAGAAAGGCGTTCCATCAACGCGGGTTCCCGGCGAAAACAGCACACCATTTACACTACCATGCTGAACAAAGTCTCCGGTGATATCCGGATTTCGGGTATAGGACTCGTTGGGATTGTCGGACAGAGGTGCCACATCAAACGATATCACCACAACATCGTCCGGTGTGGTCAGCGTCATTACATCGCCGGCATTGTTCATGTTGATCCTACCGGCCGATGCAGTTTGCACAACTGCATTTCCAAACGAACCTGTTGGTGTACCTCCGCCAAATACAACCACGGCTTTCCCCGCAGGTATGAGCGTTCCGGCAGGGAACACATGTCGGGGCGTGTTGGTGGTTAATGCCTCAGAGTCGAATATCTTATACCCGCTCAGGTCTATGGTGGATGACGACAGATTCACGAACTCGACGAATTCATCTTCGTCTTGTACATATCTACCATCCCCGTTGGCATCACCATCAAGTGCGTTGTTGGAGGGGTCATAGCAAATCTCATTCAGTATCAGCAACAAGGAGCCCGGATCGTCATCATCCTCAATCAGTATGCTCACCGTAGAGGCACCATCCAGCAAACCCCCGGTAATGTCCGCAATCGTAACCTCTACATTCTCCACCTGCTCCATCATGGTGTCTTGAATAGCTTGTACGGTTATTGTTGCTGATGATATGCCTGCAGGGATACGTACAACGGTGGTAGAAAGCGTAAAGTCGATGTTTTCCGTGGCAGTACCGGCGGCAACAAGGTCAATAATCACCTCGTCAGTACCCGGTTCATCCAGTGTAAAAGTGATCACCGCCTGCCCATTGTCTTCCGGTATGCTGATCGCCGATGCAGTCATGGTCACCAATGGCTGCTTCAGTACATCATTGGTGGTGCAACCGGCTACTATACCCAACGACAATAGCCATCCGGCCCATCCTCGGTTCTTATAATTCATCGGATCGGTTTTAAAGAGTGTGAAGTAGATGAATTACTGCTTCAGGAAACTAATCTGTTGCGTAAGCATCTCATGGTCTACAGACAGCACATACATACCTGCCGGCAGTAAGGCCAGCTGAATCATGCCATCAGCGCCAAGCACTCCGGCGTCCACGACCTGACCATTCAGGTTGATGATCCTATACATAGAGCCATTCATGAAGCCTGACACCAGCAAGTATTGCTGTGCCGGATTTGGCACTACTTGAATAGAAGCATCTACAGACCCGATTCCGGTTGACTGATTGGAAATGACAATGGATGCGGAGCCACTGACTCCACTACCATCTATCGCAGTGGCTGTCACCAACACATCTCCGTCAGCCAATGCGGACAATAGACCATTCGCATCAATAGTGGCCAGAGACGGATCGTCAATCGACCAGGCCACCTGCTGATTGGTAGCATTGGCGGGCAATAGGGTCGCTTCCATCTGCAAAGTACCCGAAGGTGTGGCTATGCTTGTAGCACCTCCCTGACCTTGCACCGTAATGCTTGTTACCAGCACATTGGCAAAACCGCTGCATATTGGATATGGACACGAAGATGTGTAGGTAGTGGTACTGCTGTCTGTACAGTTCAATGCCCCTGTATACCAGGCTCCCATGGAGTCTTTGTAGGCCCAAGCACCCGTGTATTCCCACGGTTGTCCGGTGCCATCCACGTTGGGGTCGCCATAGGTCTCTATCACCAACCCATTCGCAAACAATTCAATGGCATCGTCACCATTCTGATTGATTACACTGTTGGAATCCAGCAATACGTGGTTGAAAGCGCCAATACATGCAGCCAGGTAATCTGTCATAGTCTGCACATCGCGCACCACCAGTATGTGGTCGTTTTTCGCAGCACTCATTGCAGGGAAGGTGTATTCCTGCCCATCTGTGCCACCGCCATTGTTTGCTACACCAATACCATAGGTGCTCAAATCTGCAACGTCATCCGTTACTATCAGATGAATACCCTTTCCTGAAGCACCACCAGCCGGTGTGTTGAAGTCGAGCACACCTTGCAACTGCACGGCATAGGTAACTGCCGGACAAGGGCCACACTGCTCCCAACATACAGCCGGCAAGGTAGTGTCGCCGGGAATAATCAGGAAACGGTTGGTGAATGCACCGGTAGTCTTGGTACAAGGATCGCCCGGACTAAACATTTCCTGCATGTTCCAGCCATCCAGCGTGAACTTGTACTCGATAGAATCAGCTGTCAGTGGTAACGTAACATCCCAGATGCCATCATTATTAGCATCGGTCATCGGGTTACAGGATCCACACCAGCCGTTGAAATCACCATTCACAAAGGCGCCGGTAAAACTGCCCGTGTATTGCGACAGGTCTACCTGGAAGGTAACCAGACTAACCTGTGGAGGCAGTGGCGGGCAGAACGGATAGGGACATGATGATGTCTGTGTGGTTGTAGAACCATCCGTGCAGTTAGGGCCGCCATATATCCACACACCGGCATCCTTGAACGCCCAGGAGTCTGTATATTCCCACGTGAGTGGCAGGCCACTGTGGACGAGGTCACCAAACACTTCTATTTGCACACTATCCTTGAACAGTTCAATGGCATCATCGCCATTCTGGCTGATGTTGCTATTGCTCAACAACACCACCTCAAATTCACTCAAGCAGGTATTGAAATAGGCTCGCATGGCAGCCGTATCCCGGGCAACCAGGATGTCGTCGCCTGCGTTCACAGCAATGGCCGGGAAGGTATACTCTACCCCATCGGTGCCGCCACCATTGTTGGCTACGCCGATGCCATAGGCACTTAGGTCGGCAATAGCTGCCACTGCGCGCACATGTACGGCTTTACCCGCAGTGCTGCCCAGATCGAAATCCATCACACCCACTAATATCAGATCAGCTGCCGGTGGCGGACATGCACTGCATGACTCCCAGCATACTGCCTGCAACACGGTGTCGCCCGGAATGATGAGAAAACGGTTGGTGAAACCTGCTGTTGTCTTGGTACAAGGGTCGCCGGGTGTGAAGTTCTCCTGCATGTTCCAGCCATCGAGGGTGAACTTGTATTCGATGGAATCTGCTGTCAATGGCAACTGCACTTCCCAAATGCCGTCATTGTCTGCATCAGTCATCGGATTACACGAACCACACCAGCCGTTGAAGTTGCCGTTCACAAAGGCACCGGTAAAGCTACCTGTGTATTGAGATAGGTCCACACGGAAAGTAACTTGCTTAACAGCAGGTGGTGTGGAGCATGCACTGCAAGATTCCCAGCAAACTGCCTGCAATACCGTGTCGCCTGTAATAATCAGGAATCGGTTGGTGAAGGCACCCGTGGTTTTAGTACATGAGCTACCGGGTGTAAGGTTCTCCTGCATGTTCCAGCCATCCAACGTAAACTTATACTCGATAGAGTCGGCAGTAAGTGGCAGCTGCACTTCCCAAATACCATCATTATCGGCATCGGTCATCGGATTACAAGACCCGCACCAACCGTTGAAGTTGCC
>CAYYHM010000002.1:0-82134 GCA_964471795.1 uncultured Chitinophagales bacterium | reverse complement strand
AAAAATTGAGTATGCAAAAATAGGTTGTTTTTCCCAACAAGCAAACATTTGCCTCTAAAATTATGCAGGAGAATGTAGTAGCAATCAGTCACTTAGCCGTGAATTGTTCAGATGGTAGTTTCATTGTAGGGAAAAGAGATTATTTTGCTAAAAAAATCATGAGACAATTGCGACATGGATTATTGGTGTGTGCCGTACTGATTATCGGGTTTTCCGCACAGGCGCAGGAGGGGATACACGTTGGCCTTCGGGTGATGCCAATGGCGTCGTTCGTGATGAATCAGGACGACTATGATATCGGTAAGGCGTTGGACATAGTGCCCACGTTCCGTGTTGGTGTAGGTCTTCATGGTGCTTATCATTTTAGTGACTATGCCGGCGTGGCAGTGTCGCCTTGGCTGGGTACGTGGGGTCAGAAGTATGAAGGAACACCAGATACCACGTTGTTGGAATGGGATCAGCAGATGACCTACCTGCGTATTCCTATGGCGATTCGTGTGAACACCAGCCCGGATGCCATGGCGATGTTCGTGTTGGAGACAGGGCCTGAGCTGGGTATCCTCACGGGGGTGACCACGGAAGCAGCAACATCTGTTCAAGGGCCTTACCGGGTAGTGAAAGAAAACTTCAATAGCACTGACTTTTCGTGGGTGCTGCGCTTTGGTGCCGGCTTCAATATCAGTGATAACATCAAGCTAGACTTCCTGATATCTGCCAATTATGGGCTGTCGGAGATTGAAGCTGCCGATTACAAGGCTACCCGAATTGCAGGTGCCGACAGGCGTATCACAAGAAATGCTTCCCCGGGTTTGGTAATCGGGCTGAACTACTGCCTGGATTAGCCGCAATTCTGCGTGTAAATACATGATTGTCAATTGCAGTAAAAGTGCTGCAATGGAATAGGGTTTTGCTTGAAATGACCGATATTTGCAGCTAAATTTTTTCACACCAGCATGGATCCACTTGATGTAGTCTCCAGCGCGCATCCCGCCTACTTAGAATCCCTCTATCAAACCTACCGGCAAAATCCGGATGCTGTCGGCAAGGAGTGGCATAGCTTTTTCAAAGGTTTCGACCTGGCCATGGATGGGAGCCTATCAATCTCTTCCAACGGCACACAGCCGATTTCATCCAAGGAGTTTCAGGTGTATGCGCTTATTGAGGCGTACCGCAGAAAGGGTCACCTTGTAGCCACCACCAATCCAATCCGTCAACGAAAAAACAGGCGGGCCGGCCTTGAACTGGATGTGTTCGGCCTTAGCGAGGCGGATCTCGATACTGTGTTCTCTGCCGGACAATTGCTGGGTATTGGCGCTGCCAAGCTCAGCGACATCATCAATAAGCTTCAGGCTGTGTATTGCCGCAACCTGGGCGTTGAATACATGTACCTCACCAACAATGAGGAGAAGCATTGGATTCAGCAGCGAGTAGAGCAGGAAGCCGACAACATCAACCTGCCCACAGCACTCAAGCAACGGATATTGCACAAATTGAATGGTGCTGTGGTATTTGAGGAGTTCCTAAGCATCAAGTACATCGGTCAGAAGCGGTTTTCGCTGGAGGGTGGTGAAAGCACCATCCCGGCATTGGATCACCTGATACAGGAAGGCGCAGCCCTTGGCGTGGAAGAGGTAGTGATCGGTATGGCCCACCGGGGTAGACTGAACGTGCTGGTGAACGTGCTCGGCAAGACCTACGCACAGATATTCTCCGAGTTCGAAGGTACTGCAGACCCCGATCTGACCATGGGTGATGGCGATGTGAAGTATCACCTGGGCTATTCGTCGGAGATTACGACTACCAGTGGTAAGACCATCAACCTGAAACTGGCGCCCAACCCCAGCCACCTGGAGGCCGTGGCGCCGGTAGTGCAAGGATTTACAAGGGCGAAGTCGGACATCCTCTACGGCTCCGACAACAGCCGGATATTACCGATTATCATTCATGGTGATGCTGCCGTAGCCGGCCAGGGTGTAGTATATGAGTTGCTGCAGATGAGTCAGCTTACCGGCTATAAGGTAGGCGGCACCATCCATTTTGTCATCAACAACCAGATTGGCTTCACCACCGACTTCGATGATGCGCGTTCTTCGCATTATTCCACCAGCGTGGCGGCAACGGTGAAAGCGCCGGTAATCCACGTGAACGGCGATGATGTAGAAAGCGTGGTGTATGCCATGCAGCTGGCCATAGAGTATCGTCAGCAATTCGGCAAGGACATATTCGTGGACATGGTGTGTTATCGGAAGCATGGCCACAATGAGGGCGATGACCCCAAGTACACACAGCCTGCCTTGTACGACATCATCAACAGGCATCCCAATCCGCGGGAAATATATGTAGAGAAGCTGCTGAAGCAGGGCGCCATCGAGAAGCAATTGGCCACCGACATGCAGGAGGAGTTCAAACATATGATGAACGGCGCGCTGGAGCAGGTGAAGGAGAAGCCATTGCCCTATCATTATCAGGAACCCGAGCTACAGTGGAAGCAGTTGAGACGTAGTACCCCTGAGGACTTTGTCAGCAGTCCGGATACAGCCATCTCCAACGAATTGTTGGACGATTTGGTTACCCGAATCATAAAAACACCGGAAGGCTTTAAGTCCCTGCGTAAGGTGCAGAAGATGCTGGAGAAGCGTAGGGAGGTGTACTTTGAAACCGGCACTATGGACTGGGCATCGGCAGAGCTGCTCGCCTATGCCTCCTTGCTGCACAACGGTCACGATGTGCGCATCAGTGGGCAGGACAGCATCCGAGGTACGTTTTCGCACCGACATGCCAAGCTGTACGACGAAAGAACCAACGAAGCCTATAACCGTCTGGATGACCTGTGGGACGATCAGCAGGCGCGATTCCGGATTTACAACTCCTTATTGTCAGAGTATGCGGTACTGGGTTTCGAATATGGGTATGCCATGGCATCGCCCAACAGCCTGGTGATCTGGGAAGCACAGTTCGGCGACTTTGCCAACGGGGCACAGGTGGTGGTAGACCAGTTCATCTCCAGCTCGGAAAGTAAATGGCAGCGGATGAATGGCCTGGTGATGCTGTTGCCGCATGGATATGAAGGGCAAGGGCCTGAGCACTCAAGTGCCCGCCTGGAGCGATACCTGCAGCTCTGTGCCGAGTTCAACATGACGGTGGCCAACATCACTACGCCCGCCAACCTGTTCCATGCGCTGCGGCGCCAACTGGCGCGGCCATTCCGTAAGCCTTTGATTGTAATGTCGCCCAAGTCATTGCTGCGCCACCCGTTGTGTGTGTCGCCGAAGGAGGACTTTACGCAAGGGGGTTTCCGGGAAATCATCGTAGACGACTGGAGTGCCGGCAATAAGGAACAGGTGAAGAAAGTGGTGTTCTGTTCCGGAAAGATATACTATGACATCCTGGAGCGCCAGGAGAAAGAACAACGTACCGATTTGATTGTAGCTCGCCTGGAGCAGTTGTATCCACTGCCTTTCGAGCAAATAGATGCCATCATGGCGGACTATCCCCAGGCTGCCAAATGCTGGGTGCAGGAAGAACCTGCCAACATGGGTGGCTGGGTGTATATATTGAGTTGCTACCGGAGTGTAGACTGGCAGCTCATCAGCAGAAAGTCGAGCGCATCGCCGGCAACCGGCTACCACAAGATACATGTGAAGGAGCAGGAATCTATTATCAATCAGGTATTTGCATAACCCTACAGACAGATAAGCTATGGCAATTGTAGAACTGAAAGTGCCAAATGTTGGAGAATCCGTAAACGAAGTAACACTCAGCAAGTGGCTGGTAAAGGAGGGTGACTATGTGGTGGTGGATCAGGAGATCTGTGAGCTGGAATCCGATAAGGCCACCTTGGAGCTGCCTTCGGAAGTAGCCGGTGTCATCACCTTTGTAGCTGCTGAGGGCGATGATCTGGAGATCGGTGCCGTGGTAGCTTCTGTAGATACCAGCGCAGAGGCTCCTGCCGAAGCGCCAGCCGCCAAAGAAAAAGCACCGGAAACCAAGGAACAGCCTGTAGCCGCTCCACCCGCACCTACAGCTGCACCTGCAGCCCCGGCTTCATCATACGCATCAGGACACCCGTCTCCTGCGGCACAGAAGGTGCTGGCAGAGAAAGGCGTAGATCCTGCATCGGTGAAGGGCACCGGCAGGGATGGTCGCATCACCAAGGCAGACGCTCTGGCTGCTGCACCCGGGCCTATACAGGCAGCGGAAGTGACCGGCAACTTCAGCAGAGAAGTGCGTCGCGAAAACATGAGCCGACTCAGACGTACCATCGCCGACAGGTTGGTGGCCGCCAAGAATACTACTGCTATGCTCACCACCTTCAACGAGGTGAACATGGAGCCCGTGATGCAGGTGCGTAATCAATACAAAGACAAGTTCAAGGAAGCACACGGTGTAGGCCTCGGATTCATGAGCTTCTTTACCCGCGCCTGTGTGTTGGCACTGCGCGAATTCCCGGCAGTAAATGCCATGATCGACGGCAAAGAAATCGTGTACCACGATTATGTGGACATGGGCATCGCCGTAAGTACCGACCGAGGTCTGGTAGTGCCGGTAATCCGCAACGCCGAATCGCTGGGGATGGCGCAGATTGAGGGTGCTGTAATCGATTTGGCTACCAAGGCACGCAAGAATGAACTGGACATGGATGAGATGACAGGAGGTACCTTCACCATCACCAACGGTGGGGTGTTCGGGTCGCTGCTGTCGACACCTATCCTCAATCAGCCGCAAAGTGCCATCTTGGGCATGCATAAGATTGAAGAAAGGCCCATCGCCCAAAACGGTCAGGTGGTCATCAAGCCCATGATGTATGTGGCGCTCAGCTATGACCACCGCATCATCGACGGACGGGAGTCGGTTAGTTTTCTGGTAAGGGTGAAGGATTACCTGGAACATCCGGAAAAGATGCTGATGGCCAAAGATCCGGTACAGCATCTGCTGGGATTATAAGCTTCCTTCAACCAAACAACACGATAGTATGAGCACCTTTCAATATGATATAACAATAATTGGATCCGGCCCTGGTGGTTATGTGGCAGCCATCCGGTGTGCACAGCTGGGCATGAAGACCGCCCTGATAGAAAAATACAATACACTGGGTGGTACATGCCTCAATGTAGGATGCATTCCAAGCAAGGCATTGCTGGACTCAACCGAGCACGTACACAAGGCACGTACTGAATTTGCTGCTCATGGCATCAGTGTGGGTGAGGTTACAGTAGACTTTCCGCAGATGATAGCCAGAAAGGGAGCCGTAGTACAGCAGACCTGCGACGGGGTGAGCTTCCTGATGAAGAAACACAAGATTGATGTACACACCGGTGTGGGCTCATTCGTGGATGCCCACACGATTCAGGTGGCACAAGCGGACGGAACCACAACCAGCCTCACCACCGACAAGGTGATCATAGCCACCGGCTCCAAGCCGGCATCGCTTCCCTTCATCACAATCGACAAAAAGCGGGTAATCACCAGTACCGAAGCACTCAGCCTGCCCGATCTACCTGCCAGCATGGTCATCATCGGTGGTGGCATCATAGGTGTGGAAATGGGCTCCGTATACAGCCGCCTTGGCACTGAGGTTACCATCATAGAATACATGGATCGCCTGATCCCCGGCATGGATGCCGACCTGGGTAAGGAGATGAAGAAGGTGATGGGCAAGACCGGCGCCAACATATTGCTGAGCCACAAGGTTAAGGAAGTGAAGGCAGGTGCCTCGCAGGTTACCGTAAAGGCCGACGATGCCAAAGGCGCAGAAGTGGTCATCAAGGCCGATTATTGTCTGGTGGCGGTAGGCCGAAAGCCCTACACAGAAGGTCTTGGTCTGGATAAGGTAGGCCTATCGGTAAACGAGCGTGGTCAGATTCCGGTGAACCATCACCTGCAAACGGCTGTAGACAACATTTACGCTATCGGTGATGTGATAACAGGTGCCATGCTGGCCCACAAGGCAGAGGAGGAGGGCATCTATGTGGCTGAACTGCTGGCCGGTCAGCAACCGCACATCAACTACCGACTGATACCGAACGTGGCCTATACATGGCCCGAAGCTGCCGGTGTAGGGTATACCGAGGACGAACTGAAAGCATCGGGTACAGCCTACAAGGTGGGTAAGTTTCCCTTCAAGGCCAGTGGACGTGCTCGTGCCAGTATGGATACCGACGGCTTCATCAAGGTGCTCGCCGACAAGGAAACCGATGAAGTGCTGGGCATGCACATGATAGGCCCGCGGGTAGCTGACCTGATCATTGAAGGTGTGGTAGCGATGGAATACCGTGCTTCAGCAGAAGATATCGCCCGCATGAGCCACCCGCATCCTACCTACAGTGAAGCTGTAAAGGAGGCATGTCTGGCGGCCACTGAAGACCGCGCCCTGCATATCTAACGGGCAAAGAAGTGCTTCGCTACCAGTGTCTGTAACTCCTGGTGCAGTGGTGCAGCAGCAGCTACCATCTGCCCGTTGTGGAGATAATCATCTTGTCCTGCAAAATCACTTACCACACCACCTGCCTCGGATACGATCAGCACGCCTGCTGCTATATCCCATTGGTTTAGGGTGTGTTCATAGAAAGCGTCAAATCGCCCACAAGCCACATAGGCCAGGTCTACCGCTGCCGATCCAAAGCGTCGCAGGCCGCGAGCACCTCGGATGAGATCGGCTACTATCGCTACAAGCGCATCGGTATGGGTATGGTCGTGATATGGGAAGCCGGTAGCTATCAGGGCATCTTTGATGGCATCGGCGGGATTTACCTGTATCGGTGCGCCATTCAGAAAGGCGCCGCCACCTTTGATGGCGGAGAAGCACTCGTTCTGCATCACCTCATACACCACACCCAGCACGGGGATGCCATGCTGCACCAGCGCTACGCTGATGGAAAAACAAGGTAGCCGGTACATGAAATTGGTAGTGCCATCGATTGGGTCAATCACCCACGACCACTCGCCGGTGGCCTGTTCCGTAGTGCTCTCTTCAGTGATGAAGGTAGCCTCCGGCAGCAGCTCGCGGAGTTGCTTTACCAGGCGCTGTTCTGTGAGTACATCCATGTCAGTCACAAAACTGTTGCGCTCCTTGGCGGTAACGGTGCGACCTGTCGGGTTTTTCCAGGCTTCCCGCAGGTGTTCACCGGCCTGCTTTACGATATCGATGGTGCTGTCCAGTAGGGTTGGAAGGGGTGTGGTCATCTTCGGATCTTTTGTCGTCGGTAATAAAAGCCATTGGTTTGGCCGCTAATCAGTTGGTACAGCAGGAGTATCACGGCAAGTAGCACAGCCAGCCTGCCCAACACATCACCATATCTTGTGTACACGGTCATTGCGGTATTGGGATGTATGGTAGTGGCAAATGCAGTCGGTTGCCACCACGGTGTTGTCTGCTGAAGCAGGCCCCTGATATCCAGCACGGCGCTGATGCCCGTGTTGGCCGACCGGATCACCGGCCTACGGGTCTCGATAGCGCGAAGGGAGGCATATGCCAGGTGTTGGCGATATCCTGCCGTATTGCCCCACCATCCATCATTGGTGATGATGCACAGCACGGTGGCGCCACCCTGTACATAGTCGGTTATATAGTCGCCATAGATGGACTCATAGCAGATGATGGGTGCCAGACCTATAGTGTCCGGGGTGAAGAAGGTAGTTCTGTCGGCCTGCATACCCAGACTACCGGAAATGCCGCCCATATCGAGGACAAAACGCTCCAGGAACCGGAATATCCCCGGATAGGGCATGCGTTCCACGCCGGGAACCAGTCTGGACTTGTGGTACACCTGGTAAAAGGAGGTATCTGCCTGAAACAGTGCCGCCGAATTGAAGGCATCGTAGTAGATGCCACCGGATGAGCGACGCGAGGTGATGGTTTGCGGTTCCTCGCCATAGACTTCGTAGCCATCCATACCGATGAGTACAGAAATGTGCGGATGAGCCAAGAGCCATTGATACAGCAGTTGTACCTCTGCAGAAGACCACGGGTCATCAATGTTCGTTCCTCCCGGCAGGGCTGTTTCGGGAAGCACGACAATATCCGTTGTGGGTGTTACAACGCTGTCCATCAGCCGCTGCATCCGTTGCATCTGTCGGCTGTAGGGTATATGGTTGGGGCTGCCCGGGAATTTCTCCAGATACGGATCGATGTTGGGTTGAATCACGGCAATCTCTACCGGGGTGTTGTCGGTCTGCTGTTGAGTGGTATTCAGCAAAACAAGAGATACGACCACAGGCAGTGCCACCAGCAGGCTGATTTTTGTCATGGAGACCTTGGTGCGGATGGACAAATAGTCACGCAGGTCGGTGTCTTCCGGATTTTGCCGGCACTTCTCCAGCAGGTCGGTACGAAGATGCCATGCCCGGAACAACAAGAGATTCGTGAGCCATATCCACAGCGACCCACCCAATACCCCGGTCCACTCGTACCATTGTATGATGGCCGGAAAGGAGGCAAATCCGTTGCCCAACGTAAGCCATGGCCACGAAAACTCCCAGCGAAGGTGTAGAAACTCGAACGCCAGCCAATATATGGGCAGACTGAAATACCCGAGTGCATTGCCTACCTTGGATTTGGTGATGTGGTATGCCAGAAAGACCACAGCCATGAACAAACTGTTGACCAGTAGGGCGAATACGGCACCACCAAGGCTGGCGTTAGCTACCCACCAGGTGGTTAGGGTGTTCCAAATCAGGAAGGTTAGGTAGCCATACCCCAGTACCTGCAGTCGGCTGCGTGTCGGTTTGTGAGTACTGATGTGCGATTCAATCCAAAGTAATGGGGTGAATGCCGCAAGCAACAATAGTGATAAAATACCAGCATGTGGCGGCCACGCCAACCAGGCGACGATTCCGGCTGTTACAGCCGCCAGGATATAGGTGAATCTGTTGGACACGCCGCAAAAATACGGATTGTCAGGTCGGAGGATATTATGAAATAGTAAACGGTGTACTCATTTATTCTGCCTATCTTGACGGTGGGTGATGAACAACCTGTACAGAACCGGGTTGTGCACTTACCTTCCTGACTGCACCCGACCACCCTCTTCAACTAACTGCCGACAAACTTGAATGCAGACAGGACATACGATTATGCCGTTGTAGGTGCCGGAGGATCGGGCATGTTGCTGTTGCTGGCCTTCCACGAAGCGGGTCTGCTTGCCGGCAAGCGAGTGATTGTTTTTGAGCCTTCCCGCCATAAGGGTAACGACCGGACATGGTGCTTCTGGGCTAGACCCGACGAGGATATCATTCAGTCATTACATCCGGTCATCGACGCATCCTGGGAGATGGTCAACACCCCTGCCGGCACCAAGAGAATCGATCCCTACCGCTATTATCATGTCCGCAGTGAGCCCTTCTATGCGTATGTGCGGAAGCAGCTGGCAG
Organism: uncultured Chitinophagales bacterium; assembly: GCA_964471795.1. Classification (GTDB taxonomy): domain Bacteria; phylum Bacteroidota; class Bacteroidia; order Chitinophagales; family S012-47; genus CAJXXO01. Next base: position 72,765 of record CAYYHM010000002.1, on the reverse strand, counting down.
CGTATGATGGAATACATTGGTGTAATGAGGCGGTGCAGGACATCCATGAAATCCCCGGCGGCAATCAGTTGATCGCTGATCACACCTATCAGGTAAGCAAGGTGTTCGACAGTCGGCTGAATCAGGAGCAACAGACGCTATTACAGCAGGAGGATGGGGTGCTGTGGCAATCGTTTGCCGGCTATCGGGTGCGGCTGCGGGAGCGGCATGCTGATGCGCAGGTAATGGAGATGATGGATTTCAACATACCGCAGCGTGGGCACTGCCAGTTCATGTATGTACTTCCCTTTTCCGGGGAGCACCTGCTGGTGGAGATGACACGCTTCGGCAGGCAACGGCTTACCATGGAAGAGGCGGCACCGGCATTGCAGGCCTATGTGTCAGATAAGTGGGGAAGCTATGAGGTAGAAGAGGAGGAAACAGGATGTATCCCCATGTCATTGGAGCTTGGCGAAATGGTGCACCAGGCAAGAGCAGGGTACATTCCGGTAGGCACTTCGGCGGGAGCGGTAAAGGCAACTACCGGATATGCTTTCTACAGTATGTATCAGCACAGCAGAGCGCTGGCAGCCGCTGAGCAACAGGAAAGCGAGGCCTTGCTTGTGATCCCGCGAAAGCCAAGGTTCGCCTTCTATGATTCGTTGTTGCTGCATATACTGAGGCATCGTCCCTCACAGGGGAGCAGGATCTTCACACAGCTGTTGAAACGGATACCACCGCCACAGGTGTTCCGCTTCCTGCAGGAGCAAAGCAGTGCCGCTGAGGAGATATCCATTCTGGCGTCACTACCCAAATTGCCATTTCTGCGGTCGTTGGCAGAATCGGTACTATCCAGGCTGGTCGCCCTATCCGGACGGACCGGCCTATTGTTGTTGATAGCCCTGTTTTTGTTGGTAATACAATCTGTTTTTCCCGATAAGGCAATGGTTATTAGTCAGGTGCTGTTGGCAGTAGGGCTTCTTTTTCCCGGAATTCCACACGGCGCACTCGATCATGTGCTTACCATGCCTACGAGGCGGCTAAGTTGGCGTATGCTGCCGTTTGTGGGCGGTTATATCGGCATCATGGCTGTGGTGGCTGCCGTATGGTGGCTAATGCCGGTTGTAGGGTTGCTTCTGTTTCTCGCCTACTCTGCCTGGCATTTCGGGGAAACCGACTACCGGGAGTGGCGAACCTATTCGCCGTTGGCGGCAGTATCTCATGGTATGGGGTTATTGCTATTCCTGTTGGGGACCCACTGGGGTGATTTAACACCTTACCTAGGGATATATGGTCTGCAGGAATTGATTGGATCTACCCAACTGGCTACATTCTTTACGCTTAGTGGCACTTTTGGACTATTGATTAGTGGTATGGAGCTCCCCGCTGCCGCCCGTCCGGGTTGGATAAAACTGATGATCGTACTGCTGATAGGTGCCTTTTTGCCCATCCTTACTGCTTTTGCCCTGTACTTCATAGGACATCATAGTCTCAATGGCTGGCAACATATCCGGCAGACCCACCAATTCTCTCATCGACAGATGTTGCTGAAGGCATTGCCTTTTTCATCCATGGCTGTGTTGTTTTTCCTGCTTTTCGGCGCTCTGTTCATCACTATTGGTGAAGTGGCAGATTCCGTCTGGCCTGTATTCTTCATCTTCCTGGCAGCAGTCAGCGCCCCACATATTTGGTACATGCACCGTTTCTATCGAACCACAGCGACAATAGGTAAAGTGTAGCTGAGGTTACAGATAAGTGGATAGCCGGTCGATGATCCTGTAGTGCTTGGGTATACCATTCTGTTGGAGCAGTTCTTTGTCGACAAAATAGTTGCGTGTTTCAACTAATTTTGTGTGGTTGAATCAACAAGCATGTCAGACAGGCAAATCATACCACTCAGCAAGGCGGCACATACGCTTACCAGGCAGTATGTAGGGGTACTGTATGACCGGTTGTCTGACTTACCCGTAGACAGGTATCTGTATGTGCCTGTGATGATCGGGCAAGCAAATCCACCCCTGACCCAAAACTGTCTGGCTCGGCAGCTTCAGCTGGACAAGGCCACCATTGCCCGGATGTTGCATTACCTGGAAGAAAATGGCTTGGTAGTGCGTTCAGTGAGTACATCAGATAAGCGGGCGCATCTGTTGAGTCTAACCCATGCCGGCTCCATGGTAGCCCGTCGCGTGACACAGGAAGTAGACCGGCTGAATCATGAGCTGGAACAGGCTACAGGTATAGACACCGCCACATGGTTGCAGCAGACAGCATCGCTGCAGGAAGCGCTGGCGGCCATGCCCGCAACGGCTATTCATCCATCCTTCAAACACATTTTGTCAAACCCTTCCACATGAAGCAATCTGGTATCAGGATCCTTAGTTTATTCATCATCACTGTGCTGCTGGCAGTACTGGTAGTGCGTTACCTGTTGGGAAGCAGCGAGGAAAAAATACAGCCCGGAGCGCCGGCGCCGGGAACAGCAAAGCCTGTGGCTGCCGACGTGGTTGTTGTGCAGCCGATATCTTTATCCGAAACCTTATCGGCAACCGGTACGCTGCTGCCGGATGAGCAGGTAACCCTACAGATGGAGGTGGCCGGCAGGGTACAAGAGATCTATTTTCAGGAAGGAAGTGTCGTACAGGCAGGGCAGCTGTTGTTGCAGATCGACAATGCTGACCTGCAGGCTCAGCTAAATAAGGTGAAAGCACAGCAGATATTGGCACTCGATCGCATGAAGCGTCAGGAAGAGCTGCTGGCTCGTGGGGCAGTAAGTCGCGAAGACTATGATCGTGCAGTCACCGAGTGGAGGTCGCTGCAGGCCGACAGCCTGCTCTTGGATGTGCGCATCGGGAAAACCATGATGCAGGCACCGTTTTCGGGAATCATCGGCTTGCGTCAGGTGAGTAAAGGCAGCTATGTAACTGCAGGGCAAGCCATCGCCTCGCTGGTAAAGACGAATCCCATGAAGATAGAGTTTTCGCTGCCGGAGAAGTATACCGGCAGGATAGGGAAGGGCGATGAGATTACCTTTACCGTTGAAGGTATCTTGCAACCGTACAAGGCCACCATCTACGCCATAGAGCCGCAGATAGAAGCGGCCACACGAACTTTCCGGATACGAGCTACCACGGCCAACACCGGGCAGCTGCTTACTCCCGGTGCATTTGCCTCCATCACCCTGCCATTGGAAGAATATACAGAAACCCTGATGGTGCCTGCCGAGGCTGTGATACCGGAACTTGGAGCACAAAAGGTGTACATAGTCAGGGAAGGGAAGGCCATGCCCGTGATGGTTGAAACAGGCATACGCAAGGCTACGGGTGTACAGGTGGTAAGTGGACTGTCCCCGGGCGATACCGTTGTGGTCAGTGGCATCCTCCAGCTTCGCCCCGGGTTGCCGGTGGCTATTCGCCAGATAATTGAAACCCCGGCACCATGAGCTTATCGTCACTGAGCATTCAACGACCCGTGCTGGCTACCGTGATGTCGATAGCCATCATCATCTTCGGAGTAATCGGCTATACCTTCCTGGGTGTGCGCGAATACCCCAGTGTGGATCAGCCTGTTGTTACAGTAAGCACCAACTATCCGGGCGCTAATGCAGAGATCATTGTTTCACAGATCACGGAGCCCATCGAAGATGCCGTCAATGGAATTGATGGTATCCGCACCATCACCTCAACTTCCCGTGATGGTCGCAGCACCGTAACTGTGGAGTTTGAGCTGGAGAAGGATCTGGAGGCTGCCGTAAATGACGTGCGCGACAAGGTGGGCCAGGCGGTAGGACGCTTGCCGGCAGATGCCGATCCTCCTATCGTTTCCAAGGCCGACGCAGATGCCAACCCGATCATGTTCATCAACTTCCGCAGTGCCGAGCGCAACATGCTGGAGCTGACGGATATTGCTGAGCGTGTGTTCAAGGAGCGACTACAGACCATTCCCGGTGTGAGCTCCATACAGGTGTGGGGTGCCAAAACCTATGCCATGCGGCTGTGGCTCGATCCGGACCGGCTGACAGCCTACCGCCTCACACCACTGGATGTGCGCAATGCCCTCCTGCGGGAGAACATAGAGTTACCGTCAGGTTCCATAGAGGGAGCAAATGTGGAATTGAGTGTGCGCACACAGGGTCGCCTCCAAACACCGGACGATTTCAACAATCTCATCATCAAAGAGTCGGGTGATCAGATCGTGCGGTTCAGGGATGTGGGCTATGCTGAGCTGGGCCCTGAAAACCTGCGCACCGTGCTGCGCCGAGATGGTATCCCCATGGTGGGGAATGCCATTGTGCCTCAGCCGGGATCCAACCACATCGACATTGCTGACGAGGTCTACAAGCGACTCGATCAGATGAAGAAGGACCTGCCTGCCGATATTGAGATTGGAATCGGGTTCGACAATACGGAATACATCCGCGACAGCATCGAGGAAGTACGTCAGACCATCGTGGTAGCGCTGGTGCTGGTGGTACTGGTCATCTTCCTGTTCCTCCGCGATTGGCGGACTACCATCATACCGGTAGCTGTAATCCCCATCTCGCTCATCGGTGCATTCTTTATCATGTACATCATGGGATTTTCCATCAATGTACTCACCTTGCTGGGCATTGTGCTGGCCATCGGGTTGGTAGTGGATGATGCCATTGTGGTGATGGAGAACATCTATGCCAAGATTGAACAGCGCATGCAGCCGAAAGCCGCAGCTGAAAGGGGTACTTCCGAGATATTCTTTGCGGTGATTGCCACCACGGTAGCGCTGGCGGCTGTGTTTCTGCCGGTGATCTTCCTGCAGGGCCTTACCGGAAGGCTGTTTCGTGAGTTTGGCATCGTGCTGGCCGGAGCGGTCATCATATCGTCGTTTGTAGCGCTCACGCTCACTCCTATGCTGGCCTCCAAGGTGTTGAAATACCGGGAGCGCCACAACTGGTTGTACAATCAGACAGAGCCGTTCTTTACCGCTTTGAACAATGGCTACCGGCGGTGGCTCAATGCTTTCCTGCGGGTGCGGGAAGTAGCCATCGGTATCATTGTGCTGGCTGTATTGGGTATCATCTTCATTGCCAGGGAGCTACCCTCTGAGTTGGCTCCGCTGGAAGACCGGGGAGGAGCAAGAGCCATTGCTTCGGCACCGGAAGGGGTGACATTCGCCTTCATGGATCGATACATGGTGGAGTTGGGGCAAAAGGTGCAAGAGCAGATACCGGAACTCAAGGGTGTCATCAGTGTGACCTCGCCCGGCTTTGCAGCCGGCAGTTCGGTAAACTCAGGGTTTCTGAGGGTGATATTGGTAGATAAAGACCAGCGTGTTCGCACACAACAGGAGATAGCCAATCAGCTGCAGGGCATCACTTCACAGTTGCCCGGAGCACGCGCCTTCATCACCCAAGAGGTAACCATAGGAAACCGCAGGGGCGGATTGCCAGTGCAATACGTGATACAGGCTACCAGTATGGACAAGCTCAAGTCCATATTGCCGACATTTATTGGTAAGGCCATGGAGCAACCGGAGTTCTCTTTTGTCGACGTGGATCTGAAGTTCAACAAGCCCGAGCTGGCCGTAGAAATCGATCGCGACAAGGCCCGCACCATGGGCGTGAGTGTACTCGATATCGCCCAAACCATGCAGCTGGCACTCAGCGGGCAGCGGTTTGGGTACTTTATCATGAACGGCAAGCAATATCAGGTATTGGGGCAGGTGGCACAGGACAACCGCAACGAGCCGGTAGACCTTAAGGGGCTGTATGTGCGCAACAACGCAGGCGACATGATACAACTCGACAACCTGCTGCGGATTCAGGAGCAGACCTCATCACCGCAGTACTTCCGGTTCAACAGGTATGTGTCCGCTACGGTGTCGGCGCAGCTGGCAGAAGGGGTTTCGTTGAGTGATGGTATCATAGCAATGGAAAAGGTAGGCGACGAAGTGCTTGACGACACCTTCACACACAGCTGGAATGGCTCGTCACGTGATTTTCTGGAGAGCTCTTCGAGCCTGTTGTTTGCGCTGGTACTGGCACTGGTGCTGATTTATCTGGTGTTAAGTGCACAATTCGAAAGCTTCCGTGACCCTATCATCATCATGTTTACTGTGCCATTGGCTATTACCGGCGCAGTATTGTCACTGTCGATTTACGGTCAGACACTCAATATCTTCAGTCAGATAGGTATCATCATGTTGATTGGGTTGGTTACCAAGAACGGTATCCTGATTGTTGAGTTTGCCAATCAGCGCAAAGCGGCAGGCCTCTCAGTACAGGAGGCCATACGAGAGGCATCAGTAGCACGTTTCAGGCCTATCCTCATGACCAGTTTGTCCACCATCCTCGGCACACTGCCTATAGCGCTGGCTTTGGGCGCCGGTGCTGAAAGCCGGGTGTCTATGGGTATCGCCGTTATTGGCGGACTGGTGTTCTCTACAGTGCTCACCTTGTTTGTGATTCCTGCGATGTACACCTTTATTTCTGAAAAGACGAAGTCAGTATCCAACCTGGATGCTGCAGAAACCACAGCATCATGATACGAATTCTGCTACTTTGGATAGTTGCCGGGATGCCGGTTTTGCTTTGGGGGCAGGAGCCCTTATCGTTACAACAAGCGCAGGATTTGGCTATGGAGCATAACTTTCAGGTGCGTATAGCCAGGGCGCAGGTAGAGATGGCTGCCAATCAGGTAGCGCCGGGTGCGGCAGGAATGCTTCCCTCAGTAGGTGTTGAGGCGGGGCACAATATGTCGGTGCAAGGATTCAACCAGCGTTTCATCACCGGCAACGAGGTAGTAACCACCGGTGCCAACTCCAACAACTCGGAGGTACAGGCCTTGTTGGGGTGGACACTTTTTGACGGGATGGCCATGTTCGCCACCCTCGACAGGTTGCGGGAGTTGGAGGCGATGAGCAAGACCGCCCTGCAGGCGTCCATGCTACAAGTGATGGCGCAGGTGGAGGTGCTGTACTTCATGCTGCTGCAGCAACAGCTTCGTCAGGAGATGCTGCAGCAAAATCTGTTGCTGAGCGAGCAGCGGATGCAGGCAGCACGTGACCGGTTTGAGCTGGGCAGTGGGTCCAAGCTGGACTGGCTGCAGGCGGAGGTAGACTACAATGCGGATTGGAGTGGTGTATTGCAGGCTCGGCAGCAGTGGCAGCAAACGGCCTATCAGCTGAATCTGGCCATAGGTGCCGAGCCGGGAGCCATTTGGCTACTGACTGATAGCATGGGGCAATCTGTGCTGCAGCCTCTGGCGGAGCTGGAGTCGGCACAGCGTGCCAATAATCCGGAATGGTTGATGACCCGGCAGCAGCTGCTGGTGGCACAGCTGCAGGTGAAGGAGGCACGTGCGGCACAGCTGCCACAGGTAAACCTGAATGCCAACTATCGCTTCAACCGGTCTGCTGCTGAGGCAGGGTTCCTGTTGTCCAGCCGCACCAACGGTCCGGGTTTGGGGGTAGCACTCACCATGCCTCTGTTTCAAGGGGGCAACATCCGTCGCAGCATCCGTGCTGCAGCCTTACAGGAGGACATGGTGCAGCTGCAGGGTGACTTTATAAAGGCACAGTTGCAAACGGAGCTGTACATCGCCTACCGACAATATCAGGTGGCAGTGGAACAAAAAACACTGGAAAGGAGGAATGTGGCAGTAGCAGAAGAGAACTTCCAGGTAGCCAGTGACAGCTATGATATGGGCGCTATTTCATCCCTGGAGCTACGTATCGCCCAGCAGCAACTCTTGCAGGCACAGGATCGATTTCTGCAGGCAGAACTGCAGGCACAACTGGCAGCAACAGACATCTACCTGCTCACAGGAATCCGTTAACCCATATCTGCCATTGGTGCAGGTTCGTTGGTGTGGCGCAGCGGTAGCTCCGGCACAAAGAGGGTTACCACCATGCTGGCTCCTACCAGCGCAAGTGTAACCAGATATATCCCTGTGATGGCCTGTGAGAAGCCATCACGGATAATGCCCTGTAATGCCTGCCCACGGATAACAGCTTCCTCTTGTAAAGCCGACTTGATCAGCGGGATGTCATTGGCAGCAAATTCACCGGAAGCCAGTGATGTCCGTATCGCTGCCGGCAGCAAGGGATTGTCGGCAAGTGCTTGCTCCGCAGACAGGTCGGCACTGTTAATGGCGGCAGACACCTTGCCGAACAACTCGTCATACGCCGCCTGCGTGGTAGCTACCACATCTGAGCCACCACGCTGCATGATGGATTCTTCGGAGATGCCGGGTATGATATCTGCGGACATCGATGCGTCTCCTGCCGGCAGTTGACTGGCCAGATAGCCACCCAGTGTTGCCCCCATCATCGCTCCCAGCAAGGCTCCGCCCAGCGAAGCACCTATCTGCCGAAAAAACTGGCTGGCACTGGTGGCTTGTCCCAGGTCCTTACGTGGCACGGCGTTCTGAATGGCGAGCGTATACAGCGGCGTAGAAGGGCCCAAGCCAACACCACACAACACCATGTACAAGGTTACCTTGCCGAAGCTGACATCCGGCGTCATCTGTGTAAGCAATACCACTCCTACAAACAATAGGGCAGAGCCACCAAGCATCCACCACCTGTAATGACCAAAGCGGGATACCAGTTGACCGGAAACCACCGACCCTGCCACCAAACCCAGCGATAAAGGGATCAGGCTCACACCGGCCTTAGTGGCCGATACGCCCACCACGTTCACCATGAACAGGGGCAGGAATATGAGGATGGAGAAGAAACAAGCGCCCAGAATGAACAAGGCCAGGATAGAGGTGGTAAAAACCCGCATCCGGAGCAGGTTCAGATCCAGCAGGGGATTGTCGGACCGGTAGGTGCGGTAGGTAAACCCTGCCAGCGATATAATGGCTATCGAGCCGAGTGCCAGCACCTCGTAGCTTGTCCAGGCATACATCCGCTTGTCCAGTTGTAACGCCATCACTAACGTTACTAACCCCAGCAAGAGGAGCAAGGCATCAAAGGCAGACACTCGTTTGTTACCTGATTCCGGAATCAAGGGCCCCATCTTGGTAACCAGAAACCAGAGCGCTATGGCGCCAAAGGGTACGTTCACATAAAACACCCACCGCCAACCGGCAACGCCGGGTATCCATCCGCCGGCATGGTCCGTCAGTAAGCCTCCAATGTAAGGCCCCAGCACGCTGGAGAGCCCGAATACAGCACCTACAAAACCTTGGTATTTGCCCCTTTCAGCAGGTGGAAACAGGTCAGCGATGATGATGAATGCCAAGGAGAACAAGCCGGCACCTCCTACTCCCTGTATGGCCCGGAACAGGATGAGCTGATTCATGCCATCACCAATCAGAGGAAGTGAACCCCATTCGCCTGCAATCCCACACAGGAATGAGCCAATCAGAAAGGTGATTACAGCAAAGATTTCCAGTTTCTTTCGGCTAATCATATCCGCCAGCTTGCCGTATATGGGCACCAGAGCGGTAGAAGCTACCATGTATGCAGTGGCTACCCATGCATACCGGTCTACGCCATGCAGGTCTTCAACAATCCTAGGCAATGCAGTAGATACGATGGTTTGGTCTAATGCCCCCAGAAAGAGCGCTAATAGGATTCCGGTGAGGATATAGGCTTTTTCGCGGGTTAGTTGCGCCATGCATGAATTGTTAGAAAGAATGAAATTACGCTTTCCACCAGGAGGAGAAGGATGCCTGTTGTTAAATCCCTGTGAAAAAGCTATAGAAGAAACTTTTCAGTCCATCGTTTTGTATGGAATAGTGGCTTTGCAACAAGCCGGAATCAACCAAAAAACCACCAAAAACCACTTCTATGACGCGCATTCTCCTGCTGTTGGGGTTACTGTTACTGAGCAACGCACCACACCAACTGCACGCCTCAGAGCCTGCAGAATCGGCGGCTTCAGCAAGCCCCACTTTCATGCTGTCCATGGCCTATCAGATGATGGATGGAGACGACCGGCCCACCCTGTCGGCATTTTCTCATGCAGCCACCGGGTATTTCAACATGCTGCTCCAACAGGGAACAGATAACTTCTCCCGGTATATGGCGGTGGCAGACTTTTCGATGGCATCAACAAAAAAGCGCCTGTGGATCATTGACATGGCCAACCTGAAAGTGATGCATCATACCTATGTGGCACATGGACGTAATTCGGGCGACAATAGTGCGAGCCGATTTTCCAACATACCGGAGTCCTACCAAAGCAGCCTTGGATTCTACAGAACGGGTGAGGTATACCAGGGTAAGCACGGTCGGTCACTGCGGCTTGAGGGTCTCGACAGAGGGTTCAACGACAAAGCCTGGCAGCGTGCCATCGTGATCCATGGAGCCGACTATGTAAGTGAATCGTTTATCAGGCAGCATGGTCGGCTGGGTAGGAGCTTCGGATGTCCCGCTGTTCCACAGCCTGAAGCGAATGAAGTGATTGACCTGCTGGGAACCGGTTCACTGTTCTTTATCTACTATCCGGATAGAACCTACCTGCAAAGCTCTGCCTGGCTGCAAACACCTTCTGCTCAAGTGGTGCAGGAATGGTGGGAAAACTGCTAATCCTACCAAAACCGGGTGGGTTGTCGTAGTGACTGTATCAAGGCAGCATCCAACTCATACACATCGGGGAAATAATACAGGGTGCCGTCATCCTGTTGCCACGCAGTAAAGTAGACCACATAGAGCGCGGGCTGCCAGGTAAGTGGTACGATGGTAGTGGCTCCACCGGCCACCACAGCAGCGATGCTGTCGGCCGTCCATGCCGGCTGATCCCGCAACAATATGTCAGCCAGCTGAAACGGATGATTCACACGGATACACCCAGAGCTGAACAGGCGGCTGGATTGGTTGAATAACTCCTTGGACGGCGTATCATGCAGGTATACCGTGTAGGGGTTAGGCATCATGAACTTAATGAGCCCCAGCGAGTTGGCAGGTCCGGGTTCCTGCACATATTGATAGGTGTACACACTGCTGCCGTACCAGTTGATGGCATAGGGGTCCAGCACACGGCCATTCGGCGCTATCACCTGAATCTGCTTTCCTGCCAGGTAACCCGGGTTGCGTCTGACCGCCGGTAGTACATCTTCCCGCAAAATGGTAGGAGGTACTGTCCATGTTGGATTCAGGATGAGGTAACTGAAGTGAGCAGCAAAGGTTGGGGTCTTCCTGTCCTTTCGGCCTACTATTACCTTGAAGGTTACGGTACTTTCCGGCGTCACCATATCCAGCGTGAATGCAGGAATGTTCACCATGCCGTAAGCCTGCGGCAGCTGCTGTGGCAGCCAGCGCCAGCGCTCCATGTTGGCTTGCAGCTGAAGCATCTGGTCGGCGAATGGCTTCGCCAATGCCGCACCGGTAGCTCTACCCACGATGCCATCCACCTCCAGGCCATGCCGCTCCTGAAACCGCAACACTCCCTCCAGGAGGGTACTGTCGTACCATGCCGTAGTCGTATCGGTGTCGGTCAAGTCGCCGGACAGGTACAGAATTTTCCGAAGCACAGGAGTTAAACTACTGCTATCACCAACCCGCAGCGCCTCTTTCCCTGCCGGCCACGGAGGTAGTACGTCCTGCCTGCTGAACAACTTCAGGTAGGCATGCAGTAGTCGGTAGTACTGCACATGGTGCGGTCGGGCACCTTGGATGGCATCAGCAACTTGTTGGTTGCTGCGCAATTGCGGCAACCACGCAAACAAGTCACCTTCCTGGTGTTCCAGGTGGCAGTTGGGATCTACAGCTATCGGATGTACCCGTCCATTCAGCAGGTGAAACTGCAGCATCACGAAGGCATCACTGGCCAGCAAGTCCAGATCGGCTGTGGTGGCGGCATCAACTTCCGGTGTTGCATGGAGCTGTGCTATCGCCTGATGGTGATAATCGGCAGGCAGCAAGCCCTCTGCAGCGGAAAAGGAGATAGCTTCCAGTAGCTCGTCCAGCATAGCATCTGTCCACAGTGGCTGGTGGTCGGTTGCTGTATAATATCGTATCAGGGGGGCGTAGGCATTGATATGTTCACCGGCTATGCGGGTACTTTTACTGTCCAGCAACGTAACTCTTTCGGCAATGGCTTCTGCCACAGTTTGCGCCTGGATACCTGGAATCTGTATCAGCAACGCACAGGAGAGTATCAGTTTGGTGAGCATGACCGTTTTGCTGTGCCGGCAACCGGTGGCACGCTCAACGCCCGCCTATGACAATCACAAACTCACCCTTGATGGGGTGATGTGTGAAATGATCCACCACGGACGTTAGTGTGCCGCGTATGGTTTCCTCGTACAATTTACTGATTTCGCGCGACACGGATACAGGCCTTTGGTCACCAAAGTGGGGAATCATTTCCTGTAGGGTTTTCAGCAGACGGTGAGGCGATTCGTACAGGATAATGGTGCGTTCCTCTGCAGCCAACGCCTTCAGACGCGTCTGCCGGCCTTTTTTGTGGGGCAGAAATCCTTCGAAGCAGAACTTGTCTGTAGGTAGGCCGGAGACTACCAGCGCCGGTATGAAGGCCACAGGTCCCGGCAGGCATTCTACAGCTACTTGCCGCTCCAGGCATTTCTGCACGATGAGGTATCCCGGGTCTGAGATGCCCGGCGTGCCGGCGTCGGTCACCATACCGAAGGTTTCGCCGGCAGCCATCCTGTCGGCCAGCTGCTCGGCAATGCGGTGTTCATTTACCTGATGATAGGCAATCATCGGTTTCCGGATGCCCAGGTGTTGCAGCAGCCTTCCGGAGACACGCGTATCTTCTGCCAGCACGGCATCTACCGCTTTCAACGTATCGATGGCACGTAGGGTGATGTCTTGCAGGTTGCCGATAGGTGTCGGTATGAGGATGAGCTTGCCCATACGGCAAAGGTACATGTCCGGAATCGTATTGTCGATGGTGGGAAATCTGCCTGTTGAGCGCAAGCTTGGCTACCCCTTACTGCCCGGTTATGTACCTTTATGTCTCAAAATACAGTAACATGAGCCAGTCCATACGCCAACTTGAGCCAAAAGCATTGTGGAATCATTTTGCCGACCTGAATGCCGTGCCGCGTCCTTCCAAGAAGGAGCAGCAGGTAATTGCCTTCATGAAGCAGTTCGGCGAAAGTCTTGGGTTGGATACCATGGTTGATGCCGCCGGTAATGTCATCATCAGGAAGCCAGCCTCTCCGGGCATGGAAAACAGGGTGCCCATTGTTATGCAGAGCCATCTGGATATGGTGCATCAAAAAAACAATGACACTGATTTCGATTTTGCCACACAAGGTATCGACATGTATGTGGATGGCGATTGGGTGAAGGCTCGTGGTACTACCCTCGGGGCTGATAATGGACTAGGTGTGGCCTCCATCATGACCATACTGGCTTCGGATGATATTCCGCACCCTGCCATCGATGCCCTCTTTACCATCGATGAAGAAACAGGCATGACAGGAGCCATCGCCTTGCAGGGTGGTATGCTGCAGGGAAAGATCCTGCTGAATCTGGATACAGAAGATGATGATGAGCTAACCATAGGATGTGCCGGGGGCATCGACGTAACGGCCACCGGTTCCTACCAGGAGGAGTCACTGCCTGCAGGATATGTGGGTCAGCGCATTACGGTGAAGGGACTTACAGGTGGGCATTCGGGTATGGACATTCATCGGGGACGAGGCAATGCCAACAAGCTGATGAACCGTCTGCTGTGGACGGTAGCCCGTGAGGTAGATGTGCGCATCGCCAGTATAGAAGGCGGTGGCCTGCGCAACGCCATCCCCAGAGAGTCGGTGGCAACGGTGGCTGTACCTGCTCAGCAGGCTGAGGCATTCCGTTCGGTTATCAATCGACTCATACCGGTACTTACCTCAGAATACCAATCAACCGATCCGGGAATTACCATCGAGGTAGCTGACGCAGAAACGCCGACAGCTGTGCTGCCTCTAAGTACAGCACAGGCTCTGTTGAATGCGGTGTACAGTTGCCCCAACGGTATCTACCGGATGAGTCCCGACATCCCTGATTTGGTGCAGACATCCAATAATGTGGCCCGTGTGGAAGCCAAAGGGGGCAGCTATGCTGTGCTTTGCCTTACCCGCAGTGCTGTGGACACGGAAAAGTTGGATCTGGCGGCAGCCATACAGGCAACATTTACCCAAATAGGCGCACAGGTGACAACGGCAGGATCGTACCCCGGATGGACACCCAGGCCTGATGCGCCTATCGTGTCGCTGATGGCCGATACCTACAAGGAGCTATTTGATGCTGAGCCAAAGGTGCTGGCCTGCCATGCCGGACTGGAATGTGGCATCTTGGGCACCAACTACCCCGACATGCAGATGATCAGCTTCGGACCCAACATCAAGGGAGCACACAGCCCCGACGAACGGGCACAGATATCCTCGCTGCAGAAATACTGGCAGTTGTTGTTGACTACCCTGGAGCGAATTCCGGTGGCTTCCTGATTATCTGGACAAGCTGTCGGCAAATTCGATCAGCAGGCGGTACAGATCGCCAAACTCGGTTAAAGGCAGTGTCTCCGGTCTGTCGTAGATGTCGTGGTAGGCATCAATACCGCCCATGGTGTAGATAAAGAAGGAGGGTACACCCTTCTCGGTAAAGAAATAATGATCGCTGTTGGCAGCCTTCTGTCGGCGCTTGATGACGGGCAGGTAGTTGTGGGTTTGATTGATCGTGTCCAGCAGGTCAGCCTCCTCCGTAAACACCTTTCCATTCACCACCATGATACCCTCATCTCCGGTCCCTACAATATCAAGGTTCACCAGGAACCGGATTTGCGCAAGGGGTATCCACGGCTCCTCAGTAAAGTGGCTGGAGCCTACGAGCCCCAGTTCCTCGCCGCCGAAGGCGATGAATACCACCGAGTAGCGGGGCGGATGCTGTGCGTAGTATTTCGCCAGTTCTATGAGCATGGCTATGCCACTGGCATTGTCGTTGGCGCCGGGAATGTAGGCACCCTCGCCGATTCGTCCCAGGTGGTCGTAGTGCCCCGTAAATACCAGAAAGGAATCCGGATGCTCAGTACCTTTTATCATGCCCACAACGTTTTGCGTCAGCAGGGAAGGTATAAATCTGGCATCCAGAGCAAGATCCATCGAGCTGGCATCAGCTGGCCAGCTGCTCTTCTTTACGTATAATATGGGAGCGAGGCAGCTTTCCTGCGCTATGTGCCATGTTAACCGATCTTGTAACAGCACAATGCCGGCAATAGTAGGCTCCTTGCTGTATTGCACCATCGCCTTGGCGAGTTCGTAATACTCTTTACGAGCCTCATTGTGGAGGCTGATGGTGGTTTCATCAATTACCAGCCATTTGCCCGTTTGCTGTTTGTGGGTGATGAATCGGGCCCACTTTTGCTGATTCCACAGCACGTTAGTATCCACAGTAATTACAGGAGCGCTGCCGTAATAGGAAGGAGAACAAGGCACGGGCAGAAAATCGCTGCCGGCAGCTAGCAATCGGCCTTCTACACTCAGGGACATGTTACCCGGAAACGTGTTTACCGAAACTCGGAAAGGCTGCAGGTAGGATAGCCTTACAGGTGCCAAGCCGGCATCAGCAAAGGCGCCGGCGATAAAGGCTGCCGCCTTCTTATGACCATCGGACACATATCCCCTGCCGTGGTATGCCGGAGAGCAAAGGGTATCAATTACGCGTCGTGCTGCGTCGATGTCTTGGGAATACGAGACGAAAGAGCTAACAAATGCTGATAACAGGAGGAGGTATTTCATGCGAGTGTGGTTGTGCGCATGAAAATACAGAAAGATGGGAAGGTGACTCAGTGCTGGGTAATCCGGTACGTGTAGTATTCCATTACCGGATTGGCCAACAGCCGGGAGCAGGCCGTTTCCACGGCAGCTTCTGCATCGGCCGGTGAGGCAGCTTCAATCTGCAGGGTGATGTGTTTGCCGACACGGGCGTCCTTGATGTTATCCAGCTGCAGCTGATGGAAGCCGGTTAGGACAGCTTTTCCCTGTGGATCCAGAAGTTCCTTGAGGGGCATCACGGTTATCTCTGCGGTAAAGATCATGAGCGGGTTGTCAGGTGAAAGGTCAAAGATACGACGATATACCAGATGATGAGCGCAGGAATCAAGCCAAAAACCAACCCTGCAGTAAGGTGTACCACCAATAGCACCGGAATGGCAGAACCGAGTAATACGAGCCGTTTTCGGTTGCCGGCGGCATCGGATTTGGCAAACTTGAGCGACAACAAGGGCAGCTTGCTCACCATCAGCCAGCTTAAGGCAGCGATGATGCCATACCACACCCAGCTGTTTCCGAGGTAAGCCTGTGCATTGGCTTCGTTGCCATATACCACCAGTGCCAAACCGGCGACAAAAATTGCTGCTGCCGGTGTTGGCAGGCCTTCGAAATGCGTGGTTGTACTTGCTGTGTTGAACCTGGCCAGTCGGTAGGCAGCAGCCAGCGTGTAGGCAAATGCAGGCACAAACAGCCACATGCCTGCCTCATAAGCTGCGGTTGACCCGAAGAATGAGATGGCCGTCAGGTAATAGAGGATAAGGCCCGGCGCTACACCAAAGGTTACCAGATCGGCCAGTGAGTCCAGCTGCTTGCCCAGCTCACTGGCAGCGTTGAACATCCGTGCGGCCCATCCATCCAGAAAGTCGGTGAATGCCGCCAGGATAATCAAAAAAGCAGCAATATGCATCTTGCCGAAGCGGAAGTGCATATCTACAGCCTGCCCGTCAAAAACACCCGATTCCTCAAAGCCACTGAGGGCTACAGCCCGTATGGTGATATGGTCGTAGAACAGGTAAACGATGGCCATACAGCCAAGCAACAGATTGCCTAGCGTAAGGGTATTCGGAATTTTTTTGTAGATGCTCATGTGTAGTGGCAAAAATACAAGTATTTGTACCATCGATGGCGGTATTGCATGCCGGCACGTTGGGGCTGTAGGGAGCCACTCATGCTTCCACCATATTTTGTGGAAATCTATCTGACAATATCCGGCAGCAGGGTAGCATTATCAACTAACTTCCCTCCTGTTACCAGATGCTACATGTATGTCACCTACCCGCACAAAGTCCACCTCCCAACAGCGTGAAAAGCAGAAAAAGGTATATGTGTTGGACACCTCTGTGATCCTGTTCGACCACAACAGCCTGATGCAATTCGAGGAGAACGACATTGCCATACCGATTACGGTATTGGAGGAGCTGGACAACTTCAAGAAGGGCAATGAGCATAAGAACTTTGAGGCAAGGGAATTCATTCGATTGATCGACAGTAAGTTTGAGGGTAAGTTCCTTACCGATTGGGTATCGCTCAATGGCAAAACCAGGGGCAAGTTCAAGATCATCATGGATGCCGATAGCAACAATGTGGATGCCATCTCGGTCTTCGGCAACCACAAGAATGACCACAAGATCCTGAATGCCGCACTGCGATTGCAAACTGATATGCCTGATAAAAAGGTGGTGTTGGTTACCAAGGATGTGGCGCTACGCATCAAGGCTCAGTCCCTGAACCTCCATGCGGAAGATTACATGACGGGTAAGGTAAAAGATATCGCAAGCCTGTATACCGGAATGGCCTCGCTGGATAAGGTGCCGGTAGGTGTGATTGATGCGATCTTCGAGCAGGGTGAGGAGGATATCCGGAAGGTAACTGCTGCGCCTGTACCTGCCAACCAGTACTTGATTTTGAAGAATGGCAAGAAGTCCATCCTGGCCTACCACAATGGCCACACTGGCATGGTGGAGCGGGTAGAGAAAAGCACAGTGTATGGCATCAAAGCACGCAATGCCGAACAAACATTTGCCATTCATGCCATCATGAACCCGGCCATCAAGCTGGTAACCATACAAGGTGTGGCAGGCACCGGCAAAACGTTGCTGGCACTGGCAGGGGCGCTGGAACAAAAACGCGACTTCCAGCAGATATACATCACGCGACCAATTGTGCCGCTCAGTAACAAGGATATCGGCTATCTGCCGGGTGACATCAAGAGCAAGCTCAACCCGTATATGGAGCCACTGTGGGACAACCTGAAATTCATCAAGACGCAGTTCAGTGAGCGCGACAAGCAATACAAGGCCATTGAGCAGATGGTAGAGTCAGACAAGATCAGTATAACCCCACTCACTTATATAAGAGGAAGAAGTCTCAGTAATGTAATCTTTATTGTTGATGAAGCGCAAAACCTCACGCCTCATGAAGTAAAAACCATCATCACGAGAGCGGGAGAGAACTGTAAGATGATTTTTACAGGCGACATCATGCAGATTGATACGCCGTATCTGGACAGTCAGAGCAACGGGTTGACTACGGTAATCGAGAAGATGAAGGGTCATCCTTTGTTTGCCCACATCACTCTGGAGAAAGGGGAGCGATCAGAGCTGGCCAATCTGGCGAATGAGTTATTGTAGCATCAGGCCACAATCCTGTTGCGATCGGGTCCCAATTGCAGTCCAAAGGTGTTGAATGGAATATCCACCCACTGGCCATCGAGCAAGGTTCTCAGGTAGCGGAAGCCTATGTCACGGAGCATGCGGGCAGCCGGTCTGAACTCCAGCGACAATTCTACGGGATGATGGGCATCACTGGCTAGCATCACCGGAATGTCGAGGTCGTAGGCGATCTCCAGTATCCATCTGCTGGGGAAGGTCTCCAGCGACCGCCTACGGTACATGCCGCGTGTATTGACTTCCAGGATTACATCCTTTTGTTTCATGGTTTCCAGGGTGGCTACTACCTCATTGTGATACCATCGGTCTCCTTCGTGGAAGAATTGATTGTCCCAGTTTTGCACCTTGATTTTATCCATGTGCCCCAAAATATCCGGTGAGGCGTGGTTGATCATGTCGCGGGTGAGGGCATAATATCTCCTGACAGCCTCTTGTACATTGTAGTGGAAGATGTCCTTGAGGCCCTGCAGGAACTCCAGATGACGGCCATCTACCTGCCAGGGGCGTCCATCATAAAAGGTGTCCACATAATGTAAACTTCCAATGGTGAAGTCGAAGTTGGCTTTGATGACCGCAGGATTTACAGGAGATGAGAAATGAGGGATGTAATCTACCTCAGTGCCCAGGTATATGTCGATCTTGCCTTTGTATTTCTGCTTTAGCAGCTCAATCTGATGCATGTAGGTGTGCAGCCGTTGGGCTGGCATGGCCCACTCATTGGAGAAGGGGAGGGGGAAGTGTCCGGAAAATCCTAAAATGGCGATGTCGTTCTTCAGCGCTTCTTCGATGTATTCTTCCGGGTTGGCTTTCCCGTCACAATAAAAGGTGTGTGTATGTAGATTGCTCCACGGCATGGCACATGCTTGTTTGGAAGCCGAAAAATAGCAGGTGGTCATTTGGAAATTGCATGTCAACACAAGGGTTAAAGAATTGCTAACCATTTGTTTACAAATCAAAGTCAGTTTGCAAGACATCATCATTGGCGGGTATAACATATTGATAATAGGCATTTCACAATGTCGTGATGTGAGGGGGATACTTTCGTGCAAACGGGAAGTATCATGATAGACTTCAATGTAATTATCTGCCAAAAGCGACTGTATGCAGCCTGGTCGTGAGGTTGAACTGGTGGTGATCTCTGATGTTCACCTGGGGACGTATGGGTCGCATGCGAGGGAACTGAACAGGTACCTGCGGTCAATCCGACCGAAGACCATCGTGCTCAATGGCGACATCATAGATATCTGGCAATTCCGGAAGAGCTATTGGCCGGAGAGCCACTGGGAGACGGTGCAGCTGCTGCTGGAGTATGTGCAGCAAGGGGTTAGGGTGTTCTATCTTACCGGCAACCACGATGACATGCTGCGGAAGATATCTGATTTCCGCATCCGCAACTTTCAGCTCCTGGATAAACTGGTCTTGCACATGGATGGCAAGCGTGCCTGGTTATTCCATGGCGATATCTTTGATTTGTCTGTGAAATACACGCCATGGCTGGCTAAGTTGGGTGGCAAGAGCTACGATTACCTGATCCTGCTCAACCGCTTCATCAACCACATATTGATTCGAATGGGCAGGGAGCGGGTATCCCTATCGAAGCGGATCAAGAACAGTGTGAAGAAAGCGGTACGTTTTATTCAGGATTTTGAGGAGATGGCCATAGAGCATGCTCAGGCACAAGAGTATGATTATGTCATCTGCGGCCACATCCATCAGCCATCCATTCGGCAGATTGATACGGGAAAGCATACGCTGACATATCTCAATTCAGGTGACTGGATAGAAAACCTTACGGCACTGGAATACCACAACGGTAGCTGGCAGATGTTCCGCTATTTCGATCACTTCGATGCTATGCCCACAGTCACAGACGAAAAGAAGGTAGATGTAGTAGCCCTGTTGTCGCAGGAGTTTCCCGCTTATGAGGCTGTTCTTTAGCGATTCATCAGGTCTTCAATGGCTTCTGCGGTAACCGGTATATCGGCCATCAGGTCGTCATAGCCGGTTTCGGTTACTACGATATCATTCTCCAGCCTGATACCCAGTCCTTCTTCGCGGATGTAAATGCCCGGCTCAACGGTGAATACCATCCCTGCCTGTATAGGAGTATGCCAAAGTCCTACATCATGCACGTCCAGTCCCAGGTAGTGGGATGTGCCGTGCATAAAATACTTCTTGTAGGCTGGCCACTTTGGATCCTGTTTCTTTATGTCCTCTGTGGTAATCAGCCCCAATTGCAGGAGCTGTTCCTCCATCAATTGTCCAACCTGCTTGTGGTAGTCGTCCAGATACACGCCCGGTTTCAGCAGCTGCTTGGCGCCTTCTTTTACCGAAAGCACAGCATTGTACACAGCTTTTTGGCGGGATGTAAAACGCCCGCTTACGGGCAGACACCTGGTGAGGTCGGCCGCGTAGTTGGCATATTCAGCTCCGATGTCCAGTAAGATGACATCACCAGCCTTACAGACCTCCTCGTTAGACACATAGTGCAATACGCAGGCATTGGGGCCTGAAGCAATGATGGGATCGTAGGCAGGTCCACGGGATCTTCGTCTGATGAACTCATGGTACAGCAGCGCTTCGATCTCATATTCGTACACACCCGGCTTCACGAAATCACAGATTGCCAAGAATGCATCACGGGTAATGGTGCAGGCATGACTGATGGCGGCGATTTCTTCCGGCTCTTTCACACTGCGCAGCTGATGCATCAAGGGCGCCAGTCGCTCGTAGGTATGGTGCGGATAGGTGGCGCGCAGGGATTGCGATAGTTTTTCTTCCCGGGTCTGCACTTCGTTGCTTTGGCGCAGGTGCTCGTTGGAGTTGAGGTATACGCAGGCTGCCTCTCCCATTACCCATTTGATCAGGCGTGGATACTCGCTCAGCCAATGTACTTCCTCGATGCCCGACAGCTCCCGGGCTTGCTCTTTGGTGAATTTGGCGCCCTCCCAGATGGCGATTTCCTCATTGGTTTCCCGTAGGAACAACATGGCGCGATGCTCCTTGCGGTGTGCATCAGGAAACAGTATGAGCATGGTTTCTTCCTGATCTATGCCCGACAGATACAGCAGGTCAGAGTTTTGCTTGAAGCCCATACTTCCGTCGCCGTTGGTAGGCATAATGTCGTTGGAAGTGAGGATTACGGCAGCACCGGGTTTTAGATGAGCAGCCAGCTTCTGTCGGTTTCGGATGTACACATCCTTCGGTAGCGGTTGATAGCGCATATTGGTTGTATGATGAGCGTAAAGAATGATTGTTGGAGGGGTTTTACAAAATTACTATTTACAAGAGAAGGCTCGGTGTCTAAAGCCAGGCAAATATTTAGACAAGTCTAAAAATATGTTGTAGTTTTGACAAAAACACACGTATGTGGGAATGGTTTTTGGGATTACATGCTGTAGTGCAGGCATTGCTGGCCACCACATTTACCTGGCTGGTTACAGCGCTGGGCGCTTCATTGGTATTCTTTTTCCGTGACATCAATCGCAAGGTGCTGGATGGTATGCTGGGATTTGCAGCGGGTGTTATGCTGGCTGCCAGCTACTGGTCGTTGTTGGCGCCTGCCATTGACATGTCGGAGGCGATGGGTGTACCGGGCTGGCTGCCGGCATTGACAGGATTTTTGCTGGGTGCCGGGTTTATCCGATTGCTGGATATTTTCCTGCCGCACCTGCATTTGTTCCAGCCCAGAGAAAAGGCGGAGGGTTTGCCCTCCAGCTGGCGCAGGTCGGTGTTGTTGGTGTCGGCGATTACGCTGCACAACATACCGGAGGGTCTTGCTGTGGGTGTCGCATTTGGCGGCGTTGTGGCCGGTATACCGTCGGCTACCATTGGTGGAGCCATCGCACTGGCGATAGGTATTGGTTTGCAGAACTTTCCGGAAGGCACTTCTGTGTCGGTGCCTTTGCGTCGTGAGGGCATGAGTCGCAGGAAGGCCTTCTGGTATGGCCAGTTGTCTGCCATTGTGGAGCCAATTGCCGGTGTTACCGGTGCCCTGGCTGTTATATATGTACAACCCATCCTGCCTTATGCACTGGCCTTTGCGGCTGGAGCCATGGTGTTTGTAGTAGTAGAGGAGCTGATTCCGGAGTCGCATCACGGCGGCAATACCGACATCGCCACCATGGGCACCATTCTTGGTTTTGCTGTAATGATGGCCTTGGACGTAGCGTTAGGCTGATTCTGCGTCGGTGTAAAACAGGCTGTATCCCTTTCATTTTCAGTAATTCAGGGCTGGTCAATTTTTTTCTACAGCGGGTTGTTTATTCCTTAGAATGTTTCTACCTTTGCCCTTCCGAAAAATTAAGAGGATCGTACTATGCCTACTATTCAACAGCTTGTACGCAAAGGCCGCACAGTTATTAAGGCCAAGAGCAAGTCAAGAGCACTGGATGCCTGCCCGCAGAGAAGGGGAGTTTGTACTCGTGTGTATACAACTACACCCAAGAAGCCGAACTCTGCACTTCGTAAAGTGGCTAAGGTTCGTTTGACCAATGGTATTGAAGTGATTGCCTACATCCCAGGAGAGGGCCACAACCTGCAGGAGCACTCTATCGTGCTGATTCGCGGAGGAAGGGTAAAGGATCTGCCGGGTGTACGTTACCACATCGTACGCGGTGCATTGGATACAGCCGGTGTGAACAATCGTAAGAAGAGCCGTTCCAAGTACGGTACAAAGCGTCCTAAAGCAGCTAAGTAGTATCAAGTAACACATCATGAGAAAGGTAAGAGCTAAAAAACGTCCATTAAGTCCGGATCCAAAGTTTCAGGATCAGCTGGTAACCAGGTTTGTAAACAACCTGATGTGGGATGGTAAGAAAAGCATAGCATACAATGTGTTCTATGATGCACTTGATATCGTAGAGGACAGGACTAAGGAGAATGGATACGAAACCTGGAAGAAGGCGTTGAACAACATCATGCCAAGCGTAGAAGTACGCAGCCGCAGAATTGGTGGTTCTACCTTTCAGATTCCTAGTGAAATCCGACCTGACCGTCGTATTTCCATGACCATGAAGTGGTTGATTCAATTTGCCCGCAAGCGCTCCGGTAACTCTATGGCCACCAAATTGGCCGGTGAAATCATGGCCGCTGCCAAGGGTGAAGGTTCAGCAGTTAAGAAAAAGGAAGACACGCACCGTATGGCTGAAGCCAACAAAGCGTTCGCTCACTTCCGCATGTAATCACACAGACAGACACGGCCCAGACATACAATTATTATGGCACAACGCGATTTACGATTTACAAGGAATATTGGAATTGCAGCTCACATCGACGCTGGCAAAACCACTACGTCTGAGCGTATCCTGTTTTATACCGGTCTTACTCATAAGATTGGTGAGGTGCACGAAGGTGGCGCCACCATGGACTGGATGGAGCAGGAGAAAGAGCGTGGTATTACGATTACATCTGCAGCTACCACTACTTTCTGGAAATACCCAACCACTCAGGGACAGGCTACAGCAGATACCAAAGAATACAAGATCAACATCATTGACACACCCGGTCACGTGGACTTTACCGTAGAGGTAGAGCGTTCACTGCGTGTATTGGATGGTGTGGTTGCCTTGTTCTGCGCCGTTGGCGGTGTAGAACCACAGTCTGAAACCGTTTGGCGTCAGGCCAACAGATATAAGGTTCCCCGTATCGGGTTCGTAAACAAGATGGACCGTACAGGTGCCGACTTCCTCGATGTAGTTGGACAAGTGCGTGAAAAGCTGGGCGCTAACCCGGTGCCTTTGCAGTTGCCTATCGGTGCTGAAGAGACCTTCCGTGGGGTAGTAGACCTCATCTCCAATCAGGCTATCATTTGGGATGACGATTCACTGGGTATGACCTACCAGGTTATCGACATTCCTGCCGATATGGTAGATCAGGTGGCTGAATTCCGCGAGAAACTGATCGAGGCCGTAGCAGAATACGATGATGCCATCATGGAGAAGTTCTTCGACGATCCGGACAGCATCAGCGTTGACGAAATCAAGGTAGCCATCCGTAAGGCTACAATCGATATGGCCATCATCCCGATGCTTTGTGGCTCTGCCTTCAAGAACAAGGGTGTACAGGCTATGCTGGATGCCGTTATCGAATACCTGCCTTCACCGGTAGACATCGAGGCTATCACCGGCACCAACCCCGACACTGAGAAGGAAGAGCAGCGTAAGCCGGATGTGTCTGAGCCGTTTGCCGCTTTGGCATTTAAAATCATGACCGATCCATACGTAGGTCGCCTTGCCTTCTTCCGTGTATATAGCGGTAAGTTGGATGCCGGTTCCTACGTACTCAATAACCGTACCGGTAAGAAA
This sequence comes from uncultured Chitinophagales bacterium, assembly GCA_964471795.1. Lineage (GTDB taxonomy): Bacteria > Bacteroidota > Bacteroidia > Chitinophagales > S012-47 > CAJXXO01. The sequence goes on along the minus strand of CAYYHM010000002.1, from coordinate 48,108 downwards.
GAGCGTATCAGCCGTATCCTGCAGATGCACTCCAACCAGCAGAATCCGATCGACTTCATCGAAGCTGGTGATATCGGAGCCGCTGTTGGTTTCAAAGAAATCAAGACCGGTGATACCCTCACCAACGAGAAGAACCCAATCGTACTGGAATCCATGGATTTCCCAGATCCGGTGATTGGTATCGCTATTGAGGCCAAGACGCAAAAGGACGTAGATAAGCTGGGTATGGCACTTGCCAAACTGGCTGAAGAAGATCCAACATTCCGTGTGAACTTCGACGAAGAAACCGGTCAAACGGTTATCCGTGGAATGGGTGAGTTGCACCTGGAAATCATTGTTGACCGTCTGCGTCGTGAATTCAAAGTAGAGTGTAACGTGGGTGCTCCTCAGGTTGCTTACAAAGAAGCACTCACCTCTGTATACACACATCGTGAGGTGTACAAGAAGCAGTCCGGTGGTCGTGGTAAGTTCGCAGACATCCAGTTCGAAATCGGCCCTGCTGATGAGGACAAGATAGGATTGCAGTTCGTAAACGACATCTTCGGTGGTGCCATTCCGCGTGAATTCATCCCTGCCGTACAGAAAGGTTTCGAAGATTCCATGAAGAATGGTCCTTTGGCAGGATACCCAATGGATAGCATGAAGATTCGCTTGTTCGATGGTGGTTTCCACGCAGTAGACTCGGATGCCGTGTCTTTCGAATTAGCTGCTCGTTCTGGTTTCCGTTCTGCCGCCAAACTGGCTCGTCCGGAAATATTGGAGCCTATCATGAAACTCGAGGTGGTAACACCGGAAGAACACACAGGTGATGTGGTAGGTGACCTGAACCGTCGTCGTGGTATGATGGAAGGCATGGAAATGAAGGGCAACGCACAGGTTATCAAGGCTAAAGTGCCTTTGTCTGAAATGTTTGGTTATGTAACTCAGTTGCGTACCATCACGTCAGGACGTGCTACCTCTATCATGGAATTCTCTCACTTTGCCGCAGCACCAAGCAGCATTGCCGAGCAGGTGATATCAAATGCAAAAGGAAAAGTTAAAGTAGACTGATCATGACACAGAAGATTAGGATAAAGTTGAAGTCTTACGACCACAGTTTGGTTGATAAGTCTGCTGAGAAGATCCTCAAGACGGTGCGCAGCACCGGTGCTGTGGTAACAGGTCCTATTCCGTTGCCTACAGAGAAGAAGATTTTCACCATACTTCGTTCACCACACGTGAACAAGGATGCACGTGATCAGTATCAGTTGTGTACATATAAAAGGTTACTTGACATTTACAGTTCTACCTCCAAAACGGTGGATGCTCTGATGAAACTGGAACTCCCGAGTGGAGTTGACGTGGAGATCAAAGTATAGTACTCCACTCATTTTAGAAAGACATAGAACTATCAAAGTTAAACTTTGCGCTAGTCATGAAAGGGATCATAGGTAAAAAGCTGGGTATGACCAGCATATTCCGGCAGGATGGTAAAAATGTGCCGGTAACAATCATTGAGGCAGGCCCCTGCGCGGTTACCCAAATCAAGACCGTAGATACTGACGGCTACAATGCTGTACAGTTGGCTTACGGCAACCGCAAACCTTCCAACACACCGCAGCCATTGGCTAAGCACTTCGAGAAAGCAGGTGTGGCTCCAAAGCAACATGTAAAGGAATTCAAGAACTTCGACGTACAGGCCGACCTAGGCACAGAAATCGGAGTTGAAATCTTCGCTGAAGGTGAAAAAGTAAGCGTAGTAGGTACTTCCAAAGGAAAAGGTTTCCAAGGTGTAGTAAAGCGCCATGGTTTCTCCGGTGTGGGTATGGCTACCCACGGTCAGCACAACCGTTTGCGTGCTCCGGGTTCTGTAGGTTCTTCATCCTACCCAAGCCGTGTATTCAAGGGCATGCGTATGGCCGGCCGCACCGGTAATGACCGTGTGAAGGTGAAGGGTCTGGTAATCGAGAAGATACTAGCCGACAAGAACATCATCCTGGTACGCGGAGCTATCCCTGGACACACCGGATCAATCGTTTACATAGAGAAATAAGCTTCCAGGCATAAAATCGACAGACAATGAAAGTGGATATTCTCAATATAGCAGGAAGCAAGACAGGTAAAACTGTAGAGCTGAACGACGCCATCTTCGGCATAGAGCCGAACGAGCATGCCATGTACCTGGCGGTGAAGCAGTATCTGGCCAATCAGCGTCAGGGTACTCACAAAGCCAAGGAGAAGAGCGAGGTGAGTGGTTCTACCAAGAAGTTGCACCGTCAGAAGGGTACGGGCGGCTCCCGTAAGGGTAGCATCAAGAACCCGTTGTTCCGTGGTGGAGCACGTGTGTTCGGTCCTCGTCCCCGCAATTATGATATCAAGCTGAACAAGAAAGTGAAGGAACTGGCTCGTAAGTCAGCACTGAGTCAGCATGCACAAGCAGGAAACATTTTGGTTGTAGAGAACTTTACCTTTGATCAGCCTAGAACGGCTCAGATGGTGGATGTACTCAACAAGTTGGGCTTGCAGGGACAGAAAGTAGCCGTGTTGATGCCGGGCACCGACCGGAACGTGGTACTGTCAGGTCGCAACATCCCCAAGATGAATATCGAGTTGGCCAATCAGGCAACTACGTATGACCTGTTGAATGCGGACAAGCTGTTGATCACTGAAGGTGGTGTGGAACAGATCCATGATTTATTCACTAAAGTGGCAGTAGCCCAATAACCAACAAAACGCTGTCGTGATGACTACAGATATTTTGGTAAGACCGTTGATTACAGAGAAGATGACCCGCGTTAGCGAGAAGTTGACTCAGTACGGTTTCATCGTTGAGAAGAACGCCAATAAGATCGAGATCAAGAAGGCTGTCGAGTCCATGTACAATGTGCATGTTACCGATGTGCGTACCATGATCATTCCTGCCAAGGCAACCATGCGCTACACCAAGAAAGGGTTGGTGCGCGGACGTAAGTCGGCTTACAAGAAGGCTATCATTACCCTGGCAGAGGGAGAGACTATTGATTTTTATAGTGAAATCTAATTGAACTAGGATGCCAGTTAAGAAACTTAATCCGGTTACTCCAGGCACTCGTTTCAGAGTGGCCCCCTCTTTTGCAGAGGTTACTGCATCGGCTCCCGAAAAGAGCCTGATAGCGCCTTTGAGTAAGACGGGTGGTAGGAACAATCAAGGTCGCAGGGCCAACAGGTATATCGGTGGTGGTCACAAGCAGCGCTATCGTATCATTGATTTCAAGCGTACCAAGGACGGTGTTCCGGCACGTGTGGAGTCAATTGAATACGATCCAAACCGTACCGCTTACATCGCTTTGTTGGTATATGCGGATGGTGAGAAGCGTTACATCATTGCACCTGAAGGTTTGCAGGTAGGTCAAACAGTTGAGTCAGGTTCGGGTATTGCTCCGGAATTGGGCCACTGTCTGCCACTCGGCGAGATTCCTGTAGGTACTGTGGTTCACAACATAGAGATGCAGCCCGGCAAGGGTGCGGCACTGGCACGTAGCGCCGGTACCTATGCTCAGCTTACCGCCAAGGATGGCAAGTATGGTATCATCAAGTTGCCTTCCGGCGAAACCAGGATGGTATTGTTGACCTGCCGTGCTACTGTAGGTACTGTTTCTAACAGCGATCACTCACAGGAAGTATTGGGTAAAGCGGGTCGTAAGCGTTGGTTGGGACGCCGTCCTCGTACAAGAGGTGTGGCTATGAACCCGGTAGATCACCCGATGGGTGGTGGTGAAGGTCGTGCTTCCGGTGGACACCCACGGTCACGCACAGGTTTGTATGCTAAAGGCCTCAAGACACGCAACAAGAAGAAACAATCCAGCAAACTGATTATCAGCAGAAGGAAGAAATAATTGAACCATGTCTAGATCACTGAAAAAAGGACCCTATATCGACTTCAAGCTGGAGCGTAAAGTCGATAAGCTGAACGACTCAGGTAAGAAGACCGTTATCAAGACCTGGTCACGCCGGTCCATGATATCTCCGGACTTCGTAGGCCACACACTGGCGGTACACAACGGTAACAAGTTTATCCCTGTGTACGTAACGGAGAACATGGTAGGGCATAAGTTGGGCGAATTTGCACCAACACGCAATTTTAAAGGACATACCTCAGGTAAAAAATAAGTAGCATGGAAGCTATAGCCAGACTGAAAAGTGTTAAGGGCTCTCCCCGGAAGGCACGCCTTGTGATCGATCAGATCCGCGGCAAGCGTGTAGACGAGGCATTGGCCATCCTTCGCTTCAACGACAAGAAGTTGGCTTCTCCTATCGAGAAGCTGGTAGAGAGTGCCATCAGCAACTGGGCCAACAAGAATGAAGGATTGCGTCCGGAAGACAGCGATCTGTACATCAAGAAGGCATTCGTAGATGGTGCCGGTATGCTGAAGCGCTTCCGCCCTGCGCCTTTCGGCCGTGCCTACCGCATCCGTAAGCGCATGAGTCACGTAACCGTAGTGGTAGACAGTCAGCTGCCTGTTCAGTTCAGCAATGACGCTGCTTCCACATCACAAGAAAACGAAGGATAATCAATATGGGACAGAAAGCAAACCCGATCAGCAATCGTCTCGGCATCGTCAGAGGATGGGATTCCAACTGGTATGGTGACAAGAAAAACTTCTCCGAGAAACTCGTAGAAGATCAGAAGTTGCGCGATTACCTGAATGCCCGCTTCTCCAAGGGAGGCATTGCCAAAATCGTAATCGAGCGCACGCTCAACCGTATTACGGTAACCATCCACACCAGCCGTCCCGGTATCATCATCGGTAAGGGTGGTCAGGAAGTAGATCGCCTGAAGGAAGAGTTGAAGAAACTGACCGACAAGGAAGTGCAGATCAACATTTCTGAGATCCGTCGTCCAGAATTGGATGCCAACATTGTGGGTGAAACCATTGCCAAGCAGATCGAGGCCCGTATCAATTATCGCCGTGCCATCAAGATGGCAATCGCCTCTACCATGCGCATGGGTGCTGAGGGTATCAAGGTACGTATCTCCGGTCGTCTGAACGGTAGTGATATGTCCCGCTCTGAAGAATATAAGGAAGGTCGTACTCCTTTGCACACCTTCCGTGCCGATATCGACTATGCATTGAAAGAAGCTTCTACCGTGTATGGCCTGATTGGCGTGAAAGTTTGGATTTGCAAGGGAGAAGTATTTGGAAAGCGTGATTTGTCACCACAGGTGGAAGTGAAGAAGCCTGTAGCCCGCAAAGGCGGACAAGGTGGTGGCCGTAAGAAGTTTTCCAATCGATAAACGAATACAAAACGATTTAAACCAGGAACGATGTTACAGCCGAAACGCGTAAAATGGAGAAGGCAGCAGAAAGGAAGAACCACCGGTATCGCCGGACGTGGTCATGAGATTGCCTTTGGTTCCTTTGGCTTGAAAGCTATGGAAATGGGATGGATTACGGATCGCCAGATTGAGGCGGCTCGTATTGCCCTTACCCGTTACATGAAGAGGGAAGGTAAGGTATGGATCCGCATCTTCCCGGATAAGCCGGTAACCAGCAAGCCTGCTGAAGTGCGGATGGGTAAAGGTAAGGGTGCTCTCGACCACTGGGTAGCACCGGTAAAACCAGGAACCATCATGTTCGAAGCGGAAGGTGTACCTATGGAGGTGGCTGAAGAAGCTTTGCGTTTGGCCGGACAGAAGTTGCCTATTAAAGTAAAATTCGTAGTTCGCAGGGACTACGCTGAATAACAAATAAAGAGCGAGCACTATGGCTAAGCTGAATAACGCAGACATCCGTGAATTGAGCACTCCCGAATTGAAGGAGAAGCTCAATGAGGTAAAGACGCAATACAAGAAAAAGCAGTTCGCACATGCGGTAACTCCATTGGAGAACCCGCTGGAGCTGCGCTGGATGCGCAAAGACATTGCGCGTCTGAACACTGAGTTGACAAACAGGCAGAAAGCTGAAAACAACGCGTAAGATGGAAACAAGGAAGTTACGTAAAACCAAAGTCGGCATTGTAGCCAGTAACAAGATGGACAAAACCATCTCCGTACTGGTAGAGCGTAGAATTAAGCACCCGATTTATGGTAAGTTCTTGAAGAAATCCAAGAAATTCCTGGCACATGATGAGCAGAATCAGTGCAATGAAGGGGACTTGGTTCGCATCATGGAAACGCGTCCGCTCAGCAAGAACAAGACCTGGCGATTGGTGGAGATCATCGAAAAAGCCAAGTAATCAGATGCCATTGATTGATTAACCGCATCAAGGAAGAGTAATGATACAGCAAGAGTCAAGATTATCCGTGGCAGACAACAGTGGAGCAAAGGAAGTGCTTTGCATCCGTGTTCTCGGTGGCCGCAAGACGGTAGCCACCATCGGCGATAAGATAGTGGTGAGCGTGAAAGACGCCATTCCTACCGGCCAGGTAAAGAAAGGATCCGTATCCAAGGCTGTCGTGGTGCGGGTAAAGAAAGAATTCCGCAGAAAAGATGGATCATATATCCGCTTTGATGATAACGCAGTAGTGTTGCTGAACAACCAGGATGAGCCTCGTGGTACCCGTATTTTCGGGCCTGTAGCACGTGAGCTGCGTGAAAAGGATTATATGAAGATTGTTTCATTGGCTCCAGAGGTATTGTAATCATGAATAAGCAAGTCAACAAGACCGTAAAACTGAAGATTCGCAAAGGGGATATCGTGAAGGTAATCGCCGGCGAGAGTCGTGGTAAGCAAGGCAAGGTATTGTTTGTGGATCCTGCCAAGCAGCGTGCTATTGTGGAAGGTGTGAACATACAGTCCAAGCACGTAAAGCCCAACGCTACTTACCCGAATGGAACCATTGAGAAAAAAGAGGGACCTGTTCACATCAGCAACCTGATGCTGGTAGACACCAAAGGCAATCAGGCCACCCGCGTGGGTCGTAAGGTTGTAGATGGAAAACTGGTTCGTTACGCTAAAAAATCTGGGGAGGAGATCAAGTGATGAACTACGTACCCGCACTAAAGACCAAGTATCGCGAGGAGATAGTACCTCAGCTGATGGAGCAATTCCAGTTCAAATCCATCATGCAGGTGCCTCGTTTGGAAAAAATCATCATCAACCGGGGTGTTGGTGCTGCTACACAAGACAAAAAGATCGCCACTGAGGCAGCAGAGGAGCTGACCATGATTTCCGGTCAGAAGGCTGTATTGACTCAGGCTCGTTTGTCTATCTCTAACTTCAAACTCCGTGAAGGCATGCCGATCGGCGCTCGGGTAACCTTGCGCAACGATAGGATGTATGAATTCCTGGAGCGTCTGGTGACCGTAGCCTTACCAAGGGTACGTGACTTCCGTGGCGTTAACAAGAAGTTGGATGGCCGTGGTAACTACACAATGGGTATCACGGAGCAGATCATCTTCCCGGAGATAGATATTGAAAAGACTTCCCGTATCAACGGTATGGATATCACCTTTGTGACCAACACCGACAAGGATGAGGAAGCTTACGAATTGTTACGATTATTAGGAATACCGTTCAAGAAATAAATAAAACGGAACAAGCATGTCTAAAGAATCAGTAAAAGCAAGACAGCGCAAGCGTGAAGCCTTGGTAGCCAAGTATGCTGAAAGAAGAAAAGCACTGAAGGAAGAGGGAGATTTTTCTGCCTTGGATAAGTTGCCACGCAACTCTTCAGCTGTACGTCTGCGCAACCGTTGCAGTCTCACCGGTCGCCCGAGAGGTTACATGCGATTCTTCGGTATCTCCAGGGTTAAGTTCAGGGATCTGGCTGCAAACGGCATGATTCCCGGCGTAACAAAAGCAAGTTGGTAACACAGAAACAAGAGAAGTCATGGTGACAGATGTTATAGGCGATTACCTGACCCGAATCCGGAATGCACAGCAGGCCGGTCACAAGGTAGTGGATATCCCAGCTTCAAATCTCAAGAAGCGGATTACAGAAATCCTGTATGCAAACGGGTATATCCTTCGCTACAAATTTGAAGATTCAGACAACAAGCAAGGTGTTATCCGCATCGCGCTGAAGTATGACCCGGCTACCAGCCAGCCTGTAATCAAAGAGATGCAGCGTGTAAGCCGTCCGGGTCTGCGTAAGTATGTAGGTGTGGATGAACTGCCACGCGTAATCAATGGCCTCGGCCTCGCTATCGTATCTACCAACCAAGGTGTGATGACGGATAAAGATGCCCGTGCCAAGAAAGTAGGCGGCGAAGTGCTTTGCTACATATACTAATTGACAGAAAGGAAAAGACACAACCATGTCACGAGTAGGAAAACAACCCATTACCATTCCATCAGGCGTAACCGTTACGGTTGAAGGTACATTGGTAACCGTAAAGGGTCCACAAGGTCAACTGTCACAGCAGGTCGACAAAGATATCACCGTAAAGGTGGAAGATGGCCAGCTTTTGGTAGAGCGTCCTACAGAACAGAAGCGCCACAAGGCACTTCATGGTCTGTACCGCGCTTTGTTGAACAACCTGGTAGAAGGCGTATCCAAAGGTTTCGAGAAGAAACTCATCATGTCCGGTGTGGGATACAGGGCTACAGCTACCGGACAGATACTGGAACTGGCTGTGGGCTATTCACACCCGGTAATGCTTGGCTTGCCGCCTGAAATCAAGGTATCTGCCGAGCAGCTGAAAGGACAGGATCCGGTAATCACCCTGCAATCCAACAACAAGCAGTTGTTAGGACAGGTAGCCGCTAAAATCCGTTCTATCAGGAAGCCTGAGCCATACAAGGGTAAGGGTATCCGCTATTCAGATGAAGTAATTAGAAGAAAAGCCGGTAAAACGGCCTCTAAATAACAGGTAAGATGGCAACCAATACGAAGCGTAAAGAACTCAGAAGACTCCGCATTCGCAGAAGCATCCGTAAAAAGGTGTCTGGTACAGCTGAGCGTCCCCGTTTGTCTGTATACCGCAGCAACATGGAGATCTATGTACAACTCATCGACGACGAGCAGGGTCACACCCTGGCTGCTGCTTCATCACGTGATAAGGACATGGCTTCTGTAACCGGTACGAAAGTAGAAAAGTCGAAAGCCGTTGGCAGCAAGATTGCCCAACTGGCCAAAGGCTTGGGTATCAGTTCCATTGTATTCGACCGCGGAGGTTATCTCTACCATGGCCGGGTAAAGGCAATTGCCGAAGGCGCCCGTGAAGGAGGTCTATCATTCTAATAAATACGATACGATATGTCTAGTGCAAACATACAGCGGGTAAAAGCCAGCGAACTCGATCTGAAAGAAAAAGTGGTTGATGTTCGCCGGGTTACCAAGGTGACCAAAGGTGGTAGAACGTTTACATTCTCTGCTACAGTAGTAGTAGGCGATGGAAACGGCATTGTAGGTCACGGTCTGGGTAAAGCCCGTGAAGTAACTGAAGCCATCAGCAAGGCTGTGGATGATGCCAAGAAGAACCTGATTAAGGTGCCAATCTACAAAGGAACCATCCCACACCCAGTGCATGGCAAATTCGGAGCAGGCAAGGTAATCATCAAGCCAGCCTCAGCAGGTACGGGTGTAATTGCCGGTGGTGCAATGCGTGCCGTACTGGAGTCTGCCGGTGTGCATGACGTGTTGGCCAAGTCGTTGGGAACTTCCAATGCGGCTAACGTAATCAAAGCTACAATAGATGGCTTGTTGCAACTGCGTGACCCAATGACGATCGCACAGCAGCGTTCCATAGAAATGAATAAAGTGTTCAACGGATAATCATAGCATCATGGCTAAGATCAGGATTACACAAGTAAAAAGTGCAATTGACAGGAACAAGCGCCAGAAGGATACCCTGAAGGCTCTGGGTTTTTCCAAATTGCACCAGACAATAGAGCATGATGCCACACCTCAGATTCTGGGTATGGTAGGCAAAGTGAAACATTTACTAACCATTGAAGAAGCATAAATCATGAGTCTTAGCAACTTACAACCAGCTGAAGGTTCTGTAAAGAACAACAAGCGTCTGGGTCGTGGTCAAGGTTCCGGTGGTGGTGGCACTTCCGGTCGTGGTCACAAAGGAGCACAGTCACGCAGTGGCTATTCCGCTAAGGCAGGCTTTGAAGGTGGTCAGATGCCACTACAGCGCCGTGTGCCTAAGCGTGGTTTCAAGAACGTGAATCGCGTAGAATACAAGGTGCTCAACCTGAGCAACCTGCAAGCAATTGCCGACAAGTGGCAGGTATCTGAGATCACGCTCGACTTCCTGCGAACCAATCGCTACATCTCCAAGACTGATGTGGTAAAAGTGTTGGGTCGTGGTGAACTTACCGGCAAGTTGACTGTAGAGGCCAATGCAATCAGTGCTTCTGCTAAAGGAGCTATTGAAGAAAAAGGTGGTGTTGTAACCCTGATCTAAAGGAACATGAAAGGACTGATTGAAACCCTAAGGAATATCTGGAAGATTGATGATCTCCGTAAGCGGATACTGTACACGATTGGTTTGATCCTCGTGTACCGCTTAGGTTCCTTCATCGTTCTTCCCGGTATCAATCCCGAAGTACTTGAAAATGCAGAAGGCCCCGGGGGTATTCTGAACCTGATTAACATCTTTGCAGGAGGAGCCTTTGCCCGCGCCTCTATTTTTGCTTTGGGTATCATGCCGTATATCTCAGCTTCTATTGCCGTGCAATTGCTGAGCTTCGCTGTACCCTATTTCCAGAAGCTGCAAAAAGAGGGAGAAAGTGGCCGACGCAAGGTGAATCAGATCACCCGTATTTTAACGGTAGGAGTTACTGCTTTCCAGGCCATTGGTTATAATGTATATCTCCGGACTACTTTTCAGGGAGCCATAGAAATCAATCCTACCCTTTTCCTGATCTCCAGTATCATTATTCTGACAACAGGAACCATATTCGTAATGTGGTTGGGTGAAAGGATAACTGATCAGGGTATAGGAAATGGTATTTCGCTGCTCATCATGGTGGGTATCGTAGCCAATCTACCTGGTTCACTGATGCAGGAAATTTCACAGCGGACTACAGACACTGGTGGATTGGTACAGCTGGTAATTGAGTTGGCATTCCTGGTGATTGTGGTTATGGCCACCATTGCTTTGGTACAAGCTGTTCGTAAGATACCTGTACAGTATGCAAAGCGTATTGTAGGCACCGGGATGCGACGGATGCAGACAGGCGGTCATCGCCAATATCTGCCACTCAAGTTGAATGCAGCAGGTGTTATGCCTATCATTTTTGCACAGGCGCTTATGTTCCTGCCTAGCACGATTGGCACCTTTATCGGCTTCGACAATTCCGGTTTTGTACAAACATTCAATGACTTCACCTCATTTGGATACAACATTACCTACTTCCTGTTGGTGATGATCTTTACCTACTTCTACACCGCTCTGGTGGTGAACCCGGTACAGATGGCCGATGATATGAAGCGCAACGGTGGTTTTGTTCCCGGTGTAAAGCCTGGTAGGAAAACTGCCGAGTTCATCGATAACGTAATGTCAAGGATAACCTTGCCGGGATCTATATTCCTGGGATTGGTTGCCATACTGCCTACGTTTGCGATCGCCTTTGGCGTAAGCCAGCAGTTCGCACTGTTCTACGGTGGCACTTCTTTGCTCATCATGGTAGGTGTTGTACTTGACACCTTGCAGCAAATTGAAAGCCACTTGTTGATGCGTCACTATGACGGTCTGATGAAGAGCGGACGAATCAAAGGACGGTCAGCGGCAGGCGTTCAAAGTATATAAATTTCTGTATCCTGGTATTCAGGTTTTTACAGAAAAAAGTGAGATATTTGCAAGCCCGTTTGAAAAGGGGTTAACAATAAAACCAGACGCATGTCGAAACAAGACGTGATCAAGCAAGATGGAACGATAGTAGAGGCATTGTCCAATGCTATGTTTCGCGTGCAGCTGGAGAATGGACATGAGATTGTAGCACACATTTCGGGAAAGATGCGGATGAATTATATCCGAATATTACCGGGCGACAGAGTTGCCGTCGAAATGTCACCCTACGATTTGTCAAGAGGACGAATAACCTATAGATACAAATAAAGTACTACCATCATGAAAGTACGTGCATCGGTTAAGAAGCGTAGTGCAGACTGCATCATTGTGAAGCGGAAGGGACGCATCTACGTAATCAACAAGAAGAATCCGAAATTCAAACAACGTCAAGGATAATCTCTTATGGCAAGGATAGCAGGTATAGATCTACCCAGAAACAAGCGCGGTATAATCGGCTTGACTTACATCTATGGTATTGGCCGCACTACAGCAGGCTACATACTGGACAAATCTGGTGTGGATCACAACAAGAAAGTAGAGGATTGGAACGAAGAAGATATCACGAACATCCGTGCTATCATCAACGGTGAGCTCACCGTTGAGGGTGCTCTGCGTTCGGAGATACAACTGAATATCAAGCGACTGATGGATATCGGTTGCTTACGAGGTGTTCGCCATCGGAAAGGTCTTCCTGTAAGGGGTCAGCGCACGCGTACCAACGCACGTACCAGAAAAGGTAAGCGTAAGACTGTAGCAGGTAAGAAGAAGGTCACCAAATAATAGTTAACTGACAATCAACGGTAAGCCATGTCAACTGCGAAAGGAGGAAAAAAGACAGCTAAGAAAAGGAATGTAAAGGTGACCCCCGAAGGTCATGTGCACATTCAGGCTTCTTTCAACAATATCATCATCTCTATCACCAACATGAATGGAGATGTTATCAGCTGGGGATCAGCCGGTAAAGCCGGATTCCGCGGTTCTAAGAAGAATACACCCTATGCGGCTCAAATGGCTGCCGGCGATGCTGCTCAGGTAGCCTATGATGCCGGTCTGCGCAAGGTTGAGGTGTTTGTGAAAGGGCCAGGCAGCGGACGCGAGTCAGCTATCCGTGCCATCTCAAACGCCGGTATTGAAGTGTCAACCATCAATGACATGACACCAATACCACACAACGGATGTCGTCCTCCCAAGAAGAGAAGAGTATAATTCAATCAATAGAAATAGCTAATCATGGCAAGATATACAGGACCGCAAACAAAGAAAGCCAGAACATTTGGCGAAGCCATCTACGGCTACGACAAGGCTTTTGAGAAGCGGAATTATCCTCCCGGTCAACATGGCCCGTCCAAGCGTCGTAAGTCTCAGAGCGAATATGCTATTCAGCTGAAAGAGAAGCAGAAAGCCAAGTATACTTATGGATTGTTGGAAAGACAGTTCCGCAATCTGTTCAAGGAGGCCTCACGCCGCACCGGTAACACAGGGGACATCTTGATGCAGTTGCTAGAAGCTCGTCTGGACAACGTGGTATACCGTCTGGGTATCGCTTCCTCTCGTCGTGCTGCTCGTCAGTTGGTATCGCACAAGCACATCACCGTTAACGGTAGTGTGGTAAACATACCTTCTTACACCATCAGACCTGGTGATGTGATCAGCTTGCGGGAGAAGTCCAAAGGTCTCGAAGCTGTACAGCACTCCTTGGGTACAAAACATGATAAGTACAATTGGCTGATGTGGGATGCCGCTGCCATGCAGGGTAAGTTCCTTGAAGTTCCGGAGCGTGAATTGATACCGGAAAACATCAACCAGACATTGATTGTCGAATTGTACTCCAAGTAATCCTTCACTTAAAACTACCGATACATGTCGTTGCTCGCTTTTCAAAAACCGGACAAGATCGTTCTTCAGAAGGCTACTGACTTTGATGGTCTATTCGAATTCAGACCGCTGGAGCCTGGTTTTGGCGTAACGATCGGTAACGCATTGCGCAGGGTATTGCTGTCTTCCCTTGAAGGCTATGCAATAACCGGTGTAAAGATCAATGGCGTTGACCATGAATTTGGTACGATCAAAGGAGTAATTCAGGACGTAACTGAAATCATCCTCAACCTGAAGCAGGTACGTTTCAAGAAGTTGATTGATGACGATAGCACAACAGAGAAAATCTTCTTTGCCGTTAAGGATCAGGAGGTTGTAACTGCCGGAGATATCGAGAAACATACCAACATGTTCCAGATCACCAATCCTGAGTTGGTTATCTGCAACATGGAGTCTTTTGTGAATCTGGAAATGGAGCTCACCATCGGCAAGGGTAGAGGTTATGTGCCCGCCGAGGAGAATGCACCCCGTGAAGGATCAATCGGTTTCATTCCGGTGGATTCTATCTTCACACCCATCAAGAATGTGAAGTACTCCGTGGAGAACACCCGTGTGGAACAAAAGACGGACTTCGAAAAGTTGATCATCGAGATCAAGACTGACGGAACCATCCATCCGGAAGATGCTATCAAGGAAGCTGCCAAGATTTTGATTCAACACCTGATGTTGATCTCCGACGAGCACATCACATTTGATGCTCCCGGTCACCGCGAGGACGATGTGGTAGATGAGGAAATCCTCCACATGCGCAAAATCCTTAAGACTCCACTGGAGGATCTGGATTTGTCGGTACGTGCCTACAACTGTCTGAAGGCTGCCAAGATCAACAACCTTGCGGAACTGGTACACTACGATACGAACGAGCTGCTGAAGTTCAGGAACTTCGGTCGTAAGTCACTGGTGGAAATCGAAAACCTGATCACTGAAAAGGGCCTTTCCTTCGGTATGGATTTGGGCAAGTTCAAGTTGGAGCAGGAATAATTTATACAAAAAGAAGTAAGCTAAACAGCGATGCGACACGGTAAAAAAGTAAATCATCTAGGACGGAAGAAAGGTCATCGTAAAGCCTTGTTGTCCAATATGGCTACCAGCCTGATCGTGCACAAGCGAATCAAGACCACTGTGGCCAAAGCGAAAGCGCTTCGCGTATTCGTTGAACCTATTCTTACCCGCGCCAAGGAAGATACTACCCACAACAGACGTATGGCGTTTGCTGATTTGGGCAACAAGGAGGCTGTGAAAGAATTGTTCGACAACGTGTCCAACAAGATTGCCGATCGTCCCGGTGGATATACCCGCATCATCAAGATGGGTACACGTTTGGGTGATAACGCAGAAATGGCCATGATTGAATTGGTGGACTACAACGAGTTGTACACACAGTCTGCAGAGAAGAAGTCTCGCAAGCGCAGAACCCGCAGGGGTGGTGCTGCACCGGTAGAGGTGGCTGAAAAGCCTGCACCTGCCGCAGCGAAGGCTACAGAAGAACAGCCATCAGCCGACCAGGTAGAGGACACAACCTCAGCAGCGGCTGAAGAGCAGGAATAAAGCATGCAGTAACGATATACAAGGGATGGTGTGGACACTATCCCTTTTTTTATGTCTACAGTAAACCCCTTGTTGCCGTAAATTTGACCAGTCACCCAAGCCTGTCATCCATGTCGCAATCTTTACAGCCCGCCTTGCTACTACTTGAAGATGGAACAACCTTTGAAGGGTATGCTGCCGGTAAGATTGGGACAGCCACCGGCGAGATCTGCTTCAATACAGGTATGACGGGGTATCAGGAGATATTCACCGATCCATCATATTACGGGCAAATCATGGTTACCACCAACGCCCATATCGGCAACTACGGTACGCTACCAGATGACGATGAGTCTGCCTGTGTGCGTATTGCCGGACTTGTGGTGAAGAACTTTTCATCGCACTTCAGCAGGCCGAGTGCTGATTCGTCCTTGCAGCAATACCTGGAGAAGGCCAATCTGGTAGCGATAGGCGGTGTGGATACCCGGAAGCTGGTAAAGCATATCAGAAGCAAAGGAGCTATGAATGCCATCATCTCATCAGATGGAACATCGCTTGATGAGCTGGCTGCCAAGTTGAAACAAGTGCCTTCCATGGAGGGGTTGGAGCTCTCCTCCCGCGTTACCACAGAACAGCCGTATGATTTCGGGTACCCTGATGCACCCTACAAGGTAGCAGTGCTTGATTTGGGTGTAAAGGTGAGCATATTGCAAAATTTGGCAGATCGAGGCTGTTTTTTGCGTGTTTTCCCGGCCACCACACCGGCAGCTGAGATTGAGCGCTGGCATCCCGACGGGTTCTTTATGTCCAACGGCCCCGGAGATCCTGGTGCTATGGACTACGCTGTAGCCACGGCCCGCCACTTCCTGGACAAGGGCACGCCCATATTCGGCATCTGCTTGGGTCATCAGATACTAGCGAGGGCCTTCGATGTGCCTACGTACAAGATGCATCATGGACACAGGGGCGCCAATCATCCTGTCATAAACAAGCGCACCGGCAGGAGTGAAATCACCACACAGAACCATGGTTTTGGTGTAGATCCCGATGCGTTACGCGCCAAATCCGAGGTGCTGGAAATCACCCACATGAACCTGAACGATCAGACCATAGAGGGCATAAGCGCCATCGGGAAACCTGCTTTTTCCGTACAATATCACCCTGAAGCGTCACCGGGGCCCCATGATTCGAGGTACCTGTTCGACGACTTCCTATACATTATTCAACAGACAAAAAACAATTGACAATATGAGTACCATCATTGATATCTATGCACGGCAAATCCTTGACTCACGCGGCAACCCTACAGTGGAAGCTGAGGTGGTTACAGAGAATGGATTTATCGGACGTGCGGCAGTACCTTCCGGCGCCTCCACCGGTAAGCATGAGGCGGTTGAGCTTCGTGACAACGGATCAGCGTACATGGGGAAAGGCGTAACTCAGGCAGTGGCACACATCAATGGAGCGATTGCTGATCACCTGATCGGATACGATGCATACGAGCAGGTAGAGATAGATCAGGAGTTGCTCAAGCTTGATGGTACAGCCAACAAGGGCAACCTGGGCGCTAATGCCATTCTGGCTGTATCGTTGGCAGTGGCAAAGGCTGCAGCTCAGGAGGCAGGCATGCCGTTGTACCGGTATTTGGGTGGGGTAAATGCCACCACACTGCCTATTCCTATGATGAACATCCTGAATGGTGGCTCACATGCTGACAATCGTATCGACTTCCAGGAGTTCATGATCATGCCTATAGGCGCATCTCGCTTTTCTGAGGCGTTGCAGATGGGCGTAGAGGTGTTCCACCACCTCAAGAAAGTGTTAAAGAGCAAAGGATACAGCACCAACGTCGGTGATGAGGGTGGATTTGCACCGGAAATCAAGAGCAACGAAGAAGCCATCGAAACCGTGTTACAGGCCATCGAGACTGCCGGCTACAAGGTAGGTGAGCAAATCTATATTGCCATGGATGCAGCTACTTCTGAATTCTATGACGAGGCAACAGGGCTCTACCATTTCCATAAAAGCGATGGTGTAAAGCGCAACTCTGAGGAGATGGTAGCTTACTGGAGCGAATGGTGCAGCAAGTATCCGATTGTGTCAATTGAAGACGGACTGGCAGAAGACGACTGGGCAGGATGGGCATCATTGACGCGGGCACTGGGTAATAAGGTACAGCTGGTGGGTGACGATTTGTTTGTTACCAATGTAAACAGATTGCAGCAAGGTATCGATCAGCAGGTGGCCAACTCCATCCTGATTAAAGTAAATCAGATAGGTTCGTTGACAGAGACCATCAATGCGGTAAACCTGGCTACCCGAAACAAATACACCAGCATTATCAGCCACCGTAGTGGCGAAACGGAAGACACTACCATCGCAGACCTCGCTGTTGCATTGAACACAGGTCAGATCAAGACCGGTTCTGCTTCCAGAAGCGACCGCATCGCCAAGTACAACCAACTGTTGCGCATAGAGGAGGAACTGGGCGACACCGCTACCTACCTGGGTAAGGCGTTTCCTTATCTGCGCTGAACACAATACTGCACAGCTGCTCCATGAAGGACCTGTAGTTGTGTATATGATATGTGGGATATACCGTCTAGATGTACCAATTTAGACGGTATATTTTTTTTCAGGCAAATTCGTTGTCTCATCATGTCGAAGTTCCTTCAGCTGTACAGCAAGATCCCGGCGTCGTTCAAATCAAGGTACGCACTGGTAATCTATGCATTTCTGGGGTGGATGACTTTCTTCGATCCCTATAATATCCTCAATCGCTGGGAGCTGGCCGTTGAGGTTCAGGAAGGCCGCAGGCAAAAGGAATACTATCAGGAAGAAACGGCACTGATCAGGACAGAACTGGAAGAACTCTTTACTGATGAGTCGACATTAGAAAAGTTTGCCCGTGAAAAGTACTACATGAAGCGGCCCGATGAGGATCTATTTGTGATTGTGCAACCCTGATCTTTGCGACTCCTGCCAATTATGCTATATTTTAGCAGGATTATCAATGCCCATGATAGACCTGGTTGCCATGACTCCGCAGGAGTTCACTCACTTTCGTCAGTTTTCAGTAGAGCAATACGCAGAGGCGTTGGCGCGTAACCTCAGGGTTCCATCTACCGACGCCATGGCTATGGCTTCCAATGAATCAGAAGGCGCGTTACCTGACGGATACTACTCCGAGGGACACTACTTCTTCCATATTGAACAGGTAGTTACCGGCGAACGAATTGGCTACGTATGGTATCTGGCCAACATGAGACGAAAGACAGCCTTTCTGTACGATATTTTCATCAATCAGGAAGCCAGAGGCATGGGTATCGCCAGAGAAGTGATCGGTCTGGTTGAAGAAAAACTGCGTGTCTTGGGCGTACATTCGCTCCGACTAAACGTATTTGCTGATAACCTGACAGCCAAAAGGCTGTATGAGAAGGCAGGTTTCCAGCCATGTAATACCATCATGCAGAAACAATTGAGCTAAGTTCCAGAAACCATGAGTGCACCAGACCAATCAGCAGACTACAACCCAAGAATCGCCTTTTCAGAAAACGAGCAGGGACTGGCAGGGAAAAACCTGACAGCACTCTTGCATGCGCTGGATAGCATCATTGTGCTGTTGGACAGCAAGGGCCGGGTGATCAAGGTTAACGACAAGGCGCTACAGATCTCAGGTTACACCTTTGAGGAAGTCATCAACAAGCCGATCAATCGTTTTTTCATGGAGCAACTGGATGGCATCGACCAGAAAGTGCACCGCCTGTTGTCGGGAGCCAGCTCATTGGAAAAGAGCAAGGTGATGAGCCGTGATGGTCAGGAAATCATAGTGGCCTTCAAGATTGTAAAGATGACTTGGAATGAGGACAAAGCACTCCTCATCATCGGCAACGATATCACGCAGGATGAAAGAATCAAGCAAGAGCTGGCTATAACCAGAAATCAGCAAAAGGCGCTGCTGGATAACATACCCTATCAAGCATGGCTCAAAGATGAGCAAGGTATTTTCCGTGCAGCCAACCAGGTATTTGCCGATCATTTTGGTCTTCGTATGGAAGAGATACTGGGAAAGACCGATTTCGATTTTGCAGGGCAGGAAAAGGCGGAGGAGTATCTCGCTTTTGACCGGGCCGTGGTGACCGGAAGGGAACGGATGGTGGCAGAGGAGATGGTAGTAGATGACAACGGGCAGGAGTTGTGGTTTGAGACTTTCAAAACCCCCATCATCAACGAAGAAGACCAAATCATTGGAACAGTAGGCAGTTCACGCGATATCACAGAAACCAAGCGACTGCACGAGCGACTCACCAAAAACCTGGCGCAATACAAACTGTTGAGTGAGATTGCGTACCTGTACAGCCAGCGCGACGATTTTGAATCGGTAACCAATCAGGTGCTGCAAATGGTGGGTATGCACATGGGGGTAAGCCGGGTGTATATATTCGAGAATGATGCCTCCAATACAACCTGCAGCAACACCTATGAGTGGTGTAACGAAGGTGTGGTGCCACAGCGGGATGAACTGCAAGACGTGCCGTATGAGGCCATTCCTAGCTGGCTAAAGAGGCTGGATCAGGATGGCATCATATTCAGTACAGATATCAAGGAGTTGGAAGAAGATATCTATGCCATGCTGGAGCCGCAGGGTATTATTTCATTGCTGGTATATCCATTGCTCACCGACAACAAGTTGATGGGATTCATCGGTTTTGATGAATGCCTGTTCGTGAGAAACTGGGAGCTATCCGAGATTGAATTGCTCAAAACCATTTCCCACATCATCTCCAACTCACTGCAGCGTAGAAGGTCAGCGGCAAAGTTGGTATCCAGTGAGCGTAGATTCCGGGAAATGGTGGAACTGTTGCCCGAGATGGTGTGTGAGGCAGACGAGAGAGGGGTGGTAACCCTCACCAACAAGATGGCTATTCAGCGTTTGGGTATCGATGCGGGGCGGCTGGAGCGTGGAGAGATCAATGTGCTTGATTTGTTTCCGCAGGAGGAGAAGGAGCGTGCACAGAATACGCTGCTGCGGGTAATTGCCGGAGAGCCCATCGACAACAAGGACTTTGAGTACCAGGTGATTGGTGCTGATGGTAAGATGTTTCCCGCCCTGATCTATGTCAGTGTGATTGAACAGGATGGGAAGTTGGCCGGCTATCGCGGTGTAATGGTAGATATTACCAAGATCAAGGAGTCGGAGGAGCACCTTCGCCAGGCCAAGGAGAAGGCAGAGCAGGCATCGATTGCCAAGCAGAACTTCCTGGCTACCATGAGCCATGAGATCAGGACACCACTCAACGCTATTATCGGGAGCATCAACCTGCTGAAGTCGGAGGAGCCCCGACCCGATCAGGCAGACCATATCGACACGCTGGACTTTGCCTCCAACAACCTGCTGGCGTTGATCAACGACATCCTGGACTTCTCCAAGATAGAAGCCGGCAAGGTGAAGCTGGAAGAGATCGATTTCGACCTGGCCAAACTACTGCAAGGCATTCGCCAATCGCACACCTTACGGGCCGAAGAGCGGAACACGCAGTTGCTGCTGGAGGTGGCCGAGGATGTTCCCGCCCTATTGCTCTCCGACCCTGATCGGTTGTCCCAGGTATTGAATAACCTGGTAGGCAATGCTGTCAAATTCACCGAGGATGGTGTTGTGGCCATCAGGGTGGCAGTACAAGAGCAGCAGGGAGATGACTACCGGCTCCACTTCAGTATCACCGATACAGGAATCGGTATTCCGGCGGATAAGTTGCATGTGATTTTTGAGAGTTTTACGCAGCTGGGAGAATTTCGTACCCGCAAATATGACGGAACAGGGCTGGGTCTGACCATTACGCGTCGTCTGGTGACCCTGTTCGGCGGTGAGCTTGCCGTGGCAAGCACTGAGGGTGCAGGTTCAGAATTTTCCTTCACCATGAAGGCCAAAAAAGGCAGGATCATAACTACAGCGAGCACCGGCGTCGCAGAAAGTGGACTTTCTGAAGACCTGTCCGGCCAGCATATCCTGCTGGTAGAGGATAACCTCGTCAATCAGAAAATCGCCTCCAAATTCCTGCAAAAATGGAATGCGCAGGTAACCATTGCCCATCATGGGCTGGAAGCACTGGATCTGCTGCAGGACAACCCGATCGATCTGGTGCTGATGGACCTGCAGATGCCGGTAATGGATGGCTATGACTGTGCCAGAGCTATCCGGCAATTACCTGATCCAAAGAAGGCGAAAGTGCCGATAATTGCACTTACTGCCTCTGCACTCATGGAGGTACAGCGGGAAGTAAAGGGTGCCGGTATGAATGACTTCGTCACCAAGCCATTCAATCCACGTGACTTGTACAAGAAGATAGCCCGCAATCTGCAGTAGGTAGATCCGATTGCTTGTAGGAAATGGTATGTGGGAATAAGTGGCCGGTGTAAGTGGATGATGCGCACCATCAATAGGCGCCATTGTACTTCCGTACAAACCATTCTACCGCCAACAGGAACAGCACCACGAAGAACAACCACTTCAGGTTGATGATGGCTTCGGTGCTGTACTTGTCACGAAGCAACGGCTTCACGTCCTCCCGCTCGCTAATGGCTTGAGCAAGGGACTCCCACTCGGCAGGATAGAATACCTCCCCACCGGTTTGTTCAGCCATTTGGTACAACAGGGAATGATCGGCAGCCGTGCGTTGCAACTCTATATCGATAGGTCGTATACTAAATTGCCCTGCTGCCTGATAGGGTTGGCCATTATATGTTGTAGAAGCGGTGTAGGAATAATTGCCTGTAGGAAAGGCACCGGCATTTACACTGTAGCTGCGCGCAGTGCGGCTAAATTGGTATGGGAACTGTTCACCGGCCTCGTTGGTGATGCTTAGTGATACATCTGGGTCGTTTACCAGTTCATACAGGTCGTTGTACAACTCAGCTTCCAGCAATACAGACTCGTTTTCGTCGAAGATCTTCTTCTGTTGTGTAACACGGAACTTTCGCTTATCGCTTTTTATGGCCAGGTATTGCACTGTCTTTTGTATCAACTCATCCACCAGATTGTGGTTTCCTTGCTGCAGGTAGTTGACAAGTCGCCACCGCCAGATGCCCGTTCCGGCGAGTATGGCTTCACGCTGTTGGTCACGTTGTCGGAATACCAGCAATGGGTAAGAGGTAACTACGGATCCTATCCGTTGCCACAGCAGCGGATGCGCGTCGGTGGCGGCAGCATAGGTGCCAAAGGGTACAAATAATGGTGGTAGTTTGCCGATTTGTTGCGATAGGCCTTCAGGTAATTTGAACAGGCTGAAGTCACCGGCTACGCTGCCCTGCACTTCGTTGGTGGTGCCGTTACTACTATTGATTGCTATCAGGTTCTGTGATCGGTTGAACAGGGTCAGGTTGGTTTGATCGCCCAGGATCTTCCACTGTGGTACGCCGGCCGCATCAATCTGCGATAGGAATGCGGCATCGGTTGGGACTACCGGCAGCTGATGCACAATCACGAGATCCATTTCTTTCAGGTTCGGCAATGGATCCGCAGTAAATCGTATGGTTACCTCATTGTTTCGGTTGGCCTCCAGCGCTGCCTTGAGGGCGGTAAGATCCGGATGAGGGGCATGAGCCAGCAATAATATCTGCTGCCGGCTATCCAACACATCAATAAAAATGCGGGTAGCGTTATTGGTGAGGGTTTGTTCAGCGTCAATACCGGAGAAGCTGATCTCGATCTGTTGTACACCCTGCGTTGTCAACTCGAACAACACGTTCGTGCTAAGCAGTTGCGAGGGTTCATTGATGCTAAAAGTCTCCTGATGGCGCACCGTACGGTTGCCGGCTAGGTCTATGGCGGTAACGGTGAGGGTGGTGCTTTTGCCCTGTGCCCGGTAGGCCTCACCGGTGAGGCGCAGTTCCAGTTTGTCCCCCAGATAACCGATGCTGTTGTGTTGTACCTGTCTGATTCGGATGTCCCGCTGTTGGGTAGTGTCACCCAAAGCCAGCGGAAATACAGGTGCATCCACCTTATCGATGCTATACAGCGGGTTGCTGCCCTTGTTGTACATGCCGTCGGTGGCTAAGATGACAGCCCCAAGGTTTTGATTGACGTACTTTTCATACAGACTCTTCATCACCATCGACAAATCCGTCTGCCGGGCGCTGAATGCTTCCGAGCCCGGATCAAACAAGCCTTCGCCGAAGTGGTAATGATCCACCCGGTATTGATCCTGCAATGCGTTTTTGAGGCTTACCAGTTGCTGCTCGTAGGTGCTGCTGTCGGTATTGGACAGCCACTCGCCCACGCTTACGGAGCGGTCGTCTATCAGTACGATGATGGGCGCTTCCGACTCAGTGCTGCGGATACGGAAGAAGGGCGATAATAGTAGAAAGGCAATCAGGCTGATGGACAGGAAGCGTAATAGTGCAAGGCCTTTGAGCCATGTTTGGGTTCGGGTTCCGGATTCCCGGAAGGTGGTGTCACGAACGTACAGGGCACCTGCGTACACCGCACCTGCCAGCAGGCAGAACACGATGAACCAGGTTGGATAAGACCACGTCAATTGCTCCATGGGGGAAATCAGCTTGTCATACTAACCGGAAATGCCGGCAAATAGTATGTATCATCAGGTCAATAAGGCACCACACACACTCAAGGTCTGCCCCGACATGTAAGTAGACAGGTCAGATGCCAGGAAGAGCGCCACATTGGCTACTTCTTCGGCTTTGCCGAAGCGTTTCATGGGGATGTTGTTGTAGTAGTTCTTCTGTGTCTCCTCGTCAAGGGCCTGCGTCATCTCGGTTTCGATGAAACCGGGCGCAATAGCGTTGCAACGGATATTACGGGATCCTACTTCCTGGGCGATGGATTTGGTGAAGCCGATGATGCCGGCCTTGGAAGCAGCATAGTTGCTCTGACCGGCATTGCCACGCACACCAACGATGCTGGTAATGTTGATGATGGAGCCGCCCCTGTTCTTCATCATGGGTCGGATCACCTGTTTGGTGATGTTGAATACGGACTTCAAGTTAGTATCTATCACCTCATCCCATTGCTCTTCACTCATGCGCATGATAAGGTTGTCCTTTGTGATGCCGGCGTTGTTTACGACTACATCCAGCGTACCAAAGTCTTTTTCTATGTCTGCGAGTAGCGTCTCCGCTGCGCTGTAGCTGGCTGCGTCGCTCTGATACGCCTTGGCTTGTACGCCATAGGCTTCCAGTTCGCTCACCAATGCTGCGGCCTTTTCGGCAGAGGAACGGTAGGTAAAGGCCACATTGGCGCCGGCCTCGGCAAACTTGCGGGCAATGGCTTCACCAATGCCACGTGAGGCACCGGTTACCAGGGCGTTCTTTCCGGCTAATAGTTTCATGCGGGTAAGATTTGAAGCGCTAAGATACGCCTTCCCTCCCTTTCTGTATGATTCCGCTATCCACCTTGTTGAATGATAGATGTGTTGAACCAGGGGGTACAACTTTCACAACGTTCCAGACGAATGAGGCGAATATAATAGTCTGAAGTATTGTAATCAGGAACTATCCGCTGCAGGGTAAAACTGTTCTTTTTTTCATCCAGAATGGTATAGGTATGATAGTTGTACAGTGTAAGACGGTCGTTGTACGACTGATCTATGAAATACTCAAATCGGGTAAATGCATCGGGAGTACCAAAGTATACTGCCATATACTCGTTTTCTATAGTTGTGATAGATAATACCTCGCTGCGCAGGTAGAATTGGTAGTATACATCATTGGGTAAGTCGGTGCTACTGGAATCAAGTATGCCATCGGCACCATAGTACAGGTCCTCGATAGCTGTCACCTGCCAGATGCCGAAGCCTTTGGAAACGCGATTGAAGAACAGGTCCTCATTCAACAGATTCACCTGCGTGCAGGAGGTCAGCAGCAGTGCTGCAAATAGTATGCTGTATGGTTTCATGGGTCAGTCTTTGTCGCCGAATGACAGGTTGAGGAATACGGAGAGTTGCAGGTTCCATCCGGGGAATTGTGCAGGAATCACGTTGGTTTCGTCAATGATTGCATTACTGACATTCTGCACGTGCAAGGCATAGTCGTAGGGCAGGTAAGCAGAGTAGCGGTTCTTTTCGAACGAGTTGCCATCTTCCAGTGCTGCCAGATAGGTCTCCTCACCAGACCACGATCCCAGGCCAAGAGCATTCCTGAATATCCGTCCTTGCAGGGTGATGAATCGTAGCGGCCTGATATTGATGAAGCCGCCATACGTCCAATACAGCTCCTGATTGCGATACACGCCATTGAAGTAATATTCGTTGCCCACCGAACGCGTGCCATCAGGATAGATCTGCATGCTACGAACTTCTACTTGCCGGATGCCGGCGCCAAAAGAACCGCCTATATCTACCTTCTTTTTCACCGACCCGCCGAAGTCTACATGGTTGAAGAAGTCGTTGAACCGCAGCCTAAACTCCCGGCCAAAGCCACTCGGCGATAGTCCCACACGGGTTTGATACATCATTGTGCGTTGCATCTGCAACCCGATAAACATACCATCAGAGATAAAACCCATGTACAGAGCATAGGAAGGGCCTGTCATGGTGCTACTAAAGGGCTGTAGTTCCTGTGAAAAGCCATTCGCATAGGCGTTGTAGGAGGCCAGCATATCGTTGAGCAATCCCGGTGTAAAGCGGGTGGTAGTCCAGGTAGGGCCTGCGGAGAAAAGTGCGGTTTGGTTGTAGGCATACGAACCGGACAGCAGCAATAGGACGATGAATACACACTTTTTCATAGCGAGAGGATGATTTTGATGCCGGCATGATGCAGGCGTTCAGTTTGGCGCATCGGGAAGTTACTGGCAGTATAAGGGTTGATAGCCTCATTCACCCAGGTGATGTCTTCTTCACCGATGTAGTTCAAATAATAATACAGCTGCCCCACTATGGCCATTCCGTCTGTATTGGAGCCGAGTAATACATCCAGGTGCAGGGTGGTGCCGGCATAGAACTCCGGTATCAGCCCGGACTTGTTGATTTCCGGTTCATTATCTGTCCATTTCTCATCGTTGAGCCGGGTCTTTACGCCTACAAAAGACAGGTCTACAGGTGATGCACCACCGCCAATCTTTCCAAAACCAGCGCAAAGAACATAATAGGTGTAGTCCAACAGCTGTACTGTAGTAAAACGGCTGCGTACCTTGCGGACAAACTCTTCGCCGGCCGGTGTAGTACCTCGTGCTGTGGACATCTGCCACCTCCGATTCCAGACAAGTGGCCGCATGGTCATCTTGCCCTTGGCATCATGTGCTACGAAGGCAAAATGGTAGCCGTTGAGGAGCGGTTGACGCCCCAACTGATTGTCGAGCCAGGGGCGGGTGTCGTTGTAATAGTCAATGGCATAGTTGAGCGATGGCAGCAGATTGAAGGCAGAAGTAAACCCGATTTCGATGTTCTTGGGCTGTGCCTGTCCGGTTGCTGCCATCAGCAGCATCGATAATAGAATGAGCGGCCGCATGAGGTGCATATTTTACGCTAAATTGCAAAAGTTTACCATTTTTTAAAATGTGTAATGTATTGAAATATGGACACGAATAAGGTAGTGCGTTGTGGCTGGTGTGGCACCGATCCGCTGTATGTTCATTACCACGATACGGAGTGGGGCGTACCGCAGCATGATGATCGAAAATTGTTTGAGGCAGTAATCCTCGATGGATTTCAGGCTGGCCTGAGCTGGCTGACCATTCTGCGGAAAAGAGAAGACTTCCGCCGGGCGTTTGATGGCTTCGATGCAGAAAAGATGGTACGGTATGACGAGGCCAAGCTGCAAGTGCTGTTGCAGGACACCGGGATCATCCGCAACCGGCTCAAGGTATATGGTGCGGTAAAGAATGCTGCTGCATTTTTGGAAGTGCAGCAGCAGTTCGGCTCCTTTGATGCCTACATCTGGCAGTTCACCGAAGGCCGTACCATCATTAATCAGCGTCGCACGATGACAGACCTACCGGCATCAACTCCCGAAAGTGATGCGATGAGCAAGGACATGAAGAAACGCGGCTTCACCTTTTGTGGCACCACCATCTGCTACGCCTTCATGCAAGCTGTTGGCATGGTGAATGACCATATGGTGGACTGCCATCGGTATGGGGAAGTGAATATGGTAAATGAGTAATTGGGTAAATGAGTAATTGGGTAAATGAGTAAATGGATAAATGAGTAAATGGGTAAGTGGTTAAAAACAGGAAGGATTAAAGGGTTAACGGAGAAAGGGAGAAACTGTTACCTGCTATACATTTGTAAATAAAATGCCCATGAACAACTCCCGTGAAGAATTTATTGACAACCTGAAAAGGAGAACAAAAAAATTTGCAATTGATATGATCAAGAGTACGCGGGAACTTCCTGATACTACAGAGTACCGCATCATCAAGGGGCAAGTGATTTGAAGTTCATGCTCGGTTGCAGCAAATTATCGGGCAGCATCCAGAGCCATTTCTACGAAGGCAATGTATAGCAAGATGAAAATTGTGGAAGAGGAGTCAGATGAGTCTCAGTTTTGGCTGGAAATCCTGGAAGAACTGCTAGATGAATCAGAAAAGGCAAAGGTTTCACTTGACCACCTTATTAAGGAGTCCGGTGAGCTAACAGCTATCTTTAGTTCAAGTGTGCGGACGCTCAGAAGCAGATTGCGTAAATAGAACCGATGGAACCCCATTTAATCCTTTCATCCTATAACCCTTTCATCCTTTGTTAGTACAATCATGACGGCTTCATTCAATCATTTTGCCTCTCTAGATATTCGGGTGGCAACGATAACAGAGGTACACGACTTTCCGGAAGCTCGTAAACCTGCCTGGAAATTGACGTTGGATGTGGGGCCTGAGATAGGTGTGCTGCGATCCAGTGCGCAGATTACGGCATTGTATCAGCCGGCTGACCTGATTGGCAGACAGGTGATGGTGGTGGTGAACCTACCGCCCAAGCAGATAGGATCTTTCCTGAGCGAGTGCCTGGTGTTGGGTATCTATGGTGAGGGGAACGAGGTAATCCTTATTCAACCCGACCGCCGGGTGCAAAATGGATGGAGGTTGGGGTGAGTGGATATTGAATCATTCCATTCCTCACTGTCTAAGTGTGTTGTTTATTACAGATAAGTAGGCGCTACTGCACCACTACCTTACCGCTGGCAATGCGTTGTTCGGCATCTGTGAGTTGGTACAAGTATAGGCCTGGGGGCAAATGCGCAACTGAGATGGTTTGATAGTCTTCCACGCGGTCGTGCAATACCATTTGTCCGGTTCTATTGAATAGTTGGAGATGACCATAGGCGCTATTGGGGAGGCGGAGGGTAAGGTGACTGTTAGCAGGATTGGGATAAAGCCGATAAGCATTATCCGGCAATACCCCCGGCGCAATGGCAGTGTTAAAAGTATTGCCATTACTGTCCAGCCGCACGATGTAGAGGTCTCGCTTTTGCTCCGTTGCGTTTACGTAATCGTAGGTAGTACCCACCAGTAAGCAGCCGCCATCATCCAATGCTAGCACCTTCCACAGAAACTCATAAGCATCAGGAACACCATAAAACCGTATCCATTGTTGCGTAAGATTGGTGTCAAATTTCGCAATCACATAGTCATTATCGATAGATCCGAATCCTGTTATTACAGCATAGTTGGAAGTTGAACTATCAAATTTACTGGTACCACCTAGTAAGAAACTGTTATCAAAAAAGTCAACCGGATGAAGGGCGCTAATGGTATAGTTAGAAGTAGTTGGAATAAATGATTTTCTGGCTATTACAGGATCTTCCAGAGCAATTATTTTGGCTAAGACAATTCTATCATTGGACTGTAAGGATGTAGTATCCAATACTATGTCCATGCCAGCAACATAAAGTTCTCGATTGGCATATAGTAATGACGTATTGTTCCAAATATTATTTGGGAGATACAACACTTCTTTAAGCATAAATGTGGTATCAACCATCAATAATGAATTGGTGTAACTTGAATAGGGCAGAGTGTCAGTGAGATCTCTATAAAATATTCCAGCAATTGCAATTATTGAATCTCCAATTTCAGCT
Source organism: uncultured Chitinophagales bacterium (assembly GCA_964471795.1). Lineage (GTDB taxonomy): Bacteria > Bacteroidota > Bacteroidia > Chitinophagales > S012-47 > CAJXXO01. The sequence goes on along the minus strand of CAYYHM010000002.1, from coordinate 18,973 downwards.
GTTGAGGTTCCAAATTGAAACCCTTGCTGGTTGTAAATTTTATAATTTTCTATCCTAAGTGTTGAAGAGTTCACGCCAATCAAAATAATATCTGTGTAATTACTTGAAGATTGATCAATGCATTCACCCACAAGCAATACTCTATTATCATTAACTTGAGCTTCCCTGATATAAAGGGATGTGAGTGGCAATGTGTCAACATTAATAGGGACAATTGAATCACCGGTCCACTGAAGAATCCTAACAATTGAGACGCTATCGTATTCTTCAATTTCTCCAAAATAAATCGTGTTTGATATTTGGAAAAATGGCGTAATTGAAGATGATGCGTGTATTTCACTTTTATAAACTGTTCTTATTGATTTGCAGCGGTATTCGGCTACCATAGCACCAGAATGTGAACCGTTTACCAAAGTATTTCCACAAAGCAAGATGCTACTATCAATGGCAATGGCATCATAAAATACTATATCTGTAGAAAACGAGAATTGTTCTCTACAGATATTTTGAGCTGCCACAGTTGAAGCTCCTAGCAAAACAAAGGTAAACAACCACCGAATCATCTGCAGGCTCTTTGTCCGTAATATAGATTTAGTTCATGACCGATAAGTCCTGTTGACCCACCAGGAATGACAATTACATCCAAATCGCAGAGTGATATTTCTTTTGCTATTGGTTTCAGGTCGTTACCTATAAAAAGTGCACCAACAGTATGGAACTCCATTTCGCTGGGTGATAGACAGTCAATTTCGGTTAGCCGACCAATATTCCAATACAAAAGGTAATCGTAAAAGCCATCATTAGGTATTGGATCATTTTTATTTACATAGTCTGGTGGGCCGGATGTTTTTAACTCAATATTGAAGAAATACTCACTAGAAGTAGGCGAACAAGCGCTTCTGCAATTATTCCCGGATGCTCTGTAATTCAAGCGTTTTTCCATCTCAAGCATAGCATCGGAGGAGGTGGCGGTGTTGGTGCTACATCCGCCTCCCGCAAAAGCTTCCCAATAATCGGTAGCAGTGTAAGGGTCTGCTTCATCACAATCGTACGGCCAGGTGGGCTCAGGGGCACCGCCTATGGCTAAGGTGAGTGCTACTTGCAAGGAAGTACCTCCTCCGGTAAGCGACCAATCAACCACATCCAGGAAAATGATGTCGTGCCCGTTAGGAAATGCTGTAGTATCAATGCGAGAGGCATAGTTGTTGATCCATTGTTGCACAGTATCCCTTACATCCGTTTGGTCGTCAGCATCAATCCCGGGCTGGCCATAATGTGTGTAAGCGGTGATAGAGAAAGTGAATTCAACGGTATCCAAGGCGAAAGTCTGGAACTCAAATTGAGCATTGCCTGCCTGGTAATTGGCGTACTCTTCCAGCATAAGAATAGCATCATCTAACGTAGTGTCCTGAAACGTGAAGGTTTTACCTGCAACAGCAGAAGGGTTGGTTGGCAAAGGGTCTATCTGCTTTTTATTACATGCCATAGCTAAGAAGCTAATAACAGCCAAAGCCATCAGGTAAGAACGGAATAGGGGGGGGTAATGCAAGTGTTTCATAATGAAGTGTTTAGTGAGTAATACAAGCTAAAGTAGGAAATGGAGGAGAAAATGCAAGTGATAAGTAAGAAAATAATAAAATAAGAACAATGAGGATTGAGCAATAAAAAAGCCGATTGATACATCAATCGGCTTTTGCTATGTCTAAAAAAGAGTTTGAATCACTTCTTCAACGCACTCACCATAGTGCTGCCGATTTCAGCCGGGGTTTCTACCACGTGGATGCCACAACTGCGGAGGATGGCCATCTTGGCATCAGCGGTATCATCCTTGCCACCCACAATAGCACCGGCATGACCCATCCTGCGGCCTTTTGGTGCTGTGCGGCCGGCAATGAAGCCTACCACCGGCTTGGTGCCGTTCTCCTTGATCCAGGCTGCTGCCTGTGCTTCCATGTTGCCGCCAATCTCACCAATCATGATGATGCCTTCGGTGTTGTCATCTTCCATCAGCAGTTTCACTGCATCCAGCATAGAAGTACCGATGATAGGATCGCCACCGATACCGATACAGGTGCTCTGGCCCATGCCGGCCTTGGTCACCTGGTCTACTGCTTCATAGGTGAGGGTACCACTCTTGGATACGATGCCAATAGTGCCTTTGCGGTGGATGAAGCCGGGCATGATGCCCACCTTGGCTTCACCGGGTGTGATTACACCGGGGCAGTTAGGACCCACCAGGCGGGTGTTCTTGCCTTCCAGATAGGCTTTTACCTTCACCATGTCTTGCACCGGAATACCTTCCGTGATGCACACCACCAATTCAATGCCTGCATCTGCGGCTTCCATGATGGCATCGGCAGCAAATGCCGGTGGCACAAAGATGACAGATGTATTGGCGCCGGCCTGAACCACTGCGTCATGCACCGTATTGAATACCGGCTTGTCCAGGTGGGTAGTGCCTCCCTTTCCGGGGGTAACGCCACCTACAACATTGGTGCCGTATTCAATCATCTGAGAGGCATGGAATGATCCTTCCTTGCCGGTGAATCCCTGTACAATCAGTCGGGTGTGGTTGCCTACAAGTACGCTCATGGAGGTGTGATTGGTTGTGAAATGTGGTGCAAAAATAACCCCTCACGGCGGGTTAGCCAATTATTTCTTGGTTATTTCCGAAGCATGGCCTGCTTGGCCTCTTTCAGGAAGTCGGAAGCGAACACAAACGATTCCAGCTCTGCATCTGAGGCATGCAATACTTGCTCCTTACTGCCGGTCCACTGCACTCGGCCTTCATGGATCAACAGGATGTTTTCGCCGATTTCCATCACGGAGTTCATATCGTGGGTGTTGATCACCGTTGTGATGTTGTACTCTTTGGTAATGTCGTGGATCAGCTTGTCGATGACCATGGCGGTCAAGGGATCCAGGCCCGAGTTGGGCTCATCACAGAAAAGGAACTTGGGATTCAGTACGATGGCACGGGCTATACCTACCCGCTTTTGCATACCGCCGGAGATTTCAGAGGGGAACTTGCTATTGGCACCTACCAGGTTTACCCGTTCCAGTACCTCATTTACCCGCATCAGTTTTTCCTTTCGTGTCTGGCTGGTAAACATATCAAGCGGGAACGACACGTTCTCCTCCACCGTCTTGGAATCGAACAAGGCACCTCCCTGAAACAGCATGCCGATCTGCTTGCGGATTTCCCGCATCTCCTTGATACCCAGTCTGGTGAGGTCCTTATCGCCATACATGATGCTGCCGCTGTCTGGCTTGAATAATCCGACCATGCACTTTACCAGTACGGTTTTGCCGGAGCCTGATTTACCGATGATGAGGTTGGTAGTGCCCGACTGGAACTCCGCATTGATATCATACAACACCTGCTGGGTGCCAAACGACTTGTTGATATGTGCCACCTGAATCATGTGAGTATCAATGCCAGTACATAGTCGGCTACCAGAATCATTACGCTGCTGGCCACTACGGCGCGGGTAGAGGCCTTGCCGATTTCCAGGGCGCCTCCTTTTACGAAGTAGCCCATATAGCAGCTAATGGAAGTAAGCAAAAAGGCGAATACCACCGCCTTGTACATCATAATAGTAACATAGAACGGGTCGAAGAACACCTTAAGGCCTTTGATATAGGCGGCCAGGTCCAGTTCCGGGGCTGCCGCAACGGCTACATAGCCGCCCACCATGCCCAGCGCAGCGGCAAAGATGACCAATAATGGTATGGTGATGAGTGCGGCAATGATCTTCGGTCCGATGAGATATCCCGATGTGTTGACACCCATGATCTCGAGGGCATCGATCTGCTCGCTGATGCGCATGGTGCCCAATTCGGAGGCCAGGTTGGAGCCCACCTTGCCGGCCAGCACCAGACAGGTGATGGTAGGGGCGAGTTCCAGCAGCATCGTATCGCGCACAATGTAGCCCACATAGTATTGCGGGATGAAACTGGTCAGCAGCTGAAAGGCGGTCTGTACGGCCGTAACGGCACCGATGAAGAAGCTGATCATCGCCACGATGGCCAGCGAGCCGACACCGATGTCGTTCATCTGACGCATAGTTTCTATATAGTACATGCGCCAGCTTTCGGGACGGGCAAACATGTGCTTCAACAGCAACAAGTATCTTCCAAAGTGGGTAAACATGTTCATCCTACCAATCTGGTTTGCGACCTTTGTCGGTAAAGATACAGGTCATGCAGCACCCCGTCAAACCAAAAGCAGTGATATCCGGTGGATCCCGTGGTATCGGTCGCGCCATCGCCCTGCAATTCACCAATGCCGGCTTCGATGTGGCAGTATACTCCCGCAGTGCTGACAAGCTGGAAGCCTTGCGGGCAGAGATCTTGTCCATCCGCTCCGATGCACAGCCCATCATGATGGCTGTGGATGCTACCGATGGGGCCGGGGTGCAGGCCTTTGCAGAGGCGGTGATGCAACAGTGGGGTAGGGTAGATGTGCTGGTGAACAATGCCGGCAGTTTTACGCCCGATAACATTCTGACTGCTCCGGAAGGGGTGCTGGAACACCTCATGGCTGCCAACGTTACCAGCGCCTACCAACTAACCCGAGCGCTACAATCAGTACTGGTGCAGGACGGCACAGGCTATGTGTTCAACATCTGCTCCATTGCCAGTCTGCAAGCCTATCCCGCCAGTCTGTACACAATCACCAAGCATGCATTACTTGGCTTTTCACGCGCCCTACGCAGGGAGTGGATGGGCAAGGTACGGGTCAGCAGCATCATGCCGGGGGCTACCTATACCGACAGTTGGGCGGGAGCAGGCCTCCCCGAAGAGCGCTTCATGCCGGCTGATGATGTAGCGGCACTCATCCTGCATGCCTATCACATGGCGCCGCAAACCGTGGTGGAAGAGCTGGTAATACGGCCGTTGGAAGGAGACGTGTAGGGAGTGGGTGAGTAAGATGAATGAGTGGGTAAGTGGATAAAAGCCTAGTATAAGGTGTGAATGTGTAAATAAGGCAGAAGTTTCATAAGCATTAGACAAATGCCCAAGGGTAGATCAATCCTACACCAAAGCCAACAATTTATCTGCTTCACGGATGCCGCTGAGGTAGGCGCCATGTAATATGCTTCGGTAGGGTCTTTCAGGGGTTGGATTTTTCGTGTATTCTCGTTAACCACTGCGCTACGTGTCTATAGTTTGTGAGTAGGAAGAAGCCAATTACTATGTTTATAATAGATAGCGCAAAATCATATTCGCTAGGACCTAAGTTTATGAGAGGTGAAGTATAATCATGCCCACTGTACTGAATTTTTTTCTTAAATAAATCATAGGCTTGATATAAAAATCTAGGGAAGTAGTCAACTAGTAGAAATCCGCCGATCAGGATTGATGCAAAAGACACCAGTTTTGATGAATCAAAATCTCCTATTTGCAGATAATCATCATCAAAACCTTTATCCAATTTCAATCTATTGATGATTATATCGACTTTCTGGATTAATAAAACATAAATAAATACAAAAAGCAAGATAGACCCAGCTGCAAGAATCCAAGTCCCCTTGTCAATTTCCAGTGCCCAATACGTATAAATAGCAGGAATGAACTGAAAAACAGTAGTAATCAAACAATACAGACCGAAGAGTTTGATGATTAATCTGAAGAAGTCTTTTTTAGACATTAGAACAAATTTTAATGGGATTAAATTATTATTGATTCCGGCTATAAGCATGTGCGTGAATAAAATCTAAAATAAACAAAAACATATTTATTTGATTTGTTCCCTCCTGACTTCCACACTGGGACATCCTACACCAAAGCCAGCAACTTATCTGCTTCACGGATGCCGCTGAGGTAGGCGCCATGCACCGTGCCTCGGTAGTCTTTGGAGGTGTGCTCTCCGGCAAAGAACAGCTTGTTGTCAACTGCGTCTGCTACTACATCGTAGGCCGCACTGGTAGCACCTGCCGGCACAAAGGAATAGGCACCATAGGCAAATGGATCACTGCCCCATCTTGTACGAAGCAATTGGTTGGGCTGTGGCACTGAGGTGCCGTGGATCGTCTGTAGTTGCTGTACGATGATGTCAGTGATGGCAGCATCTGTCATACCCTCGGTCAGCGTAGCATAGTCGCCATAGGCAAAGGTCATCAGGGCGTTCGTTTGGCTGAAGGTGCGCAGATTCAGGAAGTAGTTGAACTGCCCCTTTACCTCAGGCGTGTAGCCGATGTACTGCAATGAGGTGTCCCAAAATGGAGTATCCCATACCAGCAGGAACTTGTTGACCACGCCCATTTGTAAGCTGTTGATGGCTGCTTCCTTTTGCGCAGGCAGACCGGGTGTAAAAACGATGTCCTTGCGTTGCAACACACCCAATGGTCCAGTCACCACTACAAAATCGGCTGTGAGGGTTTCTTGTGCTAAGCCTACCTCTACCTGCGATCCTCCGTACTGGATGGAAGTAACCGGACTATTGAGCCTTACATTCAGGTCTTTGGCAAGGTAATTCGTCAGTGTGTCGTAGCCGTTGGTGATGATTACATCTTGTCCGCGGAAGGCTTCATCGTCATAGAAATAGCGGGAGGAAAGTTGGGTAATGTCCCCACCGGTGCTGAACTCCAGATAGGCGGACAGCATGTATTTCCACAAACGGTTATCGGCTTCTGCGGGATACAGCTGGTGAAACACCGTCGCAAAGCTTTGGGCATCGGTGCCGGCTTGTTGCACGGCTTCCAATGCCTTGTTGAACTGCTTCTCGGCATCGGTCAAGGCTGCATCCGTGTAGGCAGTGCCGTTGGTATCATACACGGTTACGCTGTCATCATCAGTGCGGTAGGTAGATGCTCCGGCCTTGTCGGCCAGGTCCTTGATGGGGTTTCCTCGCGGCCCATGGATCCAGCTGGCGCCTTCGTCAAAGGGTAGGCCGGCTGATCGTTGGGTGCGAATCCTGCCACCCGGAGTGGATTGCGCCTCCAGCACGGTTACCGTAAAGCCGTAATGTTGTAGACGGGTAGCGGCTGACAGGCCGGCCATACCGGCACCTATCACCAATACGGTTTTGCCATTGGGTGGCAATGGGTTGTCTTTCTTGCAGCCGGCTGAAAGGGTAGGTCCCAGCAGCAATATGGGCAGTCCGGTGAGGGCTTGTTGGAGGAATCGTCTTCTGGACATGGGGTAAAGGGGTTTGCGTTCAACCGCAAAGAAAGGCAACTGGCAGGTGAGTAGCAAATGAAGAGCGGCCTGAGGGAGTACCAGCTAGTCCATTTTTTTCAATGTCTTTTGTGATGTTCGATACCATCTGTAGAGTAGGCGTGATAGCAGGAGCAATCCAATTCCGAGCAATAGCAGTTCTTCCCCTTGGATAGTACCTGAAATTGTGTCACCTGACTTGGTTGCATATACAAAACGAGAGCTACCTCTCATCATTAACATAACAAATCCTATCAACATGATGATGATACCCGCTGCCAGCGATATCGCAAATAGATGTTTCTCAATTCTCATGGCTGGGATTTGCGTGGGTCATTATAACAACCTATTCTTATTCTTTAATCAACTTCACCACCTGCTGCCCATTTGGCGTCTCTATTCTTAGCAAATAAAGACCGGCAGCACCGGTAAGATGAATCTGTGAATATGTTAGTGTGTCAAACCGATTTTTATACACAATTCTGCCTCTAACATCAGTAACGGTAATAGTAACATTCATCAGTGGCTTCTCAAAAGAAAGACCTACCACACCATTGGTTGGATTTGGGTAAGGTGAAGCGTAAGTTTCACTATCAATTATTCTTATTCCTGTTGTTGCTGAACTCATTTTATGTACAAAACTTCCAATGCTTCCTACTGAAGTAATGAATTCTGTTCCAAGGCCTGGATCAAAATCTACCGTACCTGAGAAGTTGCCCTTTGAATACACATTTTCCTTTTTGTCTACTACAATATCTAGGCATTCGTCTCTTTCCGGACCTCCAAGTGTTGATACCCAAAGAAAATTACCGGATGCATCCATTTTTTGAACGAAGAAATCATCTTTTCCTAATGATGTTATGATTGCCTCTCCTGATCCTGGATCAAAATCTAATGTTTCCAGGAACCTACCTGCGGTATAGACATTGCCTGATACATCCGTAATGGTTGAGACGGCCGTTCCTCCATCAGTTCCCACCATGGATTTTGCCCAAAGGAAATTTCCGGCATTATCCATTTTATGCACAAAAATTCCAAAATTGCCGGTGGCGGTAAGGAAAAATGTATCTATTCCCGGATCAAAGTCTGAGGTGGCTTCAAAAATTCCAGACGTAAGAATATTGCCTGAGGGATCGACACTAATTGAATAGCAATAATCATAATTGATTCCGCCAAATGTTTTTACCCAAATGAAATTACCCGAAGCGTCCATTTTGTGTACGAAAACATCTGTTTGTCCGGCTGAAGTAAAGAAGGATGTATCAGGACCCGGGTCAAAATCTACCGTTTCAGCAAAGTATCCTGCGGTATACACATTCCCCATATCATCTAGCGTAATGGAAAAACCAAAATCTATGTTTGGCCCCGAAAACGCTTTTGCCCAGAGAAAATCACCATTAGCATCTAATTTTTGTACAAAAATGTCGAGAGCATTGCCTAGCGAACTCAGATAGCTAGTGTCAGGTCCCGGGTCAAAGTCAATGGTGCCAGAAAATATCCCCGTAGTATGCACATTTCCAGCACCATCGACCTTCATGGAAAATACATTTCCATCAAAAGACTTTGCCCACAAGAAGTTTCCAGATGCGTCCAATTTTAAAATGAAGTAGTCAATATTGCTAGAAGCTGTAAGCAATGCTGTCCCCGGTCCCGGGTCAAAATCTACAGTATTTCTGAATCCGCCAGCGACATATACATTTCCCGAAGAGTCAATGCTGATTGAGCTGCCAAATTCTGACGAAACACCTCCAATTGTTTTGACCCATACAAAATTACCAGAGGCATCCATTTTGTGAATAAATATATCAAGCTGTCCCACAGCTATTTCATTAAAAACGTTTGGCCCATGATCAAAGTCCATGGTGTCTGTAAAGCTTCCAGTAGTATAAACGTTATTTAATGCATCAATTGCGATACAATTTCCGATACTATTATGATAATCTTTAAAAGTTTTTACCCATTCAAAATTTTGAGCACTTAAATTATTAGTAATCACCTCTGATATTAATAATATCGAAAAGATAGCTATTGAATGGATTGCTGATTGTCGTTGCATATTGTGTAAAATTTAACATATATAAGTTGTTACATATTTCTATTGATTTCAGTCAAACTTGTTGCTATCCAATAGAATTTGAGACTGTCTCCATGTCGTAGATAGATTTAACTCTTAGAGGCTAAGCTGTAGGAAGGTTTTGGAATATTGAGAGTATTAAAAAAAATATATACAATAAATGCAGTTCTGCTAAAAATAGGAAAGCCAGTAAATACAAAAGAGTAGCTTGCCTATTTGTGGCAATCAAATGACAATCAACCGATTGTTCACCTAGAAGGAGATGCTATTAAATGGAAACAATGAACTGACTGCTTCATGAGCCAGGTTTTGTGTTGGTATTCACATCATGCAGGTCACTGCCCCTCCATAGAATTGCAATCGCTCAGCCGCGGCTAGTCCGGCCATACCGGCACCTATCACCAATACGGTTTTGCCATTGGGTGGCAGCGGTTGCTCTTTTTTGCAACCGGCTGTGAGGGTAGGCCCCAGCAGCAGAATAGGCAGTCCGGTGAGTGTTTGTTGGAGGAATCGTCTTCTGGACATGGGGTAAAGGGGTTTGCGTTCAACCGCAAAGAAAGGCAACTGGCAGGTGAGTAGCAAATGATGGAATAATTAGCCTACAATTCCTCCATAATCCGGCATAGAAGAGTCAAAACTCCTCCTGAATAGCATACAAATCCTCCATCTGCTGCTTCAGCACTTTGGTAGGGGTAATCTTCATGATGGTTTTCATTACGGCCTGTCCCCATCCGCTGTGCGCCATCTGGCCGAATCGCCACGAGTTGTTCACCACGTAGTCCACCTTTTTTCTTCTAGCCTTTTCAAACTGCTGAAAGGCCGTTTCAGGCGTAGCATACTTAGCCAATAGGTTGGCCAGGTAGTAGGCATCTTCCATGCCCTGCCCTGCTCCTTGCCCCATGTTGGGCGTTGTGGCATGTGCAGCATCTCCCACCAGCATCACTCGTTCTTTATGCCAGGTGGACAATCTTTTCAAATCAGAGATATCGTTCCTGATGATGCGTTGGTCGGGGGTATGTTGGATGATGTCCACCACTAGCGGGTGAAAACCCCGGTACATTTGCGTGAGTTTAACTTTGAGGTTGTCGGTATCATCTTTACCATGTTCAGGCGCCTTCGCTACCGCAAACCAATACACTTTGTCAGGGGCGATCTGCGATAAGCCGAATCGAATCTGAAGACCCCAACTTTCAATGCCCGACTGCCGAAAAGCATCGGGTAGCGACATGCTAGCCACTCCTCTCCAACAGGTTTGTCCGGAGTACCGCAAGGCAGTAGTGCCAAAGGTCGCCTCCCTCACTTTCGAGTGGATACCGTCTGCGCCTATCAGCACATCGGTGGGCAAAGAGCGGTCACCCACCTGCACTGTCAACCCTTGGTTTGTGGCGGTGTAGCCCTTGAAAGGTTCGCCAAACCTGACAGTTCCTGTCGGTAAAGCCTCGTAAAGCAACTGCTGAAGGGTGGCACGGTGGATGGCCACTATTCTATTGCCTGTAGCATCTTGCACTACTTCCGGAGCCATTTTTTTGAAGGGCACCAGTTGCGCATTGGTAATGTCTACCTGTTGTAGCAGGATACCCTTGCTGCGGACTGCGTCTCCCAATCCCAGCCAGTCCAGCACTTTCAAGGCGTTGGGTTGCATCCAGATACCGGCACCAATTTCAGTCAATTCGCTGGCTCTTTCATGCACGGTGCAGTGATATCCTACTTTTCGAAGGGCCAATGCGGTAGTCAATCCGGCTATTCCGCCACCTATGATGGTGATGTTCATGAAGCAGTGTGGTTGGTTCGATGCAAAATTCTATTACCAGCCTATACCAAATCTTGATGCAGGTCAATACTTTTTAATCTCGACAAGGTCTCAGCGCTCATCCGAAGATAGTTGGCAATGTGCTTGTGTGGTATTTCCTGAAACAAACGCGGATGCCTGCACAGCACCCTCTCGAATCGTTCTCTGGATGAACTGGTGAGTAGGTCCAGCTCCCGTTCAATCTGCTGCAGCAATACTTGCTCCATCGAGCCATACCAATCAGCCTTGTGATGATCATCTTGAAGGTATGTTTCTACGGTTGCCTTTGGAATTACCTTGACGGTGGCTTTTTTGATGGCCTGGATGTACACCGGGGAAGGTTGTGCCGTGAGGAAGGATTCCAACGCGCCTATCAGCAGGCCGGGGTACCCGAAACTGATGTTCTGCTCCTTGCCATTGTCCAGTATGAACAGCCGTAGCGTACCACTTTCCACCAGGTAGATATTGGTGTCTGTGGTGCCACCTAGTTTCAGAAACTCGTGCCGTTTTAGGTGGAGCGTCTTTTCTGCAAGTATGAGCAAGTTCGTCAACGTAAGGAAAGCTTTGGCAACTTGAAGATAATCCCAAAAATGGTGGTGGCTATGGAAAGAATTGAGATTGCTTTAGAAATGGGTAAGCAGTTACAACTGGCAAAGTGGAGGGAGATGGTTCACACTACCAGATTACTATATCACCACGGCCCCTGCCTGGTGATAGGTACAAAACCACCTCGTTCCAATCGGAAAGCTCCACCAAAACCTACGAACCACAGCCTGTCATCCCGGTCTTTGAATACTTGAAATACCACCGGCCCTTTTTCTGATGTGGCAGGCTGGAATTCAGTGATTTCCTGTCCATCGTAGGTGTACAGGTGGTGCTGATTGGCCACGAACCAAATAGTACCTTCCTTATCGGCAGCCACACTGCCAATACCTTTTCCGATGTCTATGGTTCCGGCTGTAATGTTGGTGGCCACTTGATCCCGGTACTTATACAAGCCTTCTTTAGTGGCAATCCACAAAGTGCCCGAGGGGTCTTCAAAGGTGCCGGACACAAAGCGGGTGGGCAAGCCCAAAGTATCTGTGAAATCCGTCAAAGTAGCATCTGTATACCGGAACAGACCTGCATTGGTGCTGAACCACAATTGCCCTTGGCTGTCGCACAGGATGCTGTGCACCATCCTGGTGCCGGATATGGCTACAGTGGTGTCTTTTTGTCCTTCAGGGAGGTGGAAAGGCGTGAATGCCTGCCCATCCCACACGCACACCCCCGCATATGTCCCGATCCAAATCCGCCCTTGCGCGTCTGCTTCCAGGCACCACACATCGTTGTGCAGCAAACCGTCCGATTCATAATAATTCGTTACCAATTCTCCGGTCACGCTGCTGATGCCATCGCTATGGCACAGCCAGATGGTTCCATCGGCACCCTCGTTGATATCCTTGATGGTGACACCCTTACCCGATTCACTTTGTATGGCATTCAGGTGCACCAACACACCCCCAGTTAGTTGGAACGCGCCATTTTGCGTGCCAAACCAGGTATTTCCTTTACTATCCTGGAATATCATCCGCACCACCTGACTGATAGGCCCATGGGGAAAGGAATGATCATAAGCAGTGTAGGGCGACCATGAGGGATCGTGCAAAAATGGCTTATCAGCTGTTGCCGAATCTTCCTGGCAATAGCCGTTGAAGGATAGCAAAATCAGGAGGGCTGGTAGCAAGGATGATTGCATCTGGGTCAATGGGATTGATTGGGGTTGGTTATCTGTAAAAGTAGCAACGAGCGGTGCCATTAAATAACAGCAATGCTAAGGCGATAGGGTGTCCATTTGGTTGTTGGATTTCACTTGCAAGGTTTTCTCGCCAATATTGTAGGCATATATAGAAGCCGGCACAAAGGTAAAGGTGAGATGGTCCACCTGCTTGGATCCCAATATGTCTATGGTGGTGACTACCGCAGCATCTAGCTTGTTTTCCTGACAAAAACTGGTGAGACTGTTCAATTCTTGCAGTCTGTCATAGTATCGGTTGCTCCATTTTATTTCTACGCCCCACACTGGTTTATAGCTTTTGTTATCTACCAATACCAAATCAACTTCACCTTCCTTTCTGCCCTCTTTCCATCTGGCATATTGTAAGTCCAGTTTCTCACGGTGCATCCACTGCGAAAGAATGGCGGTTTCAACCACATTCCCCATTTCCGCATCTGTTGCTGCTACGGGAGAAAATAGTGCGGTTCGTAGCGATGGATTGGTAAGGTATACCTTGAAGCTGGTGATTCTTTGCAGCCGTTTTGCTGTTACGCCCACTTTATTCAGCACTTTAATCAGGAAGGCAGCTTCCAGGTATTCCAGGTACTTCTTCAGTGTGTCTTTTTGAATGCCGCTATCCCTGGACATGGTCTCATAAGAGAATTCGTTTCCCGTATTGTAGGCAATGTAGGTAAAGAATCTGTTCAGTTCTTGCACATCCTTTATGCCATACAGGCCAGGCAAATCCCTCAGTAGTACTTTGTCCACAATGTCATTCTTCACATACCTGCCCATGTCACTCTGCATCTTCTCAGACAATACCACTTCCGGGTATCCACCAAAATTCAGGTAGTGGACAAACTCCTGATTCAAGGCCTTTATGTCGTGTGACAGACAGTATGGTATGTTCTTGTCTCCATACTGAATCTCGCCATTTCGAATCAGGTGGTCTAACCCCTTCAGGTGAATGTATTCCTGAAAGGTCAGTGGTGGTAGCAAGAAATCGGTGAACCTGCCTGCGCCACTTTCTGTGCTGTGCCATTTCAAAGCTGCCGCTGCCGAGCCTGAAGCAACAAACTTGGTTTCCGGGTAGGAGTCAACTAGTACCTTGAGATGCCTTTCCCAGTCTTTCAGGTATTGTATCTCGTCAAAGAACACATAGCAACCATCCAGATTGGATTGTGCCAGAGATTCCTTGCAAAGTGTAAGCAGATCCTCTAAGCCCAGGTTTACATAGATGGGGTTATCGATTCCAATGAAGAATATTTTTTGAGGGTCAACGCCTTTCTCAATTAGTTCTTGGATGCAGTGGAAAAGCATGACAGTTTTTCCCACCCTTCTAGGTCCCATTAACACTACGGCTCGTTTTACACTTGTTTCCGTAACGAAAGGATAGAAGAGGGTAAAGTAGAGCCGCTTAGCCATAGAGCTATACGGCTGTGGGATGGCTTGGGTAATCCACCAGGGGTTTTCATACCGTAGCCGTTCGATGATTTTCTCTGATGGAATAAGCGTAGACATAGCTAAAAATCTGCTTAAAGTTACACTAAATGTAAAAATAAGCAGAATTAAAACTATCTAAATTCACATAAAGTGTCCTAATAAGCCGAAATCTGCCTTTTTGACTAATTCATTTACAGGGGTTGATCGAGTATGCTCTTTGCAATGGTTACTGATGTCACCATTTGGACTTGCAGCATTCGGGGATCTGCTGCAAGCTTAGTCTCCTGGCATAGCTGCTGAAAGATAGAAAGAACAGCAGGACCACTAGCAGGGTTGGTTGGGTGTGGGTCAATGGGATTGGTTTGTACGCTTGAGACGGATTACTGGAGAGTGCAAGGTTTACTAGTATCATTTGGTGGTCAACTTTCCAGACGAATGATAGGTCAAGCGAGTTTGATAAAATTGTCTTCAAGCTTTACATTGAAGCTGATTTCTGCTTTCAATGCTCTGAATACTTTCAGGATGGTGTCAATGGTAGCACTGTTGGCACTGCATTCCAGCTTAGAGATTTGAGCTTTCTGAACGCCAACCAATCGACCTAATTCTTCCTGCGTCAAGTTTCTTTCTTTTCTGGCAGCTTTGATCATTTGCCCCAAAACATCCATACTGAGTTCATATTCGTACTCGTCACGTTCATGGGTACCTACTTTGCCGATATACTTGTCTTTCATTTCGGCAAGTGAGTATGTCTTGATTTCTTTGGTTGCCATACAGCTACTTTTTATGCTTGTCTTCAAAGTATTGGTCTCTTAATCTTTTGGCCCTATCAATTTCATTTGCCGGTACTCTATCAGTCTTTTTATTGAATCCATGGGTGGCAATTACCAAGGTTTTTTTGTTGTCTGATTTGTCCCAAAATGCAAGTAGTCTGATTTGAATTCCGGCAAACTTTGTACGAAACTCCCAAATCTCATGTTGAAGTTTCTTGAAAAGTTTCGGGTCATTGGTCTGTTCGGCAAGGTCAATATTGTACAAGATTTTCCGGATTGTCTTAGGGTCAAGCTGTGCAATAAATTTGTCTGCTTCTTCTAAGAATTTCGTCTCAAAAAATCTCATTCGGTACTGATTTGCATAACGGCTTAAAGATAAAGATTGTTTCCAAAAATGGAAACAAGGCTTTTGAATTTATGCAAGAGTTGGGATTAGATATGAACTTTCTCGGGTATGAAACGTATGGCATTTCGGAGCTGCGTATTTGTCAACCGAGACAAAGCTTGCTAATAGCCCGAAGCTTGCGGAAACCACTGTCCGCCCTATATTTTATACCCATTGGTGTGGTGTCTTTCTACCAAGGTCTTCTTCCAATTCTTGATTCAATTGGGTTTGTAATTATTTTTCCGTTAGTTACATCAACTTCGAAAGTTGTCCCATCATAATTGTGAAGCTTAATTCTCCTGTCGTCAATTTTTGTCAGTCTATTATAGGGTTTAGTTATACCTATATATTCTTTTTCTTGATAGACAATACTTTCCATAAGCGGGACTTGCCAAGTTATTTTTGCTAGTTCATTAACTCCATAAACATTTTCGAGAGTTGACGAATTGAATCGTTTAGTTCTAACGACAAGGCAATTTTCAAAATCTACTACTTCTTCAATTTCGTCTGCAAACTCTATTGAGTTGTTGCCAATGGTTAATATGTTATTATTTACTTGAAATTTCATTCTTCAAATGAATTACCAACGGCTAAATAAAATTTCGAGTGGGAGACGAAGATTAATTCGAGTCCAACGTGACGAAATTTTTGGTCAAGAGCGGAGACGTTGGAACGGCCAAAGCCCCGCTTGAATTTTATTTTTGTTGTGAAATGTTTGTTTTTCATAAAGCGAGTCGAATAATTCTTCTAGAACTGGAATTGACTCCTTTACCAAATTACTCCTACGTATTTTTATTTTATTTCCGCTATCTAGCTTAATAATAAATGCTTTTGGTGTAAAGTCTATTTTACTTATGTCTGTTTTACTTATTTTCTCTGTACCTTTCCAAATCGAGTGATTAATTTGTACGGCAAAACTATCAATCATCAAGAAACCATTATTGCGATAGGAAAAATATCGATAAGTCCATATTGCACTTCCAGCCCACCATACATAAGCCTGCCAATTCTTCATTCCCTTCGATGTAGCATATAGAACACCGACAATTAAAAACAAAATCCCATTAGTCAACAGAATATTATTCATTCGATATTCAAATCTGTTTTTCATTCTAATTTTTCACAACTAGTCGCTAAAGTTGAGTTGATTGTATCTGCCTTATATGATGGCGATCATAAGCTATTGATAAACAGTTGGATAAATGATATTGTGCTTGTAAAAATGCGTATTAACTTTTGTCAGAGACAGAAAGCAAGCCAAGCCAATGCTGGCCTCCCTCTCTGGTTATTCAAATATAGGAAACCAGGGATATACCTTCCATTTGTCTATCCGCACCATGCAACATTTTGACAATCCACTGATTCTTCTTGTGACCCGGTATGATAGGTGGAAGGGGGGCTAGGTGCACCCTGAGTCGGGTAGAAGGTGCTACCAGGTATCGCTTGCCTCTGCCATCCCACACAAACTTGCGTAATTTTGTGGCTATCAAAACAAAACCGCCCTTTTCCGCATTGATGAGGGCGTAAACCAGTCCCGCTCATGGCCATCATATCCACGTCACCGCTCTACTGCCACAGCCTTACGGAATACCAGCGCTTTGTTACGCGCGAAGTACGCATTGGCGATCTGCTGATGGGTGGCCACAACCCCATCCGCGTGCAAAGCATGACCACCACCGACACCATGGATACTGCTGCCACTGTGGCACAGTCCATCCGCATGATAGAGGCAGGCTGTGAGTTGGTGCGCATTACTGCACCCAGCAAGAATGATGCGGAAAACCTGGCCAATATCAAAAAAGCCATCCGGGCAGCCGGCTACAACACACCGCTAGTGGCCGATATCCACTTTACGCCCAACGCAGCAGAGATTGCCGCTCGCATTGTGGAGAAGGTGCGCGTGAATCCCGGCAACTATGCCGACAAGAAGAAATTCGAACACATTGAATACACCGATGCCGCCTACGAAGCCGAGTTGGCGCGTATCCGTGAGAAGTTCATCCCGCTGGTACGCATTTGCAAGGAGTATGGCACTGCCATGCGCATCGGCACCAACCATGGTTCCCTCAGCGACCGCATCTTGAGCCGCTATGGCGATACACCGCTGGGCATGGTGGAGAGTGCGCTGGAGTTCCTCCGCATTTGCGAAGATGAGCACTACCACAACATCGTGTTGTCCATGAAGGCTTCCAATCCGCAGGTGATGGTACAAGCCTACCGCCTGCTGGTGAGCAAGATGCAGGAAGAGGGCATGAATTACCCGCTGCACCTGGGTGTTACCGAGGCCGGTGACGGTGAGGATGCCCGCATCAAGTCGGCCATGGGCATCGGTGCCCTGCTGGAAGATGGTCTGGGCGATACCATCCGCGTATCACTGACCGAGGACCCTGTCCACGAGATTCCGGTGGGCCGCATGCTGGCCGAGCGATATACCCAAAGGCGGGGACATGCGCCTATTGCTGCGATAGACCACATTCCTATTCCGTTGTACAGCTTCGAGAAGCGCGCTACCCGTGCCACCGGCATTGTAGGGGGCGAGCAGGTGCCGGTGGTAGTTGCCGACCTGAGCGGTGCCGAGCGCGACAATCCGCTGGCATTGAAGGGCTATGGCTACACTTACGATCCATTGCTGGACAAATGGCATATTGGCGATATGGCGGCCGACTTCGTTTATCTTGGGAGCGAAGATGTAACCTACGAGTTGCCGGGCACGCTGCGCAAAATCATGGATGCTGCTGACTGGCAGCAGGGCATGAGTGGGGCGTATCCGTTGTTTTCGCTTGCAGACTATGCGCAAGCCACACAGCGCCATACCGTGCTCAACTTCGTACAAGCCACCCTGGCAGATCTCACACCGGCAGCCTTGGAAGTACTACGAAATGATGCCACTATGGTGTTGGTGTTGCATACTGATAACCAGGCAGCCATGCCGGAGCTGCGCAGGGCGTTGTTCGAGTTGATGAACCAGGGCGTGGACGTGCCGGTGGTGCTGCACCGCACATATGCACAGGAAGACCTCGACCATTTCCTGCTCCACAGCGCTACCGATACAGGGGCTTTGCTGATTGACGGAATGGGCGATGGCATCTGGTTGCACGCCCCAAAGGTGTTTGCGCAGAAGGTGAATGATGCCGCTTTCGGTATCCTGCAGGCCAGCCGTACCCGCATCTCCAAAACGGAGTACATCTCTTGCCCCAGCTGTGGCCGCACCCTGTTCGATCTGGAAGAAACCACCGCCCGCATCCGCAAAGCCACCCACCACCTGAAAGGCGTGAAGATCGGCATCATGGGTTGCATTGTGAATGGCCCGGGCGAGATGGCCGATGCCGACTATGGCTACGTGGGCAGTGGCCCCGGCAAGATCACCCTCTACAAAGGCAAGGAAGTGGTAAAGCGCAGCATCCCCACTGAAAAAGCACTGGACGAGCTCATCGGCCTCATCAAAGAGCATGGGGATTGGGTGGAAAGGTAGTTCAGGAGAGGAGGAGTTGAGGAGGGAAGAAGGGAGGTGTTATCGCTTATTGAGCACCCACAACCCACAACCCACATCGGCCAACTTTGACCTTTGAACCGTTAACCTACCTCCGGTAGGCGG
>CAYYHM010000001.1:18239-87193 GCA_964471795.1 uncultured Chitinophagales bacterium | reverse complement strand
TAGTACGTAATTATCTGTTTTTCAAATTATTGATCTCTATCCTACATGAAACTGCTGAAAGAACTAGTGGATATTGTGACACGGCAACGAGTTGAGAAAGTGACACTTATAGATCTTGCGGAACTTGAAGACCAACAATCGCAGTATGCACGCTTCTATAATGCCATCAGAAACGGAGAAGTAAAATCTGATCAGGATGCCGCCAGAACTTTCTACGATAGCGACACTACAGATGATCGATACCGTAAACTGAAGTCCAGGTTCAAAAAACGTATGCTGAATTACCTGTTCTTTTTGGATATCAACAAGAACAGCTACTCAGATTACCTTGCCGCAAGGCACACCTGCTTCAAGAATCTACTCATCTGCAGGGTTCTAAAAACCAGTGGTGCCAGGTATTCCTTTGAGAAAATCGCCAAACAGACCCTCAGTCAGGCAGAAAAATTCAACCTCAACTCCATTATCGTTCCGCTGACATCAGACTTATTGACCCATTACAGTCTTTTGGCAAAACGAAATGATTACGACAAGACCCTGCAACAGTTTGAACAAGCCCAACAAGAGCTGCAAGGTGAATACGCCGCAGAAAGGTATATGGAACAGGTGGTACTGGAAGTAACCTCCTCAAATACCAAGGTTGCACCAGTCATCAACATGGCGAAAGAAAATTGTCGAAAACTGGATCAGTTGGCCGCCCAATACCCCGGAAACTACCGGATTCAACACCTTACCTATTACACCAAGGCCATTTATTATCAAATGATCTTCGATTTCAAAGCATTGATCGAGGTTTGTGATGCTGCTGAGCATTACTACAATACCCACAAGGAGTTCTATCAAAGAAGTGCTCTTGCTCAATTCTCACTCATGCGTATGGCCGCCCTGCTCAACTTGCGCGACTACACCAAAGGATTACACTCTATCAAACAATCGCTCGCCTATCTGGATGAAGGTAATCCCAACTGGCTGTTGACCATGGAAGCTTACTTCCTGCTGGCCATGCAGGCAGGAAAATATCCACTGGCTGCAGACATTTTCCTACAGGTAGTAAACCATGCAAGATTCAAATACTTTAGCGAAATCCGCCTTGAAAAATGGCGCATCTTCCACGCCTATCTGCACTACATCTTTGAAGTTAACAAGATGGACAAACGACAATTGCGGAACAAGTACATACCCAACTTCAATATTGAGCAGTTCCTCAACAACACCCCACACGCTACAAAAGACAAGTCTGGCCTGAATATGGCCGTGATATCACTGAAGATCCAATACTTGCTGAAAGATGGTAAGCTGGACACCATTTTCGACAAAATGGATGCCCTGAACATCTATGCCTACCGACACCTGAACAAGAAAGAAAACCTCCGAGCCTACACGTATATCAAGATGCTGCAGGCTGCAGAAAAGAAAAGCTTTGTATATAGGTATGTTGAATCCGACACTGCTGATATGCACCGCAAACTGAGGAGCCAAACGGACCGATATTCAGCTGAATGGGAAATTCTGCCCTATGAAGTGATGTGGGAACAAGCACTTGGGTTCATGAAAGCCGCAGATAAGGCGCAATAACGATGCAAGTATTCTGCTACCGGCTCTCCAGTAGTGACAAGTGGCGAGCCAGATACTTACCAATCACATCAAATTCTAGGTTGACCACATCTCCCGCTTGCAATTGGTGAAAGGTGGTATGCTCCCAGGTATAAGGGATGATCGTGACTGAAAAATCGGAACTGCCGGGCTCTATCACCGTTAAACTGACCCCGTTGATACAAACACTGCCTTTAGGAACAAGCAGTCTGGCATGACTTGCTGAAAACCCTATCTCTACCATCCATGACCCATCACGCGAGGTGATGGATCTCACTATCCCTACATCATCTACATGACCTTGCACCAAATGCCCATCCAACCTGTCCGACAGGCGAATGGATCTTTCCAGGTTCACCTTCCTGCCCACCTGCCAGCACTGCAGTGCGGTGCGATCGAGCGTCTCTTGTACGGCTACCACCTCATGCATTCCTTCTCCGACATGGGTCACCGTAAGGCATACACCATCGTGGCTCACACTTTGATCGATTCGTAGTTCCTGTGATATTGGCGACGATATCGTAAAAACAAGGTTGCTGCCCTGTTGCGTAATCTTATCTACCGAGCCTAAAGCTTCTACAATTCCTGTAAACATATCACTCAGACCTTATCAAATGTATATACCCATTTAGCGGCTCTGCCAATTCCTGTATTCCGCCCACCTGTACCTGAAACACCCGGCAAGTGTAATAATAAACACCCTCAGCAAGTACGCCTCCTGTTACCTGATCTGTTCCGTCCCAGTTAATCATAGGATCTTCTGTCTGGAACACCAGATTACCCCAGCGATTGAAAATTGACATTTCCACCCTGTCAACAAAAAAGTAGGGAAAGCGGGGCGTATACAAATCATTGTCGCCGTCATTATTGGGACTAAATGCACTCGGAAGCACATAATACGGGCAGTTATCTACACAAACCCGGTTGCTGGTGTCTGACTCATTCCCAAATGAATCAATGGCAGTAACGGCATAGCAACCGGCCAGATTCACCAGGTCGGTATGGAAGAAAACGGTATCGGAGATGTCCGTGATCTCACGCAACATGGCCAATGGTTCATTGGCAGACGGACTGTAATAGATACGATAGGCCACCAGCGCATCCTCCTGACAACGCGTTACCGGGCTACTCCAAATCAAACTGTTGGTCAACACCTCCGGAAATGAGCCACTGAGAATATCTGCGCAGTCATTCTCTACGGTTAGCGCCGGCACACAGGGTGGAATGGTATCCTGCGGTACATCGCATTTGATCTGACTTCTGTTGATGAGTGTATCCGGTGTAAACGGATTGAAATAAGACCCGAAAGCCCTGATGTAATAACAGTATGTTTCCCCGTTTACCAACCCTGTATCTATAAACCTATTAGTGGTAACCATTGCCAAGGTATCGAAAGTGCCCGGTGTACCGGCTTGCTCCCTCAATACCTGATACTGGTAGTTGATCCAGGGGACATCCTCTTCCCATTGCAACTCCAACCGGTTGCCCCCGGCAGCTGTATTGAGGTAAATGGATGACGCATTGGTAGCTTTTCCGATCTCGTAATATTGACCGTTTCGGGTTCCATAGAAGGTAAGGCCATAGTTGTACGGACCATCTACAGTATTCAACCCCGTATCTGTAAATGATTCACGTGTAAACTGCGCAAATTGTGGGTAGGTGTATGATTGCAGCAATATTGGATTGAGGATGGCTTGGAAACCGGTGTGGCGATACAATTCTACCTTGTAAGGCCCTGGATTAAGTAGCGTATCCAGTACGTCTGCATTTGGCGCCACCCAGGCCAGCAGTATCACTCCAGCGTTGGCATCAGTGGCCGCCACGTCCACTTGTGTAAATAACGGTACATCTGCATTCACTACAGCACATACTTGATCGGATGGCAATCCGGATACTGCGTTGAAAGTGAACTGACTACTACCCGGAATGGGCTTGGCGAATTCAGGAACTATCCTGTAGGCATACACCACCCCTTTGTTGATAGTAGTATCCAGATAACTATAGCTCTTTAGCGGACCCGCTATACGTTGATACCCATATGCAGTAAGGCTCCCGGTAAAGCAGGGATCAAGCAACGTACTGTCACAACCACGTTTTCGCCAGATACTGAACCCTAAAAACGTATCCACATCAGCACAACTGTAGGGTTCCTCCCAGTTTAAATCTATGCCATCAGGCAAGGCAGTAGCGGTAAGGTTGTTTACCGGAGGCGCTACTACACGAATACGCCACGACCGAATATCTGAATATGGCTGACTGGCTCCGGCAGCATTCACAAAATCATCCTGCACCTTAAAAACAACCGTGTAGGGAACCGGTGAGATATGGCTGCAGTTAGTACGCCAGTCAAAGAAGCCGGTAACATTTCCCTTAGCGGGATTGCTGACAAAAGTAGCCGGACTGTTGTCTACAAAAAATGGTCCTCCATTCGCAGTCAGTGTCAAGGTTTGGAAATTATCGGGATCCGACCCCCTGATCAGTGCAGTCAAGCGATCACCTACAAGGATGCAGGTGTCTTCGGGTACTTGTACCACCGGTGGGTTGAATTGATTGTTCACCACGATAATCTGCATGTCGCGTACCAGAGAACCCAAGAAGATGCCGTCTCTGAACTCACGAACCAGAATGGCTATGTTGTAGATACCCAGCACAGTAGGCACATCCCAGAGGATATCTCCGGTAACCGAGTCGATGGTAAAGGAGTTGGGGAAGCCCGGCGTACCAAAAGCCGGATGATCCGGATAGCGGTATCCACTGACACTGTTCAACTGATTCTGCTTGGGATCTACCAGCGCAAACACCAAGCTATCACCATCCGGGTCATAGGCGGCCGGGTTATACCTGAACTGTGCGAACCTGGGGGTAAACACAATTGGGCTTTCCAGCAACACCGGCGAGTTATTGAATGCATAAAACTGGGGATCACGGATAAAGAGGGTGTCTTCGATGTAAAAAGCCTCATTTACGCTTTGTGCAATGTTGATGATTCCGTCAATCCTGTTGGGATCGGTCATGGCAATCTTGTACTGCCCCGGACCGGGGAACGTGTAGGATTCAACGATGTACCTGTTTTCCTGTATGCCCAGGTTAGAACCGAACACTGTAATCTGATCCCTACCTACCTCGATGGTTGAAATGGCATTGGTCTGACCCAGGTAATAAACCTCCAGCGTTAGAGAGTCTCTGTCGGCCAGTGAGGCTGACTCGGTGTAGGTGATGATGGTGATCTCATAGGTAGGGGAAGGACCTCCCAGATGCCTGTAGATGATTTCCCCGGCACGATTGTGGGTGGCCATAGCCAGCACGCTCATACAGGATAGGGTCAAAAGGAGTAGCCAGTGTTTCATGCAGGCGGGATGATAATTCGTTCTAAATTACGAAATAAGTAACGTCCCGATGCGGATAATCGTTTACCGGGTTAGGGTAAAATCCCGTCCCTGCTGCCTATACAAGGGTAAATAGACTATACGGTTGTCTCTGAGCCCAAGCTCGACCGGATGAATTCTGCGTTCATACGGGCGATGTTGGTCATCTTAATTCCCTTCGGACATTCTGCTTCGCAGGCACCTGTATTGGTGCAGTTGCCGAAGCCTTCTTCATCCATCTGTGCTACCATTTTCTGCACCCTTCTTTCCCGCTCCGGATCTCCCTGTGGCAGTTTGGCCAGATGCGATACTTTGGCGCTCACGAACAGCATGGCGCTGGCATTCTTGCAGGCCGCTACACAAGCACCACAACCGATACAAGCTGCTGCCTCGAAAGCCTCATCAGCATCTTTCTTTTCAATAGGTATGGCGTTGGCATCCTGTGCATTACCTGTGTTTACCGACACATAACCACCAGCCTGCATGATACGGTCAAAAGCACTTCTGTCTACCACCAAATCCTTGATCACCGGAAATGCCTTAGCACGCCAAGGTTCTACTACAATTGTGTCGCCATCATTGAAAAAGCGCATGTGCAACTGACAGGTAGTAACTTCCTGCAACGGACCATGTGGCCTACCGTTAATGTACATACTACAGGATCCACAGATACCTTCGCGGCAATCGTGGTCGAAAGCTACAGGGTCTTTTCCCTCTTCGATCAATTGCTGATTCAACACATCGAACATCTCCAGAAAGGACATGTGGGTGTTCACTCCATCCAACTTATAGGTCTCGAAGCGTCCCTTGTCTCCGGCATTTCGTTGTCTCCAGACTTTCAGTGTCAAACGCATATCGTATCAGTTTTAGCGTGGTCGGTTTATTTGTAACTACGAGTGGTTGGCTGCACTACTTCAAACACCAGGTCTTCCTTGTGCAGTTGTGGGTCGGCATTTTCTCCGGCATATGACCATGCCGACACGAACTGAAAGTGTTCGTCGTCGCGTTTGGCCTCCCCTTCCGGCGTCTGGCTTTCCTCCCGGAAGTGCCCCCCGCAGCTTTCATTTCTGGTGAGTGCATCAACGATCATCAGCTCACCTAGCTCGAGAAAATCTGCTACACGCATGGCCTTTTCGAGTTCAGGATTCAGCTCATCGGCTGCACCTGTCACCTTCACGTTCTGCCAGAAATCAGCCTTCAGCTCCTGCACCATCCGACGGGCCTTTGTTAGCCCCTCTTCGCTTCTGCTCATGCCACAGTAATCCCACATGATCTTACCCAGCTCACGATGGTAATGGTCTACAGACTTGGTTCCGTTGATGCCGATAAGGTTGTTGATGATACCCTTGACATTGTTTTCTGCTTCCACAAACTCCGGCGCCTTGGTATCTGGCAGAGCTGTCCTGATTTCCTTGCTCAAGTAGTTACCGATGGTCATTGGAAGCACGAAGTACCCGTCTGCCAATCCTTGCATCAGGGCTGAAGCGCCCAATCTGTTGGCACCATGGTCGCTGAAGTTACACTCGCCGGTAGCATACAATCCCGGGATAGTAGTCATCAACTCATAATCTACCCACAAACCACCCATGGTATAATGAACTGCCGGATATATCATCATCGGCTTTTGGTATGGATTGGTGCCGGTAATCAGCTCATACATATCGAACAGGTTGCCATACTTGGCACTAACCACATCCTTACCCATCCGCTTGATAGCGTCTGCAAAATCCAGGTATACGGCTCTTCCTGTAGCTCCAACCCCACGACCCTCGTCGCATACGTTCTTGGCAGCGCGGCTGGCCACATCACGTGGCACCAGGTTGCCGAAGCTCGGATAGATACGCTCCAGGTAATAGTCACGATCCTGTTCGGGAATATCCAACGGATCTTTCTTACAGTCTTCGGCTTTTTTGGGCACCCACACACGGCCATCATTGCGGAGCGATTCGCTCATCAGGGTCAGCTTGCTCTGATAGTCGCCGCTTTGCGGTATACAGGTAGGATGTATCTGTGTAAAACTAGGGTTTCCGAAGAAAGCGCCTTTTTTGTAAGCCTTCCAGGCTGCTGTAACATTGGAGCCCATAGCGTTGGTTGACAAATAGAACACGTTTCCATATCCTCCTGTTGCCAGCACTACTGCATGGGCTGCAAATCGCTCAATCTTACCGGTAACGAGGTTACGGGCTATGATACCACGTGCTTTCCCGTCTATCAGTACCACATCCAGCATCTCGTGGCGGGCATATTGTTTTACAGACCCTTTGGCCACTTCCTTCTCCAAGGCGCTGTAGGCACCGAGGAGCAGCTGCTGGCCGGTTTGGCCGCGCGCATAGAAAGTACGGCTTACCTGCACACCACCGAAAGATCGGTTGTCGAGAAGCCCACCATAATCGCGCGCAAACGGTACACCCTGTGCAACAGCCTGATCAATAATGTTGGCACTTACCTCAGCCAGTCGGTACACGTTGGCCTCACGGCTACGGTAGTCACCACCCTTGATGGTATCATAGAACAAGCGATACACGCTGTCTCCGTCGTTCTGATAGTTCTTGGCGGCATTGATGCCACCCTGTGCCGCAATGGAATGCGCCCGTCGGGGACTATCCTGAAAACAGAAGACCTTTACATTGTACCCCAACTCACCAAGCGTGGCAGCAGCTGCTGCGCCGGCAAGCCCTGTTCCTACCACGATAATGTCCAGCTTACGCTTGTTGGCAGGACTCACCAATGGTACTGTCGAGCGATATTTGGTCCACTTTTCAGCCAATGGGCCTTGTGGTATTTTAGCATCCAGTTGTGCCATATCACATAGATGATTTAATCAGGAAAAAAAGCGGAATAACAGCGAAGCCAATCGGTATCACCACCGCAATGAAAATACCGATTCCTTTCACCAGAGGCATATACTTCGGGTGACGCAGCCCCATCGTGCGGAAGCTACTCTGGAAGCCATGCCACAAGTGCAGACCAAGCGCCAAAAAGCCTACCAGATAAATCGCCACATACCACCATACTTCGAACTTGGCTTTTACCACCTCGTACATGTTGTGCATCTCAGTGCCATTGATGGTCACATATGGCACATCATCCAGTATCCTTGCCTTCACAAAAAAGCCGGCGATGTGTATACCCAGGAACAACAGGATAACCAAGCCAATTGGCACCATATTCCTGCTGATCCAGGAACTATTGGCAGCAGCATTGCTCACCGCATACCGTACCGGCCGTGCAGCAGCATTGGCCCTCCCTAATATGATACCGTAGATGATGTGCGCAAAGAACCCCAGGAACAACACGATTTCCAATGGCCGAAGCAAGGGGAAGGTTGCCAGAAAGTGGGCATATTGGTTGTATACCTCACCATTATCCGGTAACAGAAGCAACAAATTCCCGGTCAGGTGTTCAACCAGGAACAATACCAGGAATAATCCCGATATCGCCATCAGGAACTTCCTGCCGATGGATGATTGGAAGAATGTAGATGTCCAGCCCATTGAGTGCAATCATTTTGTTTTTCGGTGCCACAAATATACCAACCGATTGGCTTTGGCTGGGAGGCTTTTCCGTAATTCTGATGTGAATTACTCCCTGTTCAGCCAACTATATGCCCAATCCAACAATCCGGAAAATCGATGGTTGAACCATTGACCGGGTATTTCTTCAATACCGTAATCTATCCATACACATTCCATACCGGCAGCCTGCCCAAATTGCATATCTGATAGTGTATCCCCTACCATTATCTTCTGCTGCCATGGCAGGTCTGGAAAGGCTGCTAAAGCATCGAAGTACATGCCTATGCCCGGCTTGCGACGAGGATCGTCCGCTGCTGCCGGTGAAGTGCAGGTAAATATTCTGTCTACCCGCCCCCCGGCCTGAGTGATCTCCTGCAGCATTTGCTGATTCACAACTTCAAGGTCCGCTTCCGTCATTAGGCCTTTGGCCACACCCTGCTGATTGCTCACGATAACAATCGGATAGAAGTGAGGCGCTAATAGCCGAAGCGCATCCAACACACCAGGCAGCCACTCGAACTGCTGCCATTGGGTTACGTAACCGCCCATGATTCGCCTGTTGAGCACACCATCGCGATCTAGGAACAAAGCAGGTAATCGACGCAACTGTTCTTCCATATACCGCCAAAGTTGCTCAACTTTACCTAAGCAACCAAAAGCATGCTATGCATATCGAGGAAATCAGGGCCTACTGTCTGATGTTACCGGGCGTCACAGAATCCATGCCATTCGGACCCGACACGTTGGTGATGAAGGTGAATGGCCATGTGTTCCTGATTGCTTCTCTTGATTCTTTTCCGCTGCAGTTCAATGTAAAGTGCGACCCGGAAGAGGCCGCCTTGTTGCGCGACAGGCATCCTGCCATCCAACCCGGCTATCATATGAACAAGCTTCACTGGAACACCATACTTGTTGATGGAAGCTTGTCTGACGCATTCCTTAGGCAGCAGATCGATACGTCGTACCGGTTGAATGCTGCCAAGAAGCCTCGCTAGTTCTCCTTCCTGTGTATCTGACCTTGATTCCCGATTTCCATTCTTGTCGACCTGCCGTATGTGGTGAGTTGGCCCTGCACGCAAATCTCTGTTCCTACCGGAAGCCATACCGGCGGTGTCTGATGCCAACGGGAAGCGTCGGACTCCCATACCTGCAGATATATCTGTGCCGGTGTACCCACGCCTATCAGGTAAACAGCTTCTATGGATGTGGGGGATAAGCTAACAGATGAAACAGTACCACACACCACCCTGTAGGCACCAATGTGCTGGGCCACCTCATCCAGAGAAAGGGTATCCGTAGAAAAGGTCAGTGGTTTGTATTGAGCCTGCAGTGTCAGCAAACCCATTATGGCCAACAGCAGGGTTACTTGTTTCATGACTCAGCAGATTCTGTTGGGAAGAAGTGAGATTCCAACAACTTGCACCAGATGTGCCCTACAAGGATATGGCATTCCTGGATTCGCGGTGTGTCTGATGAGGGCACCCGCACAAGTACATCTGCCAGCGAGGCGAGTTGGCTATCCTGCTGCCCGGTAAGGCCGATTACAGCCATGTTCTTTGTTCTGGCAGCCTTTGCGGCGGCCAAAACATTGGGGCTGTTGCCACTTGTGGAAATCGCGATCAGTGCATCACCGGCCCTACCTTTGGCATCTACCAACCGGGCGTACACCGAATTAAAATCGTAGTCATTCGCAACAGCAGTGAGGTATGAAGTATTGACATGCAGTGCTTCGGCATCAATAGGTGGCCTGTCCTTATAGAATCGTCCGGTGAGTTCAGCCGCTATATGCTGGGCGTCAGCGGCACTGCCCCCGTTGCCACAGATGAGGATCCTGCCACCCCCGGCGATTGCCTGTATCAAGAAATCAGCCGACTTGTCTATCTGTACTTGCAGATCATGGTTCTGCATCAGCGACTGCTTTACGGCAATTGATGCTGCTATATCCGACTTAATGACTGCTATGCGATCCATGTCTTTGAATTAACGCTGTTCATACCATACCTGTACCAGCTGCACCAGGGTGTCAACTGCCTTCTCCATATCCTGCACACTGATCCATTCCATCTTGGAGTGGAAAGACTGCTCACCGGCAAAGATATTAGGACAAGGCAAGCCCATATAGGTTAGTCGGGATCCATCCGTGCCACCCCGTATACTACCTCTCCGGACAACTAAACCGGCACGCCGCATGGCTTCCTCCGCATAGGCAATCACTTGTGGGTGCTTATCCAGGATACGCTTCATATTCCGGTATTGCTGTGTAACCTTGAAGTCGTATTTGCTGTTAGGAAACCCAACCATGGCAGACTGCAGGAGTTGTTCCAGCCGCTGGGCGAAGAGCGGTAGCTCTTCGTCGGCAAAGGACCGGATGATGAAGGTGATCTCAACCTTTTCTACACCACCCTTTACTTCATAGGGATGCACAAATCCCTCCCTACCTTCGGTAGTCTCCGGTGACCAGGAATCTTCCGGCAAACTTGCCAGGAACCGTGCTGCTATCTTCAGTGCATTCTCCATGGTACCCTTGGCAAAACCGGGATGGATATTAACGCCATGGATAGTGATGTGCACCATATCAGCAGAAAAGGTTTCGTCTTCCAACTCACCTCTGTCCTTACCATCAACGGTGTAGCCGAAATCGGCTCCTAACTTTTGTATATCCACATGGTCGGCTCCTCGGCCGATTTCCTCATCGGGTGTAAACAGGATCTTTACCGTACCATGAGGCACTTCAGGATGTGTGGTAAAGTAATGTACCATGTCCATGATTTCTGCTACACCCGCCTTGTTGTCGGCACCCAACAGGGTGTTGCCGCTGGCTGTAACAATATCATGCCCAACACACGCTGTGAGATACGGATGTGCTTGCGGATCTATCACCACATCCACATTGTCCGGCAGTTGCAGTATGCCGCCGTCATAGTTTTTGTGTATCACCGGTTTCACCTGCGCACCGGAAGTCTCTGGGCTGGTATCCACGTGGCTGCAAAAGCAGATCACCGGCACTTGCTCAGCGGTGTTGGCAGGCAAGGTGGCATATACGTACCCCTTGTCATCCATCTGTGCATCGCTGATACCCATGGACTGCAGTTCCTGCACAAGCAGCCTGCTGAGATCTTTTTGCTTTTCGGTGGAGGGAACGGATGATGAATTCGGATCCGACTGTGTGTCGATCGTCACATAGTGAAGGAAGCGATTCAATACTGTGTAGGGATATCCGGACATATTAACCAATCTTAACGTTGCTGCAAGTAACCTGCAACTCAATTCCGTGTCTAAATTCGGAAATTTGTTCCGGCTGAACCTTTTGTACACTTTATTCTTTATCAGGAGTCAGCAATCAACGCACTACATGAGGATATTCTTTACGATTACATTGGTTTTTGCCACGCTATTTGCCTGGTCGCAGCCACAAGGTCGACCTGAAGGGCCCGGCATTGCCGGTCGAATCGTCGATAAGGACAACAACCCGATACCCTACGTCACCATCGCCTTGTACAGTCTGCCTGACTCTACGCTGGTCGATGGTACAACTACCAACGAACGTGGCGGATTTTTTCTATCCACCAAGGCAGGCAAGTATTTCATCAAAGCCTCTTTTTTGTCCTATGGCGAATACGAGAGTGCAGAAATCACTGTAGAAACGCAACCGGTATTTGCGGGCATGATCACCTTACAACCAGCAGCTACCAGCCTGGGAGAAGTTACCGTAGAGGGGGAACGTGCTGAGATGGAGCTGATGTTGGATAAGCGGGTATTCAACGTAAACAAGGATCCCAACAATCTGGGTAGGAATGTGCTGGAGATCATGGATAACATACCATCCGTTACGGTTGACGTTGATGGCAATGTGCAGCTTCGTGGCTCCGGGAATGTACGCATCCTAATTGATGGCAAGCCATCGGGTCTGGTTGGTGCAGGCGGATCAGATGCACTCCGGCAGCTGCAGGGCAGTATGATTGAAAGCATTGAAATCATCACCAATCCTTCGGCCAGGTATGAGGCGGAAGGTGAAGTAGGTATCATCAACATCGTATTGAAGAAGGAGAGAAGGGATGGCTTTAACGGTTCCTTTGACATCAATGCCGGATGGCCGGAGAACCTCGGCGGTGGCTTCAACATGAACTACCGGAAGAACTGGATCAACCTGTTTACGTCGGTTAGTGCCAACTACCGTCAAAGTCCGGGGCGTGGTTCTTCTGTTCAGTCGTTTGCGCTGGGCGATTCCATCTTCAGCTACGAACGCAACCAAGACAGGATACGGGGTGGCTTGTCCAACAATTTCCAGTTTGGCAGCGACATCTACCTTAATGACAGGAATATCATCACCACAGCATTGCTGTATCGCCTCAGTGACAATCTCAATCAGGTAGATCTGACTTATCGTGACTTTGACGGCAACGACAACTTGCTTCGGGATGTTATCAGAACCGAAGAAGAAGATGAGGCCAGCCACGATGTAGAAATCAGTGCTTCTTATCGCAAGACTTTTCCTCAGCAAGACCGGGTGTTTACGATCGACTTACGCCGGAATATCAGTGACGATAATGAACGGGCAGACCTGAGAGAGTTTGCCCTAGATGATCCTGCCTACCCGGACATCACGCAGCGCAGCAGCAATGTAGAGGATGAGCGCACCTGGCTGTTGCAGTCGGATTATGTACATCCCTTTGGCCGGGGTGGCAAGTTCGAGACCGGATGGCGCAGTACGGTACGTATCATTGAAAACGACTTTCTGGTAGAGCAGCTATCCAACGGTGACGATTGGTCGCCGTTACCTGCCTTCGACAACTTCTTCATCTATCGAGAGAACATCCATGCTGGCTATGTGCAGGCTGGCAACAAATTCGGCAAGATTTCGGTACAGGCTGGGCTTCGTGCGGAATATACCGGCCTGGAAACGGAGCTGGTGGATGCAGGCTCCATCAATCCCCGCGAGTTCTTTAATCTGTTCCCAAGCGCCAATCTTGGCTATGAGATGAAGCAGGGACGCACCTTGCAATTCAGCTACAGCCGGCGCATCAATAGGCCGGGATTCCGATCCTTGTTGCCATTCTTCGGCTTCAGTGACAGCCGCAACTTCTTTAGTGGCAACCCGGATCTGAACCCTGAATTCAGCCACAGCCTGGAAACGAACTTCATCCAATTCTTCAGCAAAGGATCCATCTTCGCCAGTGTGTATTACCGCCACAGAAGCAACGTGATCGAGCGGATTACGTTGGTTGACAGTACAGGTTTTGCACGTATTTTTCCAATCAACCTGTCTACCGAAAACAATTTCGGCGCTGAACTCACCGTATCCTACCGCCCGGCTACCTGGTGGAGTATGAACGGCAACGTGAACTTTTACCGTGCTATCACTGATGGCATCTATGAGGGTCAAAACTTTTCCAGAGACACCTACACATGGACTGCCAGGATGATGAGCAAGTGGACAGTAATGAAATCCTACGATTTGCAGGCTACATTCTTCTACAGTGCACCACAGTTGACCACACAAGGACGTAGCCTGTCGTTGGCGAGCTTAGACCTTGCCATAAGCCGAGATGTACTGGCAGGCAATGGCACCCTGAGTGCGCGGGTGAGTGACGTGTTCAATTCCCGCCGCTTCCGTTGGATCATCGACACACCGGAATACCAATTCAACAGCGACTTCCAGTGGCGTGTAAGGCAATTTTTGGTATCCTTCAATTATCGCATCAACCAGAAGAAGAAGCGTGCCGGTCGTCCGTATGGCGACTTCGATATGGATGATATGAGCATGTAAGCAGTATCAGGCGGCAGGAATAGGCCACCGGCATTTCAGGCTTGCTCGGCTACGCTGATGAATGTATCTACAAGTCCTTCCCAGCTAAACCGCTGTTTTTCTTTTTTTACCCCGCTTTGCAGTGTCGCTAATGTATCCGGATCCATCGATGAGGCGATGCCCTCACTGATATCAGTAGCCGTAGGCTCCACAACCCAACCTGCCTTGCGATGAGGTACAATCTCAGGCAATCCACCCACACTGGTAACCACCATGGGCACCTCAAAATGGTAAGCAATCTGTGCTACCCCACTTTGCGTAGCACTGCGGTAGGGCTGTGCTACCAGATCTGCCACACTGAAATAGGCGGCCACCGATTCATCGCTGATATAGTGGGTATGAGCCACCACCCTATCCTTGAGGTCGGGCGACTGCAACAAGGACTGATATTTGCTTTCCTCCTCGTAGAATTCGCCGGCTATCAGCAAACGAATGTCGGGCATGGCAGACAAAGGCGATTGCCGGAATGCCTCCAACAGCAGGTCCAGCCCCTTGTAATGTCGGATGAAACCAAAGAATAACACGTATCTGTATTCGGGATCGAGGCCGAGTTGCTGACAGGCCAATTGCTTGTCTACCCGTGGGCCATACTGATCATACACCGGATGTGGATACCAGGCTGCGGGCTTGGTAGTTGTAAACCGACGTACATCCTCCAGCACACTGTGGCTGAGGCTGACAAATCCATCCATCTGCCTCACGAAGTATGCAGACAACAACCGATCACCGGGGCGATGCTCATGGGGAATCATGTTATGCACCAAAGCTATATTGCGCGTCTTGCCGTTGCGATGCGCCAGCATAGAAGCCGTCCCCAGCGAAGGCCCCATAAAGGGCAACCAAAACGCTGGAATCAAGATATCGGCTTGCTGGTTGGCGAGCCACCTGCCGGTGCGCCACCACGATACGGGTTGTATGCTGCTGAGCTGCCGGGATACCGGGATATGTGCCGGTGGCGGTGTATCGGTGAATTGTGTCTTACCCGGAAAGAGAACGTTGGGATATTGTGTGGTGAATGTCACCAACTGCACACTATGGCCGGTATCCAGGAAAGCCTGTGCCAGCCGTTCGTTGAAACTGGCAAGACCACCCCGAAACGGGTGTGCCGGCCCCAACAGGATTACCTTTTTCAATCTACCTTCAGCTTTTGATCGATGAGGTAATGGTTTCTGTCGCTGGCGCTGCGCGAAACCAACTCAGCAATGAAACCGGTAAGGAAAAGCTGCACACCTACCACCACCGTCAATAAGCCGAAATAGAAAATGGGTCGCTTGGTCATGCCATATTCGGCATACAACAGCTTGCCGACAGACAGGTATAGCAGGATAACGAAACCGATGAAAAAGGTGAGCGTACCCAGTGCGCCGAAGAAGTGCATAGGCCTGCGTGAAAACCGGGTAATGAAGAGGACACTCAGCAGATCCAGGAATCCATTGATGAAGCGCTCAAGGCCAAACTTGGTAACACCATATTTACGGGCCCTGTGCTCTACCACCTTCTCCCCTATCTTCCGGAAGCCGGCTTGTTTGGCAATCACCGGAATGTAGCGATGCATCTCACCATACACCTCGATGCTTTTGATTACCTGCCGTTTGTAGGCCTTTAGACCACAGTTGAAATCATGCAGGGCGATGCCACTCATCTGTGCGGTAATCCAGTTGAAGAACTTGGAGGGCAGGGTTTTGCTGATGGGGTCGTAGCGTTTTTGCTTCCAGCCACTTACGAGGTCGTAGCCCTCTTCACGGATCAGCCGGCAGAGCTCCGGAATCTCGTCAGGACTATCTTGCAAGTCCGCATCCATGGTGATGATGACCTCCCCCGTGGCCGCCTGGAATCCGGTGTTCAGGGCTGCTGATTTACCATAGTTCCGGCGGAATTTTATGCCCTTCACACCTGCAAAGGTGTTGCTCAGGTGCTCAATAACAGACCAGGACGTATCGGTGCTTCCGTCATCAATCAGCAGTACCTCATACCGCAGTCCTTCGCCGGCACACACCCTGTCGATCCAGGCTATGAGCTCGGGAAGGCTTTCCTCCTCATTGTACAACGGAACAACTATGGATACATCTACCACCGTCAGGTATTATTTGCGGGTAAAGGCTGATGAAACCAAACTCACGATCAGGCCGATGATACCCAGGCTAAAGATGGTTGAAATGGCAAAGAACCAAGGCTGCATGAACATACTAGTCATCTTCATCGCCTGCTCCATTTCCTCATCGCTCATCCCCTGATCAATCATATTTTGTCGTGCTTCCAGAATGATTTCATCAATCTGTGCAGGATTAATCACGTTGAAATACAAAACGGTATATACCGCAGCTACTATTCCCAGAAACAGCGCTGTAAGCATCCCTACGCTTACTGCACGTCCGTAGGTGATGTACCCGCCCAGTTCATTATCTCGATGAAATGTTTGTGCCAGATAGATTGCTCCAAATAATACCGCCAGGTTGACAAGAATACCCAACCATTGTACCTCTTGCATGTCAATCAAATAAAGGAGCAGTGACAAGGCTACGTATACCAAACCGCCAATCAATCCATACTTCATGGCCGTCTGCATCGGGCTCTTAGCCGGTTGCGGCATTTCTTGTTCCATGTTATTGAAGTTTTGTTCCATAGTAGATCAGTTTTGGTTGATAAGATTCCCCAACACGGTAGCAACTACCCTGCCGGGCAGTGTCTGCTGCATCAAAGGATAGTTGATGGATTTTCCGGCCCAGTTGTCCTGCGTAAACAGGGTTTCCTCACGGGGTCGGAAGATAGTAAGATTTGCTGTTGCGCCCACTTGTATCGTAGCCGCAGGTCTGCCCAGAAGCTGACGGGGCCGTATGGCCATAGCGGCAACAAGGGTGTCGATATCAGTATGTGGCTGTAGTGCCTGCCATGCCATGTGGAAGGTGGCAGGCAGCGAGGCGATTCCCGGTGCAGCGTATTCGAACTCCACCTTTTTGGCTTCATCGTCTTGTGGCATGTGATCGCTTACAATCACATCAATTACGCCATCAATAACGCCCTGTATCAGAGCAGCCCTGTCAGCCGCACTTCGCAAGGGTGGTGACAGTTTGTACAGCTCATCAAAGGTCTCCAGTTTATCTTCCTCCCACAACAGATGGGCCGCACTTACACTGGCGGTTACCGGCGTACCATTTGCTTTGGCTGCTTTGATGAGCGCCACACTACCGGCGGTACTTACCTTCACCAGGTGCAGGTGTGATTGCGTATACTGCGCTAACTCTATCGCTTCCCGAACGGCCATCTCTTCCGACATGGAAGGGCTTCCCTTCAATCCCAGGCGTACACTCATGGCGCTCTCATGCACCGGGCCATCGCCAAGCGACGACTTGTGCGGCCGGTACAGCACTACACCTTTGAATGGCAGCACATACTGTAAGGCCCGCAATAGCATGCCGCCCTGTGCCAGTGGAATCTCGCCGTTGCCAAAAGCTACAGCACCCGACTGGTGCAGGTCATACAACTCAGCGGGCTCCTTGCCGGCACATGACCGGGTAAGTGCCCCGGAAGGCCATATTTCTACCGGCAATCCATGTGTGCGGCGTATGTATTCAATATCGCTTTTGCTGTCGATCGCCGGATGTGTATCCGGTCGGATCAGCACACCGGTAAACCCACCCTTCATGGCTGCTTGCGCTCCACTGTGCAAGTCCTCCTTGTGTTCTTCTCCCGGGTCACAGAAGTGTGCATACAAATCCACCCATCCCGGTGACACATGCACCTCTTCCGCCAACACCACAGCGTCCGGCGCTGACAGGTTGTCTCCTATTGCCTTAATCAGGCCATTTTCAATGAGGATAGATGTAACAGAATGGTGATGCGGAGATGCCGGGTCTACAATGTGGGCTGCTTTGATGAGGTAGCTCATGAGGTGCAAACGATTCAGTTATCTGGCCGGTAGCAGCCTAAGCAGCAACACTTCTGCTGCCAGGAACGACAGTGCTAAAATAACACAAAGTTTCCATAGGCTTATTCCCCTACTGTTTATGCCTGCCTGTATTGACAAGCTTGCGTCATCCCCTTCAATTACCTGTACGTTTGCTCCCGGATATAAGGTCTGCAAATCTTCACTGCTCAGGTACTGCAGGGCCGATTCCGTGCGGTCATAATTGAACGCCAGCAAGGATAGCACGTCCGTATTACCCGGCTTATATAACTCATACAATCCGGGGGTTGGCATCATGTCAAGGGTACCGGAGAATCGGATGATGGTGTTGCGGCCTACAGGCTGTTGCGGCGGAATGAAATCCACGCCGGCATCTGCACGCTGTGCACGCAGGTGCACCGGCTGGTCCTGTAACAGCTGTTCAGTGATGGTGATGGCCTCATCCTGTCCCAGCACAAAAGACAGTGGCTGCCGGCTGTTGCCTTCCAGGGCGGCCTGAACAGCGATGATCGCAAAGAGGGCATGCCGTGGCAAGTCACTGTAGTCCGACTGCAGCGGGGCGCCACATACCACAACCGAGCCATTTCCGTAAACCGCTTTGCCCAGATAGGTGCTGCCATCCTGCAATGTCAGTAATGCCATCAACCGGGAGCGAGCAGGTCGATCAATCGGATACATTCGTTTCACCCCCGGCAATTGCACATTCTCCGGCCATGACGTGAACACGTCAGCAAAGAACCTGTCTTCCAGTGATAGGGATTGCACCTGCTGTGCTTTTTCTTGCAATGGCAGCAACGCAGCACCGGTTAGTGGCCGTAGCAGTGACTCATAGGCGGCCAAATCTGCGTTTGTGCCCGGGTAAACCAGAAGATTCCCTCCTTGCTCCACATATGCCGTAAGTGCACTCACCAGCCCGGATGACAGGCCGTTGAGCTGATTCAGGATTACCAACCTGTACTCATCCATTCTGGAATAGTCCACCTGTGTGCTGCGGGTGGTCTGCACCTCCAATACCTCCTGATTCTGCAACGCCTGCATGTAAGGCGACTGCTCATCTTGTATGGCCATCACCTTCAGCACGTCCGGGGCAAAGAAACTGACTGAATATTCGTCGTCAAAAGTTATAGGGTAATCCGTTACAGAAACAGTTGCCCCGTTCCATCCCGCTTCCGTAACCGTAAATGTCAAGGTATCCACCACACTACTTTCGGCCTCCAATGAAAAGCTACCAACTGCTTTTCGTTCTCCGTTGACCACAAGTGAGAGAGTACCATCCTCAACGGGCTGATTGCCGTGATTGGTAATCTTGACCATCAGGGTAGCCGGCTGTTGTACCATCTGCACGGGTGCAGCAGACCACACCGAATCGATGGAGAGGTTTGCCTGCCCACGTGCTGACAGCGGCAACAGATAAATCTGATGACCTGTATCCGGCTCAAGGTTGGCTGTGGAGGCCTGAAAATCGCTAAGAAAGTAGAAATCAGGTTGTTCCTCTCCCTGCGTAGCCTGCTCCATACGCTCTTCTACCTGTTCCAGGGTTCGTACTGCCGGACTAACTGCTACTTCTGCCACCAGCGCCTTGAATTGCTCCCGGTCTGTCAACCGCTGATGGCGCCCTTCGAAATCGTTGGTCAGCAATTGAAACCGATCCGTCTCCTGATATCCATCGGCCAGCGCTATAGCCATTTCCTTGGCTTGCTGCAGCAGGTCAACTTCAGCCCCGCTGGCATCCATGCTGAATGAGTTGTCTATGTATACTGATACCGTCCGTGCACCTTGCCGCACATTGTCGTCCTGCTGTGGTAAGATGGGCTGTGCAAAGGCAAACACCAGGAATGCCAGTGCCAGCATTCGGGCAATCAATACCAGCAAATGACGCAGGCGATTGCGTGCCGAGGACTCTTCCTGTACTTCCCGCAGAAATGCCACATTGGAGAAATAGATGGTCCGGTACTTACGAAAGCTAAAGAGGTGAATGATCACAGGAATAGCCAAAGCCAGCAGTGCCCATAAGAAACCGGGATAGAGAAATTGCATAGGCGCAAAGTTAGCGGAACAACGGCAATGGTAGTGTGAATTTACAGGTAGTGCCTGATGATTAACGACAATGTGTTGGGTATTGGTGCATCTCCCCTACAGAAATCACTACCCGATGAAATCAACAGTATGCAACTTGATTGGTAAATCAGCAGAACGGCAAATCATCTATCCCAAACAACCGGGGTGCACATGACCTACCGAGGAAGGGATACCCATGTCGGCATCTTTACTTCAGTACGGACAGGAAACAAAAAAGGAGCCATGCAGGCTCCTTTTAACTGTCGGGGTGACTGGACTTGAACCAGCGACCACACGCCCCCCAGACGTGTACTCTACCAACTGAGCTACACCCCGATGGCTGTTTTCAGCGGATGGCAAATTTACGGAATCCGCAGATTTCTTTATCACATCCAACTGCTGAAAAAACCGGCTATTCCTGCCAGTCTTGCGGGTATCCCTTTGTAGGCAGGTCTGATATCTTCTGCTGCACTTGTTCCTTTAGGCTCTGCTTGTACCGGATAACCCGATCGCGGACATCCGCATCACCGGCGCCAATGATTTGTGCTGCCAAAATAGCGGCATTCTTTGCTCCGTCAAGTGCTACTGTGGCCACCGGTACTCCGGCGGGCATCTGTAGGATGGACAACACAGAATCCCACCCGTCAATAGAGTTCGAAGACTTGATCGGAACACCGATTACCGGCAAGGGAGAAAGGCTGGCCACCATTCCCGGCAGGTGCGCCGCACCCCCTGCGCCTGCAATGATCACACTGATGCCTCGCGTGTGTGCGGTTGTAGCATAGGCCATCATCCGCTCGGGTGTGCGGTGTGCCGACACGATGGTCAACTCGAAAGCGATGTTGAACGACTCCAGCATAGTGACGGCATCGGCCATCACCCGCAGGTCGCTGTCAGAGCCCATGATGATTCCTACTTTGGGTGTGCTCATGTGGTTACTTTTATGAGTTGCCGTACCTGACGCGCTTTGTCAACGGCATCGTCAAAGGTAGCAGCTAAAATGGTTACATGGCCCATCTTACGGAATGGTTTGGTGGTGGCCTTACCATAGAGATGTACATACACACCCTCTTGTGCCAGACATCGCTCAAAGCCCTGGTATACTGCAGGCCCTTCATGACCCGGCTCACCCAGCAGGTTGATCATGGCAGCCGGATGATGTTGTGTGGTACTACCCAACGGCCAGTTGAAGATAGCACGAAGGTGTTGCTCGTATTGACTCGTGTAGCAGCTCTCAATGGTATGATGCCCGCTGTTGTGCGGCCGGGGAGCAATTTCGTTGATCCATATATGACCACTCTTGTCCAGGAACAGTTCAACTGCCAATATGCCTTCCATTCGAAGGGCTTTGATGATGCGCACGGCCAAGACGGTGGCCTCTCGGGTCTGTTCTTCTGTAATATCAGCCGGACCGGCCAACATCTCCACCAAATTGGCCGTAGGATGGAATACCATTTCTACAGGCGGAAAAGCTGCCACTTCACCTTGTCGGTTACGAGCCACGATTACTGCCAGCTCCTTGTCTATCTCCACCATCTGTTCCACCACACAAGGAGCATCAAACAGATTCACCAGGTCACTGTCCTTGCGCACTACTTGCACGCCCCTGCCATCATACCCTCCGGTACGTAACTTCTGCACAAATGGCAACCGTACTTCCTTGTTCTCTAATGCCTGTAACACATCTGCTTTCCCGCCATACAGCTGAAAGGAAGAGGTAGGCAACTTTTCATCCGAATAAAACTGCTTTTGCCTGCCCTTATCCTGAATGATAGCCAACGCATCAGGATGCGGATAAATCTGCTTGCCCATGGACTGTAGGTCGCGCAAAGCCTGCAGGTTTACATCTTCTATCTCGATAGTGATACGATCGAGGTGCCTGCCGAATGCCATTACCTGCTCATAGTCCCTGAAGGAGCCACAGGTAAAATGTGTCGCCAGGTCAGCTGCCGGGCAATCCGGTGTGGGATCCAGCACATGACTGACCAGATGCCACGGTGAGGCTGCTTGTAGGAGCATCTTACCCAATTGCCCACCACCAAGTATACCTATTTCATGCTTCCGAGGATCCATGGCTGCAAAGGTAACACCTTAGCCGCTCCTGTAGCGTGTGCATATGTAGGGTAAAATATGGAGGGCTTACCCCCTATATTTGACTCAACATCAGCTATCATGACGCACTTTCTGGATCCTGTCATTCTTTTCTTCATACTTGGCGTGGCCTCCGGACTGTTGAAAAGTGACCTCAAGATCCCTAAGGCTATCTATGTAACACTCAGCGCCTACCTCCTGCTGTCCATCGGTATCAAAGGGGGAATCGAGCTATCGCACAGCCAGCTTTCCAGCATTGCATTGCCGGCATTGGGCACGGTGGCTATCGGCATTTTGGTTACCCTGTTGGCTAAGGTAATCCTACAATACGGCTGGCGGTTTTCACCGCGCGACAGTATTGCAATCGCTACACATTATGGCTCAGTAAGTGCTGTAACCTTTGCTGTAGTGCAAACCTACCTGGAGGCAAAGTCAGTTCCTTTTGAAACCTACATGACCGTATTACTTGTGCTACTGGAGGTGCCGGCTATCATCGTGGGCGTAAGCCTGTCAACGCTGCTGCCAGATCAGCGAAAGAAACTGAATATCCGCAAGTTCCTGCATGATGTGTTTCTGGGTAAAAGCATCTTACTGATGGTGGGTGGATTGTTCATCGGTATGTATATCGGGTTTACCAATCAGCACCAGTTGAATTCATTCTTCATCGATCTGTTTAAAGGATTTCTGGCCATATTCATGCTGGAGATGGGCGTGGTTACCAGCGATCGCATTGCAGACCTGAAGAAGGTGGGCATCAAACTCATCCTGTTTGGTCTTACCATGCCTTTGTTGGCTGCATTTATTGGTATAGTCATCGGGTATTATACCGGTTTGTCGCTGGGCGGAACCGTTGTATTGGCCACGTTGGCGGCCAGCGCCAGCTACATTGCCGCCCCCGCTGCCGTGCGAACCGCCATCCCGGATGCCAATCCCACGCTGTACCTCACCGCAGCCCTGGGCATCACCTTCCCCTTCAACATCATCATCGGTATACAATTGTACCATGCCATGACTGTCTGGTTTTACGGGCTGTAGTGAGTGGTTTGGCTGCTGCCCAATTCCTGCGGACCTTGGGCATTTGGATTGGTAAACCCTCCCCTATCCGGTAACTGCAAATATGATAGATGGTTGTAAGAAATTGAGCCCGCCCCTGTTAGCATGAGAGTTCATGTGACTTTCTAAGCATACCGGAGGCTATCAGGAACAGTGCTAAAAAGAAAACCCGACAATTTGCCGGGTTTTCATAGCTGTTTCAACATGTCAGGCCTGCGCAGTAGGACCTCCAAAATTCATGGGTAAGTCCGGTAATCCACCGCCGCCTTCTTCTATGTCGCCATGTACCTGCTCGTACTTTCGGATATTGTCTTGCAGTGCTTTTACCAGCCGCTTTGCATGCTGCGGTGTAAGCAGTATCCTGCTTTTCACCTTGGCTTTCGGTACACCCGGTAGCACTTTGATGAAGTCCAGCACGAATTCACTGTTTGAATGTGTGATGATTGCCAGGTTGGAATAAATCCCTTCAGCAATCTCCTCGCTCAACTCAATGTTCAGCTGTTGCTCATTGGCTTTGTTGGCATCTGCCATGACAATTCCGGTTTATCAGGTTAGACGTTTTCTTCTACTATTGCTTCTTTTCTGGCCATCAACTTCTCGTAGTCCTCTACATTACCGATGATCAGATTGTCGAATTCACGCAAGCCTGTACCTGCAGGTATCTTATGACCAACGATTACGTTTTCTTTCAGACCGATCAAGTCATCAGGCTTAGCTGCGATAGAGGCTGTGCTCAACACCTTGGTTGTTTCCTGGAAGGAAGCGGCTGAAATCCAGCTGCTGGTACCCAAGGAAGCTCTGGTGATACCCATCAGCAGTGACCTTGACGTGGCCAGTACTACATCACGGTATTCTACCAGCTTCTTGTCGCTACGACGCAGGAAGGAGTTCTCTTCTCTTAACTGACGCAGTGAAACAATCTGTCCCTGCTTCAGCTTAGAGGAGTCACCCGGATCGGTAACGATTTTCTTGTCGAACAGGCGATCGTTCTCGTCGATGAACTCGAACTTATCTACTGCATCGCCCTCCAGGAATCGGGTATCTCCCGGATCGATGATCTCTACCTTCCGCATCATCTGGCGTACGATCACTTCAATGTGCTTGTCGTTGATCTTTACACCCTGCAGTCGGTATACTTCCTGAATTTCGTTTACAATGTATTCCTGTACAGCAAATGGTCCTTTGATGGCCAGAATATCGTTCGGCGTAATCGAACCATCAGACAGTGCCATTCCGGCCTTCACGAAGTCACCTTCCTGCACCAGGATGTGCTTGGTCAGCGGCACCAGGTACTTCTT
This sequence comes from uncultured Chitinophagales bacterium, assembly GCA_964471795.1. Lineage (GTDB taxonomy): Bacteria > Bacteroidota > Bacteroidia > Chitinophagales > S012-47 > CAJXXO01. Next base: position 62,513 of record CAYYHM010000001.1, on the reverse strand, counting down.
CTTCTGATCGTCCTTCGCCGTAACAACGATTTCGCGGTTACCACGCTTTACGCCCCCGAAAGCTACTACACCATCGATTTCCGATACAACAGCAGGATTAGATGGATTACGTGCTTCGAAGAGTTCGGTAACCCGTGGCAGACCACCGGTAATATCCCTGATCTTACCCATCACACGTGGAATCTTCACCAGGATTTGACCACTGCGTACCTTCTCGTTGTTGTCCACGTTGATGTGTGATCCAACAGGAATGTTATACGTACGGATGGTTTCTCCTTTCTTATCTACGATGCGGATTCCGGGAATCTTGGTCTTATCACGCGATTCGATGATTACCTTTTCACGGTGACCTGTCTGCTCATCGGCTTCTTCCCTGAAGGTTACCCCTTCAATGATGTTGTCGAAGGCCACAATACCATCCATCTCAGAGATGATAACGGCATTGTATGGATCCCAAGAGGTCATCATATCACCTTTCTTGACAATTGCTTTCTCCTGTACCATCAACACAGAACCGTACGGTATGTGGTTGTTGGACAGTTGCTTGCCTGTCTTTTCGTCCAGTATCCTGATTTCTCCGGTACGTCCGATGACGATGCGTTTCACCGTACCATCGTCGGCTTTGTGGTCCACTGTCTTGATGCCATCGAACTCGATAACACCTTCGAACTTGGCCTGCAGGGTAGACTCCGATGCGGCGTGGGAGGCCGTACCACCCACGTGGAATGTACGGAGTGTCAGCTGCGTACCCGGTTCACCGATTGACTGTGCTGAGATGATACCTACAGCATCACCCATCTGTGAGATCTGATTGTTGGTCAGGTTGCGACCATAGCACTTCTGACACACACCACGTCTTGACTCGCAGGTAAGTACTGAACGGATTTCTACTGTTTCAATCGGAGAATCCTCGATGCGCATGGCGACTTTTTCGTCAATCATGTCACCGGAACGAACCAGCAGTTCATCCGTGAGCGGATCATAGATATCATGGAGGCTGGTGCGACCGATGATTCTTTCGCTCAATGGTTCTACGATTTCCTCGTTTTCTTTGAGAGCACTTGTCTCGATACCACGCAAGGTGCCGCAATCCACTTCTGTGATCACAACATCCTGTGCTACGTCCACCAACCTTCTGGTCAGGTAACCGGCATCGGCGGTCTTCAGTGCCGTATCGGCCAGACCCTTACGGGCACCGTGCGTGCTGATGAAGTACTCCAATACCGACAGTCCTTCCTTCAGGTTAGACAGAATGGGGTTTTCGATGATTTCACCACCGGTGCTACCAGATTTACGCGGCTTGGCCATCAATCCCCGGATACCGCCCAGCTGGCGAATCTGCTCCTTGGAACCACGAGCTCCGGAGTCGAGCATCATGTACACTGAGTTGAAACCCTGACGGTGTGTTGCCAGTTTCTTGATCAATGTATCGGTAATACGGCTGTTTACACGTGTCCAGATATCGATCACCTGGTTGTAGCGCTCGTTATTGGTGATGAGACCCATGTTGTAGTTGTCCCATACCTCATCTACTTCCGCTTGTGCTTTCTCCAGCAAATGGTACTTCTCGTCAGGTATAACCAGATCTTTCAGGTTGAATGACAGGCCACCTTTGAATGACCAGAAGAATCCCATCTTCTTGATATCGTCGAGGAAGGCAGCCGTTGTCGGGATGTCCGTCTTCTCGATTACCTTGGCGATCACGGAACGCAGTGCTTTCTTAGTCAGCAGTGTGTCGAAGAAACCTACTGCTCTTGGCACTACTTCGTTGAAGATTACGCGACCTACGGTGGTCTCGATCATCTTGTGTACGATCTGTCCGTCTTCTTCTACCGGTAAGCGGCAATGCACGTAAGCATGCAGTTCTACGCGGCCTTCGTTGTAGGCGATGATGGCTTCCTCAGCACCATAGAACTTGAGCCCTTCACCCTTCACTACAACACCCTCTTCTTCGCTGCTGCGCTTACCCTTGGTGATGTAATACAGTCCCAATACCATGTCCTGTGATGGCAGTGTTACCGGTGTTCCGTTTTGTGGGTTCAGGATGTTGTGTGCAGAAAGCATCAACATTTGCGCCTCCAATATGGCGCCATGGCTCAGTGGCACGTGTACGGCCATCTGGTCACCGTCAAAGTCGGCGTTGAACGCAGTACATACCAGCGGGTGGAGTTGTATTGCTTTACCCTCGATCATCTTAGGCTGGAATGCCTGAATAGACAATCGGTGGAGTGTAGGAGCCCGGTTAAGCATAACAGGGTGTCCTTTCAGTATGTTTTCGAGGATATCCCAGATGACAGCTTCCTTGCGGTCTACCAGTTTCTTGGCAGACTTCACCGTCTTTACGATTCCTCTTTCAATCAATTTACGGATGATGAACGGCTTGAACAATTCTGCCGCCATGTCCTTGGGAAGACCACATTCATGCAGCTTCAGCTCAGGACCTACCACGATTACCGAACGACCGGAGTAGTCAACCCGCTTACCGAGCAGGTTCTGACGGAAACGTCCTTGCTTACCTTTCAATACATCACTCAGCGACTTCAGGGAGCGACCTCCTTCTGCCTTCACCGCATTTGACTTCCGGCTGTTGTCGAACAGTGAGTCTACAGCTTCCTGCAGCATGCGCTTTTCGTTGCGAAGGATTACCTCAGGCGCCTTGATTTCCACCAACCGCTTCAGACGGTTGTTGCGGATGATTACCCGGCGGTACAGGTCATTGAGGTCCGAGCTGGCAAAGCGGCCACCATCCAATGGCACCAGTGGACGCAACTCCGGCGGGATTACCGGCAAGTAACGAATCACCATCCACTCCGGACGGTTTTCCATCCTCTCGTTGCCTTCACGGAATGCTTCTACTACACTCAATCGCTTCAACGCTTCAGCTTTACGCTGCTGCGATGTTTCAGTATTGGCAGCATGACGCAGCGAGTAGCTCAGTTCATCCAACTTCAGTTGGCTCAGCAACATCTCAACAGCTTCGGCACCCATCTTGGCGATGAACTTCTGCGGATCATCGTCCGGCAGATGCTGGTTCTCCTTAGGCAATGATTCCATTACCTGCAGGTATTCTTCCTCAGTAAGCAAATCATTTACCGACAACTGATCTTCCAGCACACCTGCCTGCACTACTACATAGCGCTCGTAGTAAACGATGGATTCCAGCTTCTTGGAAGACAATCCAAGCAAATATCCGATCTTGTTGGGCAGCGACTTGAAGTACCAGATGTGTACGATCGGAACAGTGAGCTTGATGTGGCCCATACGCTCGCGACGCACCTTCTTCTCGGTTACTTCCACACCACAGCGGTCGCACACGATACCTTTGTAACGTATCCGCTTGTACTTGCCGCAGTAGCATTCATAGTCTTTGGTAGGCCCAAAAATCCGCTCGCAGAACAAACCTTCCATTTCCGGCTTGTAGGTACGATAGTTGATGGTTTCGGGCTTTTTCACTTCACCATAGGAGCGCTCCAGGATAGAATCCGGAGAGGCCAGCATGATTGTCACCTGGTTGAATTCGCTCTTGATCTTATTGTCCTTTTTGAAAGGCATAACAGCACCTCCTGTTTGTTAGGATTGTGAAGGATTAATCAAATTTCAAATCGAGGGCCAGACCTCGTAATTCATGCAACAACACGTTGAATGACTCCGGCATGCTTGGCGTGGGCAGGTTATCACCTTTCACAATCGCCTCGTATGCCTTGGCACGTCCAATGATGTCGTCCGACTTGATGGTAAGCAGCTCCTGCAGGGTATTGGCAGCACCGTATGCTTCCAATGCCCATACTTCCATTTCACCCAAACGCTGACCACCAAACTGGGCTTTACCTCCCAATGGCTGCTGCGTAATCAGTGAATAAGGTCCGATAGAACGTGCGTGCATCTTGTCGTCCACCATGTGGCTGAGTTTCAACATGTAGATCACACCAACGGTAGCCGGCTGGTGGAAACGCTCACCGGTTTCGCCATCATACAGGTAGGTACTACCCAATTCCGGCACATCGGCTTTCTCCACCCAATCGTGGATTTCCTCAATCTTGGCTCCGTCGAAGATCGGCGTGCTGAACTTAACACCCAATTTCAGACCGGCCCATCCGAGCACCGTCTCATAGATCTGACCGATGTTCATACGGGAAGGTACACCAAGCGGGTTCAACACGATGTCTACCGGTGATCCGTCGTTGAGGAACGGCATGTCCTCATCACGTACAATCTTGGCTACGATACCTTTGTTACCGTGACGACCTGCTAGCTTATCTCCTACCTTCAGCTTGCGCTTGTTGGCCAGATAAACCTTTGCCAGTTTCAATACACCCGTTGGCAGTTCGTCACCGATGGTGATGTTGAACTTCTCACGCTTGTAGCGACCCAGCTCTTCGTTTACCTTGATGGAATAATTGTGCAGCAATCGCTTGATCAAAGAGTTGGTATCCTCATCCTTTACCCAGTTTGCCGGGTCGATCTTGTCATATTCCAGACTCATCAGCACCTTCTCATTCAACTTGGTGCCTTTGGGCAGCAGTTCTTCTTTGTACAGGTTGAAGATACCATTGGTGGTTTTACCCTTGGTGAGTGCCAACAGTTTGTTTACCACTACGGTCTTCAGCTCATGCAAAGCCTTGTCGTGCTGTACATCCAGTTTTTCGAGTGCTATTTTCTCCTTTTGCTTGCTGAACTTGTCTTTCTTGGTTCTGCTGAAAAGGGTCTTATGGATTACTACACCATCTGTTGATGGTGGCGCTTTCAGTGAAGCATCTTTCACATCACCAGCCTTGTCGCCGAAGATGGCACGCAACAGTTTCTCTTCCGGTGTCGGATCTGTTTCCCCTTTTGGCGTGATCTTACCGATCAGGATATCACCTTCCCGAACACGAGCACCGATTCTGATGATACCGTACTCATCCAGATCCTTGGTAGCGTCCTCGCTAACGTTCGGGATATCTGGAGTGAGTTCTTCCTCACCGAGTTTGGTGTCACGCACTTCCAGGTCATACTCTTCGATGTGGATGGACGTGAAGATGTCCTCACGCACTACACGCTCGCTGATTACGATAGCATCCTCGAAGTTGTACCCTTTCCAAGGCATGAAGGCCACTTTCAGGTTTTGACCGAGGGCCAATTCACCCTTTTGGGTGGCGTATCCTTCACAAAGGATTTGATCTTTCTTCACCCTGTCACCCTTTCTTACGATAGGCTTCAGGTTGATACAGGAACCCTGGTTGGTTCTGCGGAACTTGGTGAGTTTGTACACCACTTTGTCGTCCTCAAAACTTACCAGACGGTCGTTTTCGTCACGGTCATACCGTACATGTATCTCGGTAGCATCCACGTACTCAATCACGCCATTTCCTTCTGCGTTGATGAGCATGCGTGAATCCTGTGCCACTTTTCCTTCGAGTCCGGTTCCTACGATAGGCGACTGAGGAATCATTAGTGGTACTGCCTGACGCTGCATGTTAGAACCCATCAGGGCACGGTTGGCGTCATCATGCTCGAGGAATGGAATCAACGACGCCGATACACCCACAATCTGATTTGGTGCTACATCCATGTAGTCCAGCTCATCAGGCTGCAGAATCGGGAATTCACCGTGGTGACGGCTCTTTACCTTGTCGTTGATGTATTCGCCCGTTGCAGCGTTTACCGGTGCGTTCGACTGGGCGATGCGCATGTTGTCTTCATCGTCGGCAGACAGGTATTGCGGGCTGGTGAAGTCTACCTTACCGTCTTTCACCTTCAGATATGGCGTTTCGATGAAGCCCATCTTGTTGATCTTGGCGTGTACGCACAAAGTAGAGATCAAACCGATATTGGGACCTTCCGGCGTTTCGATGGTACACAAACGACCATAGTGGGAATAGTGTACGTCACGAACTTCGAAACCGGCACGTTCACGGGAAAGACCTCCTGGTCCGAGTGCAGAGATACGACGCTTGTGCGTGATTTCACTCAGCGGGTTTGTCTGATCCAAGAACTGTGACAACTGGCTGGTGCCGAAGAACGAGTTGATTACGCTGGAGAGCGTACGTGCGTTGATCAGATCGATCGGTGTAAACACCTCGTTATCACGTACGTTCATCCGCTCGCGGATGGTACGAGCCATACGGGCCAAACCAACACCAAACTGTGCGTACTGTTGTTCACCAACCGTACGTACACGTCTGTTGCTCAGGTGATCGATATCGTCAACTTCAGCACGCTGATTGATCAACTGCACCAGATACTTCACCATTTGGATGATATCCTCTTTGGTAAGTACACGGGTATCGATATCGATAGACAGGTTCAGCTTCTGATTGATCTTATAGCGGCCCACCTCGCCGAGGTCATAGCGCTTATCGGAGAAGAACAACTTCTCGATAATGCCACGGGCAGTCTCGTCATCGGGTGGATCGGAACCACGCAGTTGGCGGTAGATGTGCTGTACTGCTTCCAGTTCGGAGTTGGAAGTATCCTTTTGCAGTGTATTGTATATGATGGAGTAGTCTTCCTGAACATCTTCCTTTTGCAGCACGATAGTTTTTACCTCGCTGTCCAGGATCATCTCTACAGCATCCTCATCGATGATGGTGTTACGCTCGAGAATGATTTCATTACGCTCAATGGATACTACTTCACCTGTATCTTCATCCACAAAGTCTTCGATCCAGCTGCGCAATACACGTGCAGCCAGCTTTCTGCCGATGATGGATTTGATGTTCTTCTTTACGATCTTGATTTCGTCTGCCAAGCCGAACAGTTCAAGGATGTCCTTGTCTGTCTCGTAGCCGATGGCTCGCAGCAGGGTAGTAACGGGGAATTTCTTCTTTCTGTCGATGTAGGCATACATCACATTGTTGATGTCGGTAGCGAATTCCATCCAGGCACCTTTGAAAGGTATTACCCGGGCAGAATAGATTTTCGTACCGTTTGGATGCACGCTTTGACCAAAGAATACACCGGGTGAGCGGTGCAGCTGAGAAACAATAACGCGTTCAGCACCATTCACAATGAAGGTACCTTTAGGCGTCATGTACGGGATGTTACCCAGAAAAACGTCTTGCACGATGGTTTCGAAGTCCACGTGCTCTTCGTCATTACAGGACAACTTCAATTTGGCCTTCAGCGGTACGCTGTAGGTAAGTCCGCGTTCAATACATTCGTCAATAGAATATCTGGGAGGATCTATAAAGTAGTCCAGGAACTCCAGCACGAAGATGTTTCGGGCATCAGAGATAGGGAAGTTCTCGGAAAATACCTTGTAAAGTCCTTCGTTTTGCCGGTTTTCCGGAGTCGTTTCTAATTGAAAGAAATCTTTAAAAGATTGGATTTGGATATCCAGCAAATCAGGATAATCAACGGATGGGTTGATTTTTCCAAAATTTACCCTGCCATTCTGGCTCGGTTTGATGTCTGCCATAAAACGAATGAACTTTAAGTAAAAAAAATATCAGGCCGTATAACCTTTCGGTTATAGGCCTAACATTATCTGGTAAGTAAAAAAGTAGGAGTCAAGGTGAACTTAGTTAAGTTCAACCTCAGCACCTGCTTCTTCCAGCTTCGCCTTGATAGACTCAGCTTCGTCCTTGGATACTCCTTCCTTTACAGGCTTAGGAGCACCGTCAACCAATTCTTTTGCCTCTTTCAGACCGAGTCCTGTAAGATCCTTCACAAGCTTCACAATAGCCAGCTTCTGGCCACCGGGGTTCTTGAGGATTACATTGAATTCAGTCTTCTCCTCAACTGCAGCACCGGCACCTGCATCGCCACCGGCAGCGCCGGCTACCATAACAGGAGCGGCAGCAGCTGGCTCAATACCGTACTCGGTCTTGAGAATCTCAGCCAGTTCGTTTACTTCCTTTACAGAAAGGTTTACAAGCTGTTCGGCAAATGCTTTCAAATCCGCCATCGTAGTAGTGTTTTTAATGAAATGAATTATTTTATGCTTCTCGTTCTGACAGCGTCTTTAAGATGCCTGCCAGTTTGCCACCACCAGACTGCAGTGCGGACACCACATTCTTGGCCGGTGACTGTAATAGGGAGATAACTTCGCCGATAAGCTCCTCTTTCGATTTGAGCTTGGAAAGCACGTCGAGTTGGTCATCACCTTTGTAGATTGCCGAATCGATATAGGCACCCTTGAGAATGGGGCGACTATTGTCTTTACGGAAATCCTTCAAGATCTTAGCCGGCAAACTGCTTCCCTCAGCAATCATGATTGAGGTAGGCCCTGCCAGTAGATCATATAAATCTGCGTAACGCTCAGAGTCAATAGATTCCAATGCTTTCTTGATCAACGTGTTCTTGGCCACTTTGAAGGTTACTCCCTTGTCGAAGCAGATCCTGCGGAACTTGTTGATTTGCTCTACAGTAAGTGTAGAAGCATCGGTGAGGTAAAAGGTGTTAGCAGTCTCGAACACACCCTTCAGCTCCTGTATCGAAGTATTCTTATCGTTTCGTGTCATGATGCTTCCTCCTTAGAATGTTTTACTGTCAATAGCAATGCTGGGACTCATCGTACTAGCCAGGTAAATTGACTTGAAGTAGGTTCCCTTGGCGGTGCTAGGCTTCATCTTGCTCAATGTATCCAGGAGTGCATGTGCATTCTCTGACAACTGTTCCGGAGAGAACGATACACGACCTACAGAGGCGTGGATGATTCCGAACTTATCTACCCGGAAAGACACCTTGCCACCTTTTACGTCTTTTACAGCGTCGGCCACGTTTTCCGTTACCGTACCCACTTTCGGGTTAGGCATCAGTCCACGGGGACCCAGGATTTTACCCAAACGGGCAATCTGAGGCATCACCTGTGGTGTAGCGATCACTACATCCACGTCAGTCCAGCCATCCTGAATCTTTTGCATGAACTCTTCCAGGCCTACATAGTCCGCACCTGCTGCCTGAGCCTGAGCTACCTTGTCGGGCTGGCAAAGTACCAGCACGCTCTTGGTCTTTCCGGTTCCATGGGGCAGGCTAACTGTTCCACGAAGTGCCTGATCGGCTTTTCTGGGGTCTACACCCAGTCGTACGTGCAGGTCTACAGAAGCATCAAACTTCGCGGTGTTCACCTGCTTTACCAATGCTGCGGCATCACTCAACTGATAGAGTGTGTCCTTCTTCACCATTGGATTGACCGCTTTTCTTTTCTTTGTCGTATTCACGGTTTAAAAAGTTTGTGGTAAATAATTGGCTGACAGGGCTTACCCTTCAACCTCCCACGGTGCGGTACCCGTTACATTCAGACCCATACTGCGGGCTGTACCGGCTACCATTTTCATGGCCGACTCAACAGTAAATGCGTTGAGGTCAGGCATTTTCATTTCAGCGATTTCCTTCACCTGGTCCCAAGAAACGGATCCCACTTTGTTACGGTTTGGCTCCGGAGAACCTCCTTTCAACTTAGCTACATCCATTAACAGATTAGCAGCAGGAGGGGTCTTGATAACAAAATCGAAAGATTTGTCCTTGTACACAGTGATAAGAACAGGCAGTAGTTGTCCCATTTTATCTTGTGTACGGGCATTGAACTGCTTGGTGAATTCCATGATATTAACACCTTTGGAACCCAACGCAGGACCAACGGGTGGAGCGGGATTGGCTTGTCCACCTTTAATCTGCAATTTGATGTATACATCGATTTCCTTAGCCATCGCTATGATTGTTTTTCAACTTGCACAAAATTCAATTCTACAGGCGTACGGCGGCCGAAGATTTTTACGATTACCTTCAGCTTCTTTTTCTCCTCCATAACCTCCTCGATTACACCGAAGAAGTCGTTGAATGGACCGTCTGTGATCTTTACCGTTTCACCAATGATGAAAGGTTCGTTCATGGACACCCCGGACTCACTCATCTCGTCAACGGTTCCGAGTATGCGGTTTACTTCAGCCTTCCGAAGAGGTGTAGGATGGTTATCACCCAGAAAGTTGATTACGCCCGGAACGTTGCGGATTTCCTGTAATATATCAGGTGAAACCACACCCGGGAAGGTTTCTACCATCACATATCCCGGGAAGAAGTTCTTTTCCTTGATAACTTTCTTTCCATTACGGATGGTGTATACCTTCTCTGTAGGAACAAACACCTGTAATATAATAGACTGCCAGCCTGAACGGTCGATTTCAGACTCCAAGTACTCTTTTACTTTGCGTTCTTTGCCGCTGAGCACCCTGAGGACGTACCACTTATTCTCTTCAGACATACCGCCTATTATTGCTCCAACTCATCTCAAAGGCCGTAATAAAAGCCCAGAGCTTTGTTAGATATAAGGTCCATGAATAACAGGAGCAGGGCTATAATCATAGATGCTACCAGCACTACCAATGCACTTTTTTGCAACTCCTGCAAGGATGGCCAGGTAACTTTGCCTACCAACTCCTTGTAAGATTCCATTACATATCCCCTGATCCTATTCATAGTTCTTTATTCTGCACGGGTGGAGAGACTCGAACTCCCAGCCTGCGGTTTTGGAGACCGCTGCTCTACCAATTGAGCTACACCCGTTTAAGAAAAATTCAAACTTTTCTTGTGATTACTTCAGGATCTCAGTTACCTGACCTGCACCTACTGTACGACCACCTTCGCGGATAGCGAAACGAAGACCTTTCTCCATAGCGATCGGGTAGATCAGTTTTACAGTCAATGAGATGTTGTCACCAGGCATAACCATTTCGGTACCTGCAGGAAGCTCACACTCACCGGTTACGTCAGTAGTACGGAAGTAAAACTGAGGACGGTATTTGTTGAAGAATGGAGTGTGACGTCCACCTTCTTCCTTCTTCAGTACGTAAACTTCGCACTTGAACTCGGTGTGAGGCTTCACAGAACCTGGCTTGATGATAACCATACCGCGCTTGATATCGTTCTTGTCGATACCACGAAGCAGCAGACCTACGTTATCACCGGCTTCACCGCGATCGAGGATCTTACGGAACATTTCTACACCGGTAACGGTAGACTTCAGGTTTTCAGCAGTCAGACCGATGATATCAACCGGATCACCGGAGTTGATAACACCACGCTCAATACGACCAGTAGCAACAGTACCACGACCAGTGATTGAGAATACGTCCTCTACCGGCATCAGGAAGTCCTTGTCTACATCACGAACTGGAGTAGGGATGTGGCTGTCAACTGCATCCATCAATTCTTTGATAGCTGCTACACCACCTGCTTCACCTTCCAGCGCTTTCAGGGCAGATCCCTTAACGATTGGAATGTTGTCGCCATCATAGTCGTAGAAGCTCAACAGTTCGCGGATTTCCATTTCCACAAGTTCCAGCAGTTCAGGGTCATCAACCAGGTCAACCTTGTTCATGAACACTACCAGATCCGGAACACCTACCTGACGAGCCAACAGGATGTGCTCGCGGGTCTGTGGCATTGGTCCATCAGTAGCAGCCACTACAAGGATAGCACCGTCCATCTGTGCAGCACCTGTAACCATGTTCTTTACATAGTCGGCGTGACCAGGACAGTCTACGTGAGCATAGTGACGATTCACTGTCTGGTACTCTACGTGTGCTGTGTTAATAGTGATACCACGCTCTTTTTCTTCTGGCGCGTTATCAATGGAATCGTAGTCTTTCTTTTCAGCAAGACCTTCATTCGCAAGCACGTTAGTAATGGCAGCGGTCAGCGTGGTTTTTCCGTGGTCCACGTGGCCGATCGTACCGATATTAACGTGCGGTTTCGTCCGTTCGAATTTTTCTTTTGCCATAACTAAGACATTTAGTAATAATTAAAATTGGGTTACGAGAACAAAATGCAACGTGAGCCGATGACGGGAATTGAACCCGTGACCTCCTCCTTACCAAGGAGACGCTCTACCCCTGAGCTACATCGGCAGGATAAGTGGAGCGGGAGACGAGGTTCGAACCCGCGACCTACAGCTTGGAAGGCTGTCGCTCTACCAACTGAGCTACTCCCGCTTATTCATCCTTAGGGTGGGGAGAGGAGGATTCGAACCTCCGAAGTCATAAGACAACAGATTTACAGTCTGTCCCGGTTGGCCGCTTCGGTATCTCCCCAATAAAATAGTTCAAAGAACTGAGCCGGTGGAGGGATTCGAACCCCCGACCAGCTGATTACAAATCAGCTGCTCTGGCCAGCTGAGCTACACCGGCAATAACAATCTTGGCACTACTTTTGTACTAAGTGCTCAAAATCGGCTTGCAAATTTATGAAAATTCAGTTAGAGTGGAAATAAATCAGCATCAATTTCTGATTTTTTCCTTGTGCTTCTGCAACTGCCTGCGAAGTGACTCAACCGCTTCGTCAGCAGCCTCCTCGAAAACCTTGCTCGTTTGCTCCGCAACCATCTGTTTACCAGGGATATTCAGCTTTATGGTCACCGTTTTATCCTTTACCTGAGTGCTCTTGTTCTCAAGCTTCAAGAATGCCTCGGCATCGATGATGTGATCAAAAAAAGTTTGCAACTTGGTCAACTTCTTCTCAATCAGCTCCACCAACTTTTGATCTGCATCGAATTGTACTGCGGTTACTCTGATTTCCATGATATCATTTTTTGGTTTGTCAGGCCTTTGGATGGGCCTTATTATAAATGTCTCTTAACGCATCCATCTCCACATGAGTATACACTTGTGTTGCGGAAAGGTTGGCATGTCCCAACAACTCTTTAATCACATTCAGGTCAGCACCCGCATTGAGCATATGGGTGGCAAACGAATGCCGCATGATGTGCGGACTCTTCTTATCGGCAGTGGTTACCAGCGACAACGCTTTGGTTACAATGTTGTATACCATCCTTGGATAGAACGGCTGGCCTTTGTCCGTAACAAAGAATGATTGTGTGCCTTGAGGAAATGCCTGATCTCTGGCCGTAAGGTATTGCTCTATGCTACGTATCAGGGAATTACCAATGGGGATGATGCGCTCTTTGTTGCCTTTGCCCAGCACCCTGATGTGGCCACTGCTTATATCAATGCTGCCATCCGTCAGCGAGATCAACTCTGCCCTACGGATTCCTGTGGCGTACAATAGCTCAATTACCAATCTGTCGCGGAGGCCCGGGAAGTCGGTTTGCTCACTCATGATATCCAATAGATGCCGCAAGGGCGACTCCCCCACAGACTGTGGCAACCGCTTGGCTACCTTTGGCGCCTGTACCTTGCGCATAGGATCCTGCGTGATGGCCTTTTTCCGTAAAGCAAACCTGTAGAAGGACCGTAGTGAGCTGATTTTCCTGTTGACCGATCGTGGTGTAACATCGGCAGCCAAAACCTGCACCAGCCAACTCCTGACAAAGAGTGGCTGCGCTTGTTCTAACTCACAAGAATAAGTGGATTGTAGGTATTCGCTGAATTGTGCCAAATCAGTACAGTAGGCTTCTACCGTATGCGCTGAGTAGCGCTTTTCCAAGGACAGGTATTGACGATAGGACGCAAGCAACATGACGTGGCTTCATAGGAGGAATGCCGGATGCCAGCATGCCACCCGGCCTCATCTGTTTATTCGCTGTCGCTCTGCATCTGCTGGCGATAGCGGGCTTTCAGCACCTCAGTCCTTCTCTTTACAGAAGGCTTGGTGAAATGCTGACGCTCCCGAAGTTCTTTCAGGATGCCGGCACGCTCGAATTTCTTCTTGTACTTTTTCAGCGCCTTGTCAATTGAGTCGCTGTCTTTTACATCAATAATCAGCATATATACCTCTTTACGGTTTAGAGAGCGCAAAAATAATCAAAATAACCATGCAGACAACTTCTTTACCTCAATAATTCTCTGGCTATAACCAGTTTTTGAATTTCTGAGGTGCCCTCGCCAATGGTGCATAGTTTGGCATCACGGTAAAATTTCTCCACCGGAAAATCTTTGGTGAAGCCATATCCGCCAAAGATCTGGACAGCATCATTGGCAACCTGAACACATACCTCACTGGCATAGTACTTGGCCATGGCACTCTCGCTGGTTACTTTCAAGCCCTCATTCTTCATGGCTGCCGCCTGCATAGTCAGCAATTCGGCAGCTTCGATGCGGGTAGCCATATCGGCAAGCTTGAAGTTAATGGCCTGAAAGCTGGCAATGGGTTTATCGAACTGATGGCGCTCTTTGGCATATTGCCGCGCCGCCAGATAGGCTCCTTTGGCAACACCCAGACTGAGCGCTGCAATAGAAATCCGCCCGCCATCCAACACCTTCATGGACTGCACAAAGCCCTCTCCTACTTCTCCGATCACCTGACTGTGGTGCACACGGCAATTGTCGAAGATGAGTTCCGTGGTTTCGCTGGCCCTCATCCCCAACTTGTTTTCCTTTCGTCCGGCGGCAAAACCGGGAGTTCCCTTTTCGATGATGAAGGCAGTCATCCCATGGCTGTCACCCTTCTCGCCTGTTCGTACAATCACCACAGCTACATCACCTGATTTTCCGTGCGTAATAAAGTTCTTGGCACCATTGATCACCCAATAATCGCCATCACGCACAGCGACAGTACGCATGTTGCCGGCATCACTGCCGGTATTGGGCTCCGTAAGCCCCCAGGCTCCTATCCACTCGGCAGTGGCAAGTTTCGGTAGATACTTCTGCTTTTGCTCCTCACTGGCGTGCTGCAAAATATGACCGGTACATAATGAGTTGTGTGCGGCCATCGACAACCCCACCGAAGGATCCACTTGTGCCAGCGCATCAATCGCCGTTACATATTCCAGATAGCCCAAGCCGGCGCCACCGTAAGTTTCGGGCACCAGCATACCCATTAACCCAAGCTTTCCCAACTCCTTGAAAACCGGCAGTGGAAAATGCTGCGCCTCGTCCCACTCCATTACATGGGGACGCACATGAACGTCACAGAAATCCTTAACCATAGCAGCAATCATCTGCTGCTGCTCAGTCTGTTGATAGTACATGCTCTTGCGTTTATTTCTTCAAATATACCTGAAACTAACCTGACTAATTAGGAGGACAATTGAAACTGCCGGATTGTTTAGCCTTTTCAGCCCTAAACCGCAGCTGCATTGGTAAGGACACGAAGTGCCATGGTGGAAATGTTTCCCAGCCGAGATATGGCGCATTACTGAATGCTGGGGCAATTGGTAATATCTCGAACATTGACAGAAATTGTACCACAAGGCACATATACGCTTAGCATTCTGCCGAGCAGGCAGCAAAATTCCCCCAATCGCCCTTATTTACCGGATGCTCAAATCAGGGCACAATGTAAGGTCGCAACCGCTCGAGCCTTGCCGCATCCACCTGATACGAGTTCAGCAACTCCTCCACTGAAGTAAATCCGCCGTTCCGCAGCCGATAGCTTACGATGAACGCTGCCAGGGATGCTCCTATGTAGGGATGCTGAGCCAGCTCTCCCTGAGAGGCATTGCTCAGCGATAATTGACGCGGTGGTAATCCTATGGATACATAGGGGGCCACTTTTACTATATGCTCCTGCCTGATACCCGGAACCTCCCTGACTTGAGCCGTATCGATAAAGCCGCCCAACCGATTTCTGTATTGCACAATTTGTCTGGACAAATAGGGCCCTATTCCCGGCAAAGCATCCAGCTGGGCGGAGTCAGCACTGTTGATATCGATTGGTACTATGGCAGGGGTGGCAGGACTGGAAGTCCTGTCGGGAGGAGCCTTTACCTGCAGTCTGCTACTGTTTTCTGCCAGCCACGATTCCTTGATGCCATACACCTGCAACAACTGAGGAATGGAATCGAAACCACCTAGGCTATTCCGGTATGCAACAATGCGGCTGCTGAGCACCGGCCCGATACCGGGTAATGCTGCCCAATCTTCGGCTGTAGCCACATTGATATCTATGGCGGCTGTGGATGTGGTTGCTTCGGATGAAATTGAAGGCCTTTCTGCATCAATGCGGATGAAGTAACGTAGTGCCAGATAGGTCTCTTTGTCAATGAAGTATAACTTCAACAAGTCATCCCGCTGACGAAAATAGCCCCCGTTGCGCCTGTATTTCATTGCAGTGGACGCCTGCGCCGGTGTAAATCCAAGCTTGAGCCAGCCTATAGAATCAAGTTCATTCGGATTGAATGCAAAGTATGCTGGTGGGCTATCAGCCATCCCAGTCTCTGCTGCTGGCGCAGAATAGATGAGCGGAACAGGGCTTACGGGCTCCGGTTTTTGCAGCACTACCTGCCCCAGCCAGGTAGGGATTGCTATGGACATGGACAGGAGGAACAGCAATACGGCAAGTCCTCTTTTTTCCTTGTTGGTGAACAGGAAGAGTTCTCGGAGTGACATCTACTTGAGGGTATTTGTCCTCCCAAGTTAGTCAACCCAAGCGGAAATACCGTGCCTACCGTCGTACAATCTCGCCGGAACGAATCTTCTCCAGATAACCCTGTAATTCCCGACGCACTACCGGTAACAGGAAATACATCCCGAGCATGTTCGGAAATGACATGGCAAAGATCATGGCATCCGAAAACCCGACTACCGGATTCAGATCCAACGAGGCACCTATAATTACCACCACACAGAAAAGCAACTTGTAGGAGATGTCAGCCTTCCGGGAATGACCAAACAAGTACTTCCAGCTCTGCAATCCGTAATACGACCAGGAAATCATGGTACTGAAAGCAAACAGGATAACGGCCAGTGCCAAAATGTACGGGAACCAGGAAATCACATCGCTGAAGGCTGCCGACGTGAGCGCAATTCCATCCGACACCTCCGCATCCAGGTAATTTCCGGTGATGATGATCACCAGAGCTGTCATGGTGCATACCACCACTGTATCAATGAATGGCTCCAGCAGTGACACCAGTCCTTCGCTTACCGGGTTATTTGTCTTAACGGCAGCGTGGGCGATGGAGGCTGATCCGATGCCGGCTTCATTGGAGAAAGCTGCCCTACGGAATCCTTGTATCAGCACCCCTACTACCCCTCCGGTAACGGCCTCTGGTGCAAAAGCACCTGAAAATATCAACCCAAATGTGGCCGGCACGTCCTGGATGTGGCCAATGATGATTACCAGAGCTGCCAGCACATATATCCCCACCATGAAGGGTACGATCTTCTCCGTAACACCGGCAATACTCTTGATGCCGCCGATGATGACCAAGGCCACCAGGATGGCCATGAGGATGCCAAACACCCAACCTTGCGCCAAAGGCCCGGCTACAGGAATCACGTTGGCAAACTGCTTGAAGGCCTGATTCACCTGGAACATGTTGCCACCGCCAAAGGAACCGCCAATGCACATGATGGAGAAGAATACTGCCAGCACCTTACCCAGTCCAGCCAGACCTTTCTGCTTCAGTCCTTCGCTTAGGTAATACATAGGGCCACCATGCACTACCCCCTTGTCATCAATCCGCCTGAACTTGGTGCCGAGGGTACATTCTACGAACTTCGATGACATACCCAATAGACCGGCTAGAATCATCCAGAAAGTAGCACCCGGGCCACCTAAACTGATGGCGATGGCTACTCCCGCTATGTTACCGAGGCCTACCGTGGCACTCAAGGCCGCTGTCAATGCCTGAAAATGGGATACCTCACCGGACTCGCTGGGGTCTGAATACTTGCCGCGAACGATATCGACTGCCAGTCGGAACTTGGTAATGTTGACAAACCGGAAGGCCAATGTAAAAACAACTGCTCCGATAATCAACCATATCAGCACAAAGGGGATGGAAACCTGCTGCACCGCAAAACGATAGTCCGTTGTAATGCGGACCTGCTCATTGTGAGATACGGTAAACCGAAATCCATCCAGTGCCACTTCTTCTCCAAAATCTTCTTGCCTGTCTATACGGTATTCGTTCCCTCTGGCGTCAAAATACTTGTACGACAGCTGGTACCTTGTGGGGCTAATAAATGTGATGGAGAAGGATTTGCCCGTGGGGATGTCACTGCTGTTATCGTAGGTGATATCATACGGTGCTTCATCAACAATAACCGATTTATCCCCCCGCACTTCTTTCACCACCAGTTCCTTGGTCAACGGTATACTGAAGAAGACGATGTCTTCTACCATCTTCGTCACCGGTTCCACCTTTGCATTTATCTGTTCATCGATCGACAGCTCGTCTTCCGTAGCCATCTTTACCAACACAGTATCCTGTGCCTGCACACGGAACATCAGACCAAAGCACAGCACCAACATCACCAAAATTCTACCCATAGTTTCCAAGATTAGCCCCTAAAATATCCAAATGAAGCAGCACGACAAAAAAAGGGGCTGTGGAAAGCCCCTTTTGGTTGATCTGCCGTATGTGGACAAACCCTATCGTTGCAGCACCCATTGGCCGGTAAACACACCGGTTCGGCCATAGATCCTGATTTGATACACACCTTCCGCCCACTGCTCAGTAGACAACATGTATTGCTGCTCATCAGCGATGGTTTGCTGCCAGGATAGTCTACCGGACACATCGAACACTTCAATGGCACGGATTACATCCTGACCGGGTAGTGATACTTGCAGCATATTGGATCCCGGGTTGGGGAAGATGACCGGCTGCAAGGACAATTCAGCCAAACCCGTTGGTGTAGAGGGCAGGTCAAATAATGTGAGGTCGTCTATAGCTGCTTCTACGATGCTGCCACCGTTAAGGTTGGCTCCTTGTATCAAGCTATCCTGAGCAATGAACAACAGCGATACGGTGGCTGTAGGCTGAACGTATTCCTCCACCCGTATCACCTTTTGCCGCCAGCTTCTATCGCTGGTGAATGTACGCTCTACTTTCACCCAACTTTGTCCATCATTGGAGATGAATACCTGCCAGGGGTCATTGCCCGGATTGGCGCCGCCTGCGGGATTATTGATGAACCACCGCCAATAACCGATTGCCGGCTCCTTATATCCTGAGAGGTCGAACTCCGGCGATTGGATGGTTGTCTTACCCTGATCCACGTCATTGGCTCCCATCTGCGCACCATTGGCTGCGTTGCCCGTAAAGGCACACAGGTTGTCGTTGTTGGCCGGCGTATGATCTGTCCCCGTCTGCACGATGATGTTACTGTTATCGAAAGAGGCATTGGGTGCGTTCACCTCCCAGGCTCCCGTGGTAGCGTCATCATCTCCAAACGGGTCCACGAGCCATCCCCCAAAGTTGATGTCGAAATCTTCCCGCAGCTTCTGCTCAAACCCGATCAGCAGATAATACGGCAGTCCGGGATCTGCTGCATTGGCACCTACCGGATCAGCCAGCGCTTCAATGCCAAAGACATCTTCTGCAGTGAAGTAATATTCCAGCAAGGTGCCTTCCGGCAAGGCGGAAAACTGATAGTCATAATTCGCTCCTCCGGATGAGGTCATAGCCACCTTTGTATAGGGTGCTGTCCTGTCTGTGCGGTAGTTCAGGAATACGCCGCCCAGGTAGGTCGGCAATGACGTAACCAACCTGGCAGTAAGCGTAACGGGCTGCGCCGCAGGTAGCATGATGGGATCGTTGTGGGTAAGTGTTGCGTTAGTGATCAGCGATATGCCATGCAGCGCAAATCCATGAATGATTGCCGAATCGTTGGGTGTACCGTTGAACAGGTTGCCGTCATCATCATCGGAAAGTAAGGCCTCCAGCAGGATATCCGCATAGAGCTGCCCCTCAAAACCATCGGGCTGATCAGGCGTGTTGAGCTGTGCCGCTACGAACAGACGCATCATGGTGTCCATGTTGCCCAACAGCAGATAGGTATCATACCAGGCGCCTGCTATGATCTCGCCATCGGCATGAACTTGCCCTACCAGATCCTGGGGATACACCTTGCGGTTCATGTCATAGCGCCGTACATAGGTGCCGGCAGCTCCCTGAAAACCTGCCCCTAACACCGGATCGAAGGTGCGGCTGATAGCCCACACGTCTGCATATCCTTCCTGCTGAGCGCCATTGCCGAAAGAACCCCCGTTATAGTCGTAGAACTCATAGTTGATGCCATGACCATACTCGTGGAATACTACATCATTGAACAAGGCTGTAGCCGGACAGCCACCTCCCTGTGCATAAAAATTGATGGAAATCCCATTGTAGAAAGCGTTGCAATTGCCGGAGGTAAGTTCCACATTCACTGTGAAGGCAGAATCCATGTAGTCGAATCCTGCCGGCGTGTATGACTTCATGTGGTCATGAATCAGGTCTGTATTGTAGTAGCCTGCCAACTCGGATGGTAGAAAGCGATCGGTTACATCGATCCGATTATTGCCCGGATACAAGGTGTCAGTGATGGAGGGTGTCAAGCCCGTTTGGTTATTGACTACCCTGGCATGGCGACCTGCCATGTAAACAGTGGCAACTGCAGGTTGTGTGAGATTGGGCAGATTGATCGTACCGGCGGCATCGGTGTAGAACGTATCGGCACCAATCGTTACCATCAGGTCAGGAAATGCATAGGGCACTGCCGCCCGTAAGGGATTGTCCACTACATTGCCGGTAATGGTGACGTCTGCTTGCCGTGGGGCGCATGTATGTACTTTGTTGACCCGATACCACACCTTACCGGTGTGTAAGTCTACAAGCGTGTAGTAACGACCGGGATGACCTTCTACGTCCGTTGATACCCACACTTCCTGTACCAGCCGCATCGCATGGCCTTGTTCCATTGCAGGAACCTGTATCAGCGCCTGCCGTCCCCAGTCAAGGCGCACGACAGAGCCATCCAGCCCTGCTGTTGCTGTAGCTTCCAGCGACTGCCTGTCCAGGGTAGGGCCATCAGGTTTGGTGGCTTCGGGATATACATCCAGACCGAACATGATCAATCGGAGGTCTCCCGTAAGACGGAAGGTAGCCCGGCTCCACAATACCGGCAGACCATCTATCTCTTGTTCGGCGTTTACCAGGATATGGCCGTTAGCTGCTGTTGCCCGCCAGTTCACCAGATGGGGCATCTGATAGCCTGCCATATCCATCACTGTTGACACAAACTGCTGTGCGGCGGTTACCGGATCCGATCCTGCCAGTGCCACCGATGTGCCGGTAGCCTTGTGAGGCAACCCGGTGGTTTCATTGAACTGCACCCACCAGCTGCCATGTGCCGCAGTAAACCCTTGCCAGAAGGGGGCTTCCCGAAGCTGCTCCTGCACCACCGGATCTGCATACATAGACTTGTCGGCAAAAACAATCCTGCCCCGATCCGGATCCGACAATCCTTCCTGAGCTGTCAAAAACTGACAGGAAAACAGGGCTGCCGCCATTATTACCATCAACTTCTTCATAGATGTTATTTGTTTCTGTGCCTTGAAATTACTTGAAAACTTTCACCCCCATAAATATTCAGCAAAATCATCCCGACCTCTGTTCCGTCAAATGCCATTTGCCAAAGCATCTGCATCATGGAACTACCAACACCCCTCTTTGGATGAGCCGGCTGGCAGACAGGACATACACATAGGATCCCGATGATACACCATGGGAAGATATTGCTGTGCCTGCTGCATGACTACCACGATACACTCGTTTGCCATCCATGGAATAGATGTCAACTTGAATTGGCTCTGCCAGACTGGAGGCGATATGTATGAGGCCATCACCGGAAACCGGGTTAGGGTATACAAAGAGGTACTCTTCAACATCAGGCTCTTGGACACCTACGATGGATTGTGCTTCAATACTGATGTTATCCAGGTAGGTATTCTGCCCCCACCCACAATGATGGCGAAACGTGATGATGACATCTTCGTACCCGAAGAATGCCGATAGATCCACGCTGTCGGTTCGCCACTGCGTATCGGCAGGAACAAACCAGCCATCCTGAAAGTCCGGCGCTGTAGCCAGTTCAGTGCCTCCCTTGAAATACAATGTCTGCTCAGTGGCGCCACAATCCGTGGAAACCAATACCTCCAGCGAATCGGAATAGCCCCCACCCCAGCGGGCATAAGCCACGTCGAAGGTGAGCCATGCATCATACATTGCCGTCATGTCGACGCTAACTACTGCATCATCATCCTGCCCTACAGCTGTGTAGTCGTAGCCTCTGATGAACATGCACTGATTGCTAGTGCCATACCCGCCTACATCATCTTTCAACTCCCAGGTTATGCTTTCGTCCGGGTTGACTATGGAAAATCCTTGGGGAGGGAAAGCCATTTCGAAGTCTTCCTCCAACATGGCCAGCGGCTGAAAAGGTTCTATGGTGATGTATAAGGAATCGATGCTCACATCACCGTCGGCATCAGTCACTTTCAGCGTGGTGAGGTATGTGCCGGGTGTTGTATACGCCACGTCTGCCTGCCAGGTGGTAGCTATGTCAGGTGTACCACCCTGAAACGTCCACTCCCAGGTGGCATTGTCGTGTTGCAACATGGAATGGCATACATACCGGAAAGTATCCGGCTCGCAGTGGCTCACTGCGCCCAACTTGTCGACCATGATCTGCGCTACGGGAACGTCTTGCGGCTCATACAACTCGCTCTCCCAGATGCCCCTGCCGTAGGTGGCTATGCGTATCTTGCCATCGCGATAGAACGGGCGGGCAATGTTACTGTTCACTACCACCGGAAGCCCATTACCGACATCTACCCAGTCGGACATCGTGTTGTTGCGATAAAAGACCGCATGTTGGGTAGTCAGGTAAACGCCTCCATCTGTACCACCGATCAGGTTTAATGATCGCGGCGACTGATTGTTGAGGGTAGCAGTGGTGATATTGATCCAGGTAGCGCCTCCATTGATAGAACGGTAGACTTTTTGTCCGTTGCCGGTTTCGGCAAATGCGATCCATAGATTGTCATCATCCGTAGGGTCCACCTGCAACAGCATCTTACGGGTATTGCCAACGCTGGGAATGCTGATGGCTCGCCAGGTCTTGCCACCATCGGTTGACTTCCACACCATTCCTCTTGAAATTGGATTGATGTTTTGCTGACACACGTACAACACGTCGGGGTTGGACCAGGAAGGCTCTATGTAGGTGATCCGATTGTCCGGATCGGTGCCGAATGATACCAGCAGCCGGAAGGTGGCACCTTTGTCCTCTGTCTTCCACAGCTGGTGATCCTTACCGGTATAGGCGATGGAGTAACATCTCGGGTCGAACTCCAACTCGGTACTTTCTACTGCCCAATAGCGCTCATTGGGGTCGATGCCAAACCCTACCTCCTTCACCGGGTCACCTATCACAAGTGGCAGTATCCTGCCATTGATGTCCGAAGAATATACCCGGCGGTTTTCACCCTGATTCACATATCCACTGGCCGGCTCACCACCGCCCAATTGCAGAAAATTGCCATGCCCGTAGTTTTCATGGAACGACAGATTTCCGTTGTGGTACAAACCACCTATTAGCACATCTTCATTCCAGCCACTTCCGAAGCCCCAGTAATCAGCGCTGTGAATGCCATACATACGCACCTCGAATCCGTTGGTATTGAAGAAATCATCAGAGCGATAGATGCCGCCATCCGTGGTGATCCAGGTAGTGTTTCCGATAGCCCGGAAATCCTGCATGTCTACATGCATGCTGTAGGGACCGCCCACATACCCTGCCAGTGGATAAAAGGTGGCGCCGCCATCGTCGGAGCCATATAGATTGAGGCCCCCTACCCTGATCTGCTCGGGGTCGGTATGGGAGGCCATGATGGCACAATTGTAGAAGCCCTGATGGTATTGCCAGCCTACCGTGCCGATGGCCAGGTTGATGTGCACCGAATCGTACGGTCCACCGGCAGGCCCGTTGGGGAGAGTCCAGGTAGTGCCTCCATCCGTGCTCTTGTACACGCCGATGTAGCCGTTGTCATCCGCTTTTGATTCTCCGATCAGATAGGCATACACATAGTTGGGGTTGGCATTGCTGACCGCCAGCCTGCCTCCGCCATCGTTCCGATTGGGGTCGACAGAGGCATACCAGCCATTAGACTGTACAGAAAAAGTTGCGCCCGCATCGGCAGACCGCAAGAACTGGCAGATGTTGAGGGAATCATTGTGTTTCAGGAGATACAAGATACTGTCGTTGCCGGTATTACATGCCAGATCGAAGGCACGCTCCGGATATAGCTGGCTCCACACCTGACCACCGTCCGTACTTCTGAAAACACCCTTCGAGGTTGCTGCCAGCACCGTATTGGGCTGCGAAGGTATCACCAACAGCTCATGCGGTTGCAGCTGCCAGTTGTACAACGACTGGCTCCATGTGTTGCCGCCATCCGTCGACTTGAAGATGTAGCTCCCCGACCCTACAAACACGGTGTTGGTATCTGCCGGGTGGACTTCAACAGACAGGATACCCCCGTCGAATGCCTGCAACAGGCTCACGTTTGTCCATGACTGTCCTCCATCGTTGCTCCGATATACCTCGCCGGTTTCTGAGCCACAGTATAGGATATTGGGATGAGCAGCCGATTGATCGATACTGTAGATGTTGGATTGTACCGCTGTTGGGGAGGCTGAGGTGTTGTAGGCGATGAGCGGACCTACCAACGACCAGTTTCCGGCACCTGATGAGCCCCCTGCCGCCCTAAAAGTACTGCGCCCTGTCAGCACATCCTGCTCCGTTGGGCCTACCACATAGCCATCCATATCGATGAATCCTTCTACCTGTCGGCGCCATCTCTTGTAATACTGTGTGTGGTAGCTTTTCTCGAAATCATGAACTGCGTAGTAACTCCTGTAGGCTCTATCAACTTCGAAAACATTGGGTTTGTCACCATACATCAATTGCGCCCAGGCAGGTGCACGTTCTATATCATAGGGGGAAGGCTTGTCCATCACCTGTGCCGGGCTGTTCAGCGCAAGGAATAGCAGAATAAGGCTACTGAGATATCTCATGAAATGGAATCGTAAGACTGGATAATGAGTAAATGAGGCTGTAAAATACAACTATGGCATGGAAATCGTCAACCCATCATAGGCCAGGTGGATATGGGCAGGCAGTGCTTGCTGTACTTCCTGATGCAACCCCATCTGATGGGATATGTGTGTAAACCAGGCTTGCGGAACACCCGTATTTCCCACCAGTCGCACCGCCTCGTCGAGGGTAAAATGGGAGATGTGTTCTTCTTTTCGAAGGGCATTCAACACCAGTCCTTTGGAGCCCTTTATCTTTTCCAGCTCTTCGGGATCTATCCGGTTGGCATCGGTGATGTAGGTGAAATCATTGAACCGGAAACCCAGTACGGGCAGCCGATAGTGCCATACCCGGATGGGCTGGATGCGAATACCGAGTAACTCGAAGGGCTCCGCATCTATACTGTGGAACTGCACCTTCGGCACGCCCGGGTAGTCATAATTGGCAAAGATGTAATCGAACTGCTTTCGCAACTCACCTTGTACGTGCTCTGTGGCATAGATGTCAGCAGCAGCCCGCTGCTTAAAGTTAAAGGCACGCACATCATCCAGGCCAGCCGTATGGTCGCGGTGCTCATGGGTAAACAGGATGGCGTCCAGGCGCTGTACCCGGTATGTAAGCATCTGCTGCCGGAAGTCGGGGCCGGTATCTACTACAATGGTGCCTTGTTCATTCTCAATAAGGATGGAAGTGCGCAAGCGTCGATCGCGCTCATCTGCCGAAGCACACACCTCACAGCTGCAACCGATAACCGGTACGCCTTGCGAAGTGCCCGTTCCCAGAAAAGTGATTTTCAAGAAGACTGGTTTTGCAGCAACAACAGATCCAGGTAGGCCAACTGTTCGTCATCAAGCTTGCTGCGATCAATCTCCAGCTGCCCTAGAATGTCGAGCAATGCATTGATGCGGGCTTCCAGCGTGTAGAACTTGTTGATGACAATCACCCGCTTTTCTTCCAGCAGGCAATGACCACTTTGGAACTGCCCCTTTTCATAGCGCAGCAGGAACCCCATTTCCTTCATGAGGGCTTCCATTTTCTTTAAGGTGGCCGGTGTGTACCTAAACATTCTGGTTACAATGTATCAACAAATGTAGGGGAAGGAAGTGGATTTTGACGATTCAGTTACGAGGCTGGTGCTGTGGAATTCATCCAACTCCTACCTTTGTAGCCTATGAAAGCAATCATCCTGTGCGCTCTTATGGCCATGGCTGTCTGGCTACCCGGCCAGACATTCCGTGCTGCCTTGCTGGGAGGCATCAACATGGCGCAGATTGATGGGGATAATCTGGCGGGATTCGATAAAGTGGGCTGGAATGCCGGCGTAAAAGCCTATGCCTTCTTGCAGCCTGAGTGGTCGCTGAGTTTCGAGCTACTGTATGCCGAAAAAGGGGCGAAGACCTCCCGGGTAGACCAGAGTTTCGGACGCAATTCGAACCTTACCCTCACCTATGCAGAGATACCCTTGCTGGTGCATTATCACGATAAGAACGGCATGATCTTCGGCGCGGGTGTCTCCTACAGCCAGCTATTCCGGTTTACGCGGATCGAAAATGGCATCGACACATCGGAGCGGGATCCTATTCCCTCCGACCGTGACTGGAACATCATGGGGGAAATCACCTTCGTTATCCGCGATCATTTCGGCATCAATGGCCGTGTCGCATATTCACTATGGCCGATTGCCTACAACCCAAATAGCAATTTGAAGAGTGGCGGTATGGTGAACAACATCGCTACACTGCGATTCTCTTACATCTTCTGATCGACTACCGGCTCAAACCGGCTGTTGACATCTGCAATCAACGCCAGCACTTCTTCTCTACCCTGCTTGGTTTGTGCGGACGTGATGATGTGTTGCGGTAGCGTATCCCAGCTCTCCTGCATGGCTTTCAGGAAGGCATCCGTTTGCGCAAGCGTCTTCTTGTTCGTTTGCTTATCCGCCTTGGTGAAGAGCAAAATGAAGGGCACACCCATCTCTCCCAACCAGTTTACGAACTCCAGATCCAAGGCCTGTGGTGGTATGCGGGAGTCGATCAGCACAAACACACACTGCAAGGATTTCCGCATGGCCAGATACCTGCGAATCATCTTCTCCCACTTCTGCCGCGACGTCTTGGATGCCTTGGCATAGCCATACCCCGGCAGATCCACCAGATACCACCCACTGCCGTGCTTGCCTTTCTCGTGATTGATCAGGAAATAGTTGATCAACTGCGTTTTACCGGGCGTCTGTGACGTTTTGGCCAACTGCGTTTTGTCGGTCAGCATGTTGATGAGCGATGACTTGCCCACATTGGAACGACCGATGAAAGCGTATTCCGGACGAATGGCCTCAGGGCAGTCATCCAACCGGGTGTAGCTGCCGGTAAACACGGAGGAACGGATTTGCATGGCACAAAAATATCGTTTTGCCTTGTGCTATCTTTGCACGCGACAACAATTCATCGCCAGCGCTCCCACAATACCTGATTGTGATTTGCGTTGGAAAGCAGCAACATGAGGCAGCATATCCTGATAGCGATCCTGATTCTTGGCATGGCATCTACGGCCGCAGGCCAGTTCAATGCCTGGTCGTTTACGCAGCGATTCGACAACAAATGGGCTCACTTCGGTATCCTGATGGGCTACAATCGCTCAGAGTTCCGTATTCGTCAGTCAGAAGGATTCCTGTTCAACGATTCCATTGCCGGCATCGAATCGTTGAAAGGCCCCGGATTCAACCTTGGCATCATCACCAACGTACACCTTGGCAAGAACTTCGACTTCCGGTTTCTGCCCTCTATGACCTTCGCAGAACGCAACCTTAGCTATTCTACCTTTCTGGATACTACGTTTAAACAGACCATTGAATCCATCAACTTTGAATTGCCACTGTTGCTGAAGTTCAAAAGTGATCCCTACAAGGATATGCGGTTCTATGTGCTTGGTGGCGTCAAATATTCGTTGGACCTAGCCTCCAATGCGAAAGCCCGCAATGCGGAAGACCTCATCAAGGTAGCACAGCACGACCTGTTGTTGGAGTATGGCTTTGGCTTTGAGTTCTACTTCCCCTACTTCATCTTTGCGCCCGAGCTGCGGCTGTCTCAAGGGGTTTTCGATGTCCACTCCCTGGATCGCAACCTGACTATCTCCACAGTGCTGCAACATCTATTTACCCGCAGTGTAGCGATTGTGATCAATCTGGAGGGCTAACTGTCTCTGGAAATTCTCTTCGCATTCGTCACTGGATACAATAGCCAAGTTTGCTGATAATATCCGGTGAGTAGTAGATAACCCACCGATACTACCGGAACTTTATGTATTATTTGTTTCCTACCCTTGCGTTAAATTTCGTTATGGTTACTTGCACAGATGATAGTTTTACTATTATTTTTGCGTGCATTAATTCTATCTACAATAGCAAGCAAATCAAGTAGCATTCATGCAGGAGTTGTTGGGTCAAATCACTATCCGCGTCAATGAAAAGTTGTACCTCAAGAATCCTGATTCCAGCGAATTGGGCAGGAAGATCATACAACACAGCATTGAGCTGATTGATGAGATAGGATTTGAGAAGTTTACTTTCAAGAAGTTGGGGCAACGAATTCAATCACCGGAGAGCACCATCTACCGGTATTTTGAAAACAAGCACAAACTATTGGTCTACCTTACTGCGTGGTACTGGGGATGGATGGAATACCGCTTGGTTTTTTCCACTGTGAACATAAGTGATCCGGTTGAACGCCTTAAGAAAGCCATTCAGATTGTGTCGGAGCCGGTAAAGGAAGACTCTGATTTCAGCCACATCAATGAAGTGTTGCTGTATCAGATTGTAGTTCAGGAATCGGCAAAGACCTATTTCACCAAATCAATTGATAACGAAAACAAGGAAGGATATTTCAGCGGCTACAAAAGGCTATGCAGGCGGATCAGTGATATGATTGTTGAGGTGGACCCCCGATACGAGTTCCCTAATACACTGGTATCAACCATCATTGAGGGCGCACACCAACAGAAGTTCTTTTCCGAACATCTGTCGTCCCTCAGCGACATCCGCAAAGATGATCAGGACATCACCCGATTTTTCACCTGCATGGCCTTTAGCATGCTGCAATCCTAAACACTATGGCAGGATCTGTTCCGGGCATACCACCCTTTAAGCGGCTATTGAAGCTCATTGCGCTTGACAAGCGTGAGATCACGCACATTTACCTATATGCCATCTTCACCGGACTGGTTACCCTATCCCTACCCTTGGGCATACAGGCCATCATCAACCTCATACAAGGTGGTGAGGTAAGCACGTCATGGGGTATTTTGGTAGGTGTAGTGCTGCTGGGTATACTGGCAGCCGGTTTCCTGCAGATCATGCAAATGGTCATCTCCGAGAGCATTCAACAGCGCATCTTCGCCCGTTCGGCTTTCGAGTTCGCCTACCGCATCCCGCGTATCAAGTTCGCCGCCGTGTACAAGTCGTATGCGCCGGAGCTGGTGAATCGGTTCTTTGATACGCTAACCGTACAAAAGGGCTTGAGCAAGATCCTGATAGACCTGAGTTCTGCCTTGCTGCAGATCATTTTCGGCCTCATTCTCCTTAGCCTGTATCATCCATTCTTCATCGTGTTCGGTCTATTGCTGGTGTTGATAATCCTGCTGATTGTGCGCTACACCGGACCACAGGGATTGCGCACCAGTATCATGGAGTCGAAGTACAAGTATGAGGTAGCGCATTGGCTGGAAGAAGTAGCCCGTACCATGTTCACCTTCAAGCTGGCTGGGCAGACTGATCTTCCGATGCAGCGCGTAGACGGCCTGGTAGGCAACTACCTGAAGTACAGGCGATCGCATTTCCGGGTGCTGGTGATTCAGTTTGCCAACATGGTAGGCTTCAAACTACTGGTAGCTGCAGGTCTTTTGATTGTAGGATCATTGCTGGTGATTGACCAGCAACTGAATCTGGGGCAGTTCGTTGCTGCCGAAATCATCATCCTGCTGATCATCAACTCAGTGGAGAAGCTGATCTTGACCATGGAAAACATCTACGACGTGCTGACCGCACTGGAGAAGATAGGCAATGTAACCGACCTTCCCCTTGAAAACGAGGAGGGTGCCTGTTTTACCCATGAGGAGCAGGAAAAGGGTATGGCGATAGAGCTAAAGAAGGTGACCTATTCTTTCCCCTACAGTCAGGAACCTATCATCAGGGACATGAACCTGGCCATCAAGCCGGGCGAACGGCTGTGTATTGCCGGGCACAACGGCTCGGGAAAGTCTACTCTGGTGCACCTGCTGGCCGGTCTGTACGACTGTCCGATTGGCTCCATCAGCTACAATGATTTGCCTATCGGCAACCTGAACATTGGCAGCCTGCGGTCGTTTATCGGGGACAGCCTGTCGCATGAAGACATATTCAAAGGCACCTTGCTCGAGAATATCGCCGTTGGCAGGGAAAGAGCTACCATGGAAAATGTCAAATGGGCCGTACAGCAGGTCGGCTTAATCGACTTTGTAAAGACACTGCCACGAGGGTATGAAGAAGAAATCGACCCTGAAGGCCGTAAACTTCCCAGATCCGTCCTTCGTAAAATCATCCTGGCGCGCGCTATTGCCGACAAGCCACGGCTGTTGTTGATAGAGGATGCCATGAATGCACTGGAACCCCGTGAACGCCTGCGTATCCTCGACTGTCTCACCAACGCCTCCAATGCCTGGACGCTGGTAGTAGTGTCGAATGAAAGTGATATTGCCAAACGATGCGATCGGATAATCATTCTGGACAATGGCGAGATTGTTCAGGAAGGAACTTACCCAGAACTACAGCAAAACAGCTGGTTTAAAGAGGTCTTCGATGCTTAACATCAGCGAAAACAATATTTCCTCAAGGATTAATGAATCCCGGTATTCGGCTTTTACCAAGATATTGCCGACCCGGTCCGGCAGGGTTTTGTCGAGGTTTCTCATCGGAACCTTGATACTGGTTTTGGCCATGATGTTTTTGCCATGGACCCAAAACATCCGGGCACGTGGGTATGTAACCTCACTCCAGCCGGATAAGCGACCTCAAACTATGCAATCGGTAATTGCAGGCCGCATCGAGAAGTGGTACGTGCAGGAAGGCGACTATGTGCAGGCAGGAGACACCATAGTGCAGGTTTCTGAAATCAAGGATGACTACTTTGATCCGCAACTGATTACCCGACAGGAGGACCAGATCGCCAACAAGCAGCAAGCCGTGGCCTCGTATGAGGACAAGGTTCAAGCACTGGAACAGCAGATACAGGCGCTGCGGGCGAATCGGCTACTCAAGATTGAACAGACACGCAACAAATTGATACAGGCCCGTCTGAAAGTAGAATCAGACTCTATTGACCTACAAGCATCGATTACGCAATTGGCCGTCGCCGACAGTCAATACAAGCGTATGGAAAGCATGTATAATGATGGTTTGAAGGCGCTTACTGATCTGGAAAGCCGCAGGATACGACTACAAGATGCTATTGCCAAGAAAATAAGTGCCGAAAACAAGCTGCTTACCAGTAGAAATGAATTGTTGAATGCCGCGATGGAGTTGAACACTGTAGACAACGAGTTCCGTGACAAGCTTGCCAAAGCCGAATCGGATAAGTTTTCTACCCTATCCATGCTATACGATGCACAGGCTTTGGTTACCAAGATGCAGAATCAACTGGCCAATTATGAACGGCGATCAGGATTCTACTTCATCACGGCACCACAGAATGGCTACATCACTAAGGCCATCAAAACAGGTATTGGTGAAACCGTGAAGGAAGGGGAAGCCATCCTCACCATCATGCCTGCCAACAACGAACTGGCGGTTGAGATGTATATCCGACCGCTGGACTTACCTCTGATCGCCATTGATCAACGCGTGATGATACAGTTTGACGGCTGGCCGGCGATAGTATTCAGCGGATGGCCCAATTCTTCTTTCGGTACGTTCTCTGGCCGGGTGGTGGCCATTGATAAGTTCATCAGCGACAATGGCAAATACCGTATTCTGATTTCTCCCGATAAAGACGCCTATCCCTGGCCTGACGGCATTCGGGTAGGATCCGGTGCCAGCACAATGGCCTTGCTGAAAGATGTACCCATTTGGTACGAGATCTGGCGTCAGCTGAATGGATTCCCACCGGATTTTTACACCAACCCGGATGTGCTACCCAACGCCACTGCAACCACCGACTCCTCAAAGTAAGCCGATGCCGCTACGGATAGTCATGTGTATAATTCTGGTCCTGATTGCCCTGCATCGTCCGGCCGTAGCGCAGGACACCAGTAGAGTGTTTTCGCTGCAGGATCTGTTTGCAGTAGTGCTGGACTATCATCCGATGGCGCAACAAGCCGCTTTGGCTGTGCGGGCGGGTGATGCTGCCCTGCTACAGTCACGTGGTGCCTTCGATCCCAAACTGGAAGGCGGTGTTGCCAGAAAAGAATTCGATGAGAAACTATACTGGAACATCGGGGAAGGGGCGCTGAAGGTACCTACCTGGTTCGGCATTGAGGCCAAAGTAGGCTATGAAACCACAACCGGCCAGTTCCTGAATCCGGAACGCAACGTTCCCGAAGCCGGATTGTGGGCAGCCGGTATCTCCATCCCCATCGGGCAGGGGCTGTTTATCGATGAAAGAAGAAACATGCTGCGGCAGGCGCAACTGATGGCCGCAGCTACCGAGGCACAGCAGCAAGCCATCTTGAACGATTTGTTGCTGGCAGCAGCAAAAGCATACTGGGACTGGTACACGGCCTACTATCAGGAGCAAATCCTGCAAGAGACAGTAGAGTTGGCGGAGTTCCGATTTCAAGCGGTACAGGAAAGTTTCAATCAGGGCGACCGACCGGCGATAGACAGTGTTGAAGCCAGGATACAAGTACAAAACCTGCAACTATTGCTGAATGATGCCCGTGTGAACAGGACCAACTCGGCGTTGATGCTGAGCACCTTCTTGTGGTTCGACGACTTCATCCCACTGGAACTGGACAACTCGGCTATACCTGTGGCACAGGACTACACCGCTACTCAGGCACTTCCACCGCTTGACTCGCTGGCCAACGTGCTGGGTAGGCTGGCTGTCAGCCATCCGGAACTGATACAGTACGATTTCAAGATTGCAGCGCTGGAAGTTGACCGCCGATGGAAGATGGAACAATTGAAACCTTCTCTGGATCTCACCTACAATGCGCTCACCACTACGGTAACCACCAATGAGTGGCTGAATAATACCATGGAAAACTACAAGTACGGGATTACCTTTTCCATGCCTCTTTTCCTGCGCAAGGAACGTGGTGCCCTGCAGCTGGCAGACATCAAGCTACAGGAGGCGGCATTGGAGCGTGCACAGAAGAGCTTAGAGATACAAAACAAGGTGCAAGCCTACTACAACGACCTGGACAACCTGTATCGTCAGCTGGATTTGTATACCGATGCGGTTTCCAACTATCAAATCATGCTGGATGCAGAGCGCAGGTTGTTCTTCTTAGGCGAAAGCTCACTTTTTCTAGTCAACAGCCGGGAATCGAAATTCGTGGAAGCTGCACTGAAGTTGGCAGAGCTTCAGGCCAAGCAGGGCAAGGCTCAGGCAGGCCTCCGGTGGTCTGCAGGTACGCTGCACCGCACGTATAATGAGTTGTAGGATGCGATTATCTGCTGGGTAACTTCCCGTAAGAATAAAGTTAACAGCCCAGCACCTAATTTATCGTCCTAGAAATTATTCCGCCACATCATCGATTCGATGGGCTTCACCGTGCGCTGATTGTATTTGGCATCACGCTTGCTGTTGTACAGGCGCTCCACATCACCATCCACCACAAAGTAGATGAGCTGCCCGATGGGCATTCCCGCATATACCCTTACCGGTTGTGTACAGCTGATTTCCAACGTCCAGGTGTTACAATACCCTACATCTCCCTTGCCGGCAGTAGCATGAATGTCGATGCCCAGTCTTCCCACACTGCTCTTTCCCTCCAAAAATGGAACGTGGCGATGGGTTTCAGTGTATTCCTCCGTAACGCCCAGGTACAAGGTGTTCGGCTCCAGCACAAATCCTTCCGGCGGTATCACGAACTCTTCGATCTGATTGTGGACACGGGCATCCAACACCCTGTTCCGATAGGTAGCCAGGTAACGCCCCAGGTGGACATCATAGCTGTTGGTCCCCAGACATTCCCGCTTGAATGGCTCAATCAGGATATTCCCATTTTCAATCTCTTCCAAGATTCGTGCATCCGTCAGGATCATGTTGTGCTTGTTTAATCGTTATCAAATGCCCACACCTGCACCGTCTTGTCATCACTTGCAGAGACCAGACATTGCGCATCAGGCATCCACCATAGCCTGTTGACTGAATGTGTATGACCCTGCAACCGTTCATGGTCTATTACTTTGAGCAGGGCTAGCTGTGCGGGATCCCACACTTTTACATGTTTGTCTCTGCCGGCAGATGCCAGCAGATTCATCCCATGCAGGTAAACCAGATCATTGATGGTTAACAGGTGGGCCGGAACAGCGTGGTAAAGTTCATGATTTTTAGTGGTATCCCACATTTTGAGATAGGCATCCCGGGATCCGGTATACAGCCAGTTGCCTGTATCGTTGTGTGCGATAGAAAAAACTGATGCCGTATGGGCTTCCCACTGTTGTACCGGCCGGCTGGTGGCAGCATCCAATATATGTACATAGTTGCCACTGCATCCTGCCAGCACGGTATTGCCATCAGGCGCCAGGCGGAGTATACGGATGTTGTTCTTGCTCAGGGTGATGGTATGCAGCAATCGGAAATCGGGCACCGACCATACCGCCACGGCACCATCGCCGCCTCCACTCCACAGCTGCTGCCTAAGGGCATCATAACACAAGGCATACACGCTACCTGTATGATGCGACAGATGACGCACTTCTGCACCTTTCAGCAAGTCGACAATATGGATACCACCATGCATCTGCCCGGCAGCCAACAGGCCATAGCCCTCCAAATGCAGCAAGGAAAACACCTGCGTTGGCACCGTAGCTACCAAACGAGCGTCTCCGCCCGAACGCACATCCCAGGCCGCCACCAGTCCGTCCCCACCGCACGACAGCACCTCTGCGGCATGCGTTCCTGATGCCAACGCATATACCGCACTACGATGTCCGGTAAAATGATGGCGCTTGTGAATGGCGAGGGTAGGCATATTTCGTAAATTGACATCGAAATTAACCAACACCACTCCCCCACCCAAATCATCACACTATGCCATTGGTATTGCACGAAACGTTGGAAGGTGACACCGAAATCGGGGTATGGCACATCACCGAATCAGAAAACACCCTCACCGAGCGGCTACAGCTCAATGACGCCGAGAAGACCTGGCTGCAAACCATCACCCACGACAAGCGATACCTGCACTGGCTCGGAAGCCGTGTTTTGTTGCGGTGGATGCTCCAAACAGATTCCTTCATCGAGCTGGAGAACCATGCCAACACCAAACCCAGGCTCATCAATTTCCCCCACGAGGTATCCATCTCCCATTCCAACCAGATGGCTGCTGTAATGATAAGTAGCACCCTGGAGGTCGGCATCGACCTGGAGTTGATTCACCCCAAAGTACTGAAGGTAAAAGAGCGGTTTCTGTCACCCGAAGAACTGGCAACAATCGACATGGAAAGCCCGACACTGGTTGAAGACCTCATTGCCCGTTGGTGCGTAAAGGAAGCGCTGTTCAAGTTGTATGGCAGG
Source organism: uncultured Chitinophagales bacterium (assembly GCA_964471795.1). Classification (GTDB taxonomy): domain Bacteria; phylum Bacteroidota; class Bacteroidia; order Chitinophagales; family S012-47; genus CAJXXO01. The sequence goes on along the minus strand of CAYYHM010000001.1, from coordinate 27,115 downwards.
GGACTTGTGGACTTCCGGAAGGAATTGCTGACAGAGGCTACGGCCGACAAGACACTGTTTATTGGACACATATTGAAAAGTGGCCTGTCCCAACCCTACACGGTTCACGTGAAGAAACTGGATAAATACATGATCGCCTACACAGCCGGACGGGTTCCCCTACCGCATCACAACGATCTTTAGCGCCTTCGCCAATTCGAACTCCACCTTCATCAGTGTCATTTCCCGTTGTTGCAAAGCCCGCTCTTCCTCATAGGGCAGCCCCGCTCTACGCATCTCCTGTCGGTTGGCATCACGTGCCATCCTAACCCTACGTATCACAAAGTGGAAGAAGGCAGACCGCACATCATGGTCGATGTTTACCTTGTCGAGAATGATTTGATGCCGCTGCTCCCAGTTTTCTGATAGTGCATACTTGGCGGTGAGCACATCGATGGCATACTGCTGCACCGACTCCTCTTCGTGGTGGATAAAATGGGACGAATCCAAAATTCGACCATCCTCTTCAATGGCCTGCCGGTACATCTGGAAGATCCGGCCACACATCGGGTGATGGAAAGTGAGGTCTACACCCATTCGTTGTTCGAATGTGTCCATCTCGTTGAGGATGAAATCCAGCACAGACTCCTCCTCCTGTGTAGCGTCCGGTTGCTGCACCGGCACTTTCATCATGTGACCGGCATGTTGCAACAGGATTCGGATGAGGTCACGCTCCTGCATATCGGTGTGCGACCGCAACTCCTCCGTTTCATCTTCATAGCCTGCATCGGCCTGCTGCACCAGTGCTTCCACTTCCGGCGGCGGCATGGCTACTCCCATCTCCTTGGCAGCCTTCTTCTTGCGCTGAATCAGCATCTTGTTGAGTTCATTCAGCAAGGTAGACTCCAACGTCTTGGTGGTTTCGGCCAGCCGTGCCACATAGTCCTGCCGCACCATGGCATCGGGTATCAGCGCTATGGTCTGCACCAGCTCCCGTATGGCCTCAGCACGCCGGAACGGATCGTGTTGATGGTCTTCCAACAGCAACTGCATCTTGAAGAAGATGAAATCACGGGATTCTTTTTCCAGATAGCTGCGAAAGGTGGCAGCGCCGTTCTTTTTCATGAACGAGTCGGGATCCTCTCCTTCCGGCAGTACAGCCACTTTTACCTGCATCCCTTCTTCCAGAATCAAATCCACACCCCGCATGGCGGCTCTGATGCCGGCAGAGTCACCATCATACAACAGGGTGATCCGCTGCGTATACCGCCTGATTGCCCTGATCTGTCCTTGTGTGAGGGCCGTACCTGATGAAGCCACCACGTTTACCACACCACCCTGCACCAACGAAATCACGTCCGTGTAGCCCTCTACCAGCAGGCAGTTGTCTTCCTGCCGAATGGCCTGCCGGGCAATGTGCAGCCCATACAGCACATCGCTCTTGTTGTAGATGGCTGTTTCGGGTGAGTTGATGTATTTGGGCTGCTTTTTATCCGATTTCAGCGTGCGACCGGCAAAGGCAATCACCTTACCCGAGATGTTGTGAATCGGAAAAATCACCCGATCACGGAAGAAGTCGAAGTGCCGGCCATCCTTTTCGCCGACCAGACCTACCTCCTTCAATCGCTCTTGTGGATAGCCTGCCGCATGGGCCGCCAACAGCATGGCCTCCCAGCCGGGGGGCGCATATCCCAACTGAAACTGTTCGATGGTCTCTTGCCGAAAGCCGCGCTCCTTGAAGTAGGCAACGGCAATGCTCTTCCCCTCGTCAGTGTCGAGTTTTTCGGTGAACCACCGCTGTGCCCACTGCATCACGACGAACAACGCCTCTTTTTCATCGGCAACCAGCAATTGTTCGGGGGTCAACTCCTCTTCGGGCACTTCAATGTTGTAGCGCCTCGCCAAAGCACGCAACGCTTCCGGAAAGGACAGATGATCGTGCTTCATCACAAAGCTTACGGAGTCGCCACTTTCACCGCAACCAAAACATTTGAAGAACCCCTTAGCCGGCGACACGGTGAACGAAGGTGTTTTTTCCTGATGGAAGGGGCACAGCCCGATGAGGTTGGAGCCACGCCGCTTGAGGGCCACATAATCCCCCACCACCTCCTCAACCGAGGCAGTAGCGATGATTTGATCTTTTACATGCTGTGGAATCATGACGGACACGCTAAGTTACAGGAAAGGGGCTATTCTGTGGCAGCAAATGCCTGCGCTTCAATTCCACATGAAAAGTTTGGCACAATAGTTGGCTTACCATCGGAAAAAGGAGGTGCTTATGAAACGGCAAGCAACAATTTGGACAGTCCTGATGCTGGCACCTCTGTTGGCACTCGCCCGGGGCGGCAATCAGGCAGCTATGGAGATCCGTACGTTCGACAGAACGCCTATCGTGGTGCAGATGGACGGATACACGATGAACCACAGACCCGATGCATCGGTGATTATCCACGATGTATTTCCCGGCAACAGGCAGGTACGTGTATTTGTACCAGAATGGCGTGGAGGCAGACAAGCCAACCGCCTGCTGTATCACGGCACCATTCAGGTATACGGCAACGAACAGCTTTCTGTAGTCATCGGCCGCAACGGACAGATACAAATCGACAGACAACGGTACAGCCGGGGATGGAATGGATATGGTCAGACAAGCTGCGGATCATGCACTGCACACAGTCAGCATTGCGGTCACCAGCAGTCAGCAGGGTATGGGCAGACAGGCTATGGATGGAACCCCGACCCTTGGCAGGGCGGATACTATTCACAAAACACCCTGGACCTGCCCGACCTGCGCCGCGCCATGCAGCGCAACGGATTCGACAGCGGCAAGGAAGATATTGCGCAGACTGCTGTAAGCCATCATAACATCAACAGCAGGCAATTGCGGGAGATCCTGGAGGAGTTCAGCTTCGAAAGCACACGCCTCCGGTTTGCCAAATGGGCCTACCCATACGTTACAGACCCGGAAAACATCTTCCGCATTTATGACGCCTTCGAATTTTCCAGCAGCGTCCATGACTTCAGGCGGTTTATCGACCGTGGCAGAAGATAACCAACCTAGCTACACCTGGCGACATCCGGCAACGGGTGTCGCTTTTTTATGTTCCGTGGTAGATGCGCTTACGCCCGGATTATGGGTAGCGGGATGATCCGTCATGGTATATCCCTCACAGTCACTTCCATCACTCAGGATACTCAATCCGCACATGGTAAATGCTATACAGCATCTTCTTGAACACCTTCTTGATGGTAGTAATCTCCTTGAAGGTGATGTTTGAATTCACAAACTGCTGCTGCTCAATCTTGCTGTTGATCAGGGTCTCCACCAGCTGATCAAGACTATCTCGGGAGGGCTGCTTCAAACTCCTGGCAGCGGCCTCCACGGTATCGGCCATCATCACGATAGCTGTTTCGCGGGAGTAGGGCAACGGCCCCGGATACCGGAACACCGACTCATCCACTTCTTCCTGCGGAAAGTTCTTAATGTAATTGCGGTAGAAATACTCTACCCGCAATGTACCGTGGTGGGTACGGATGAAGTCGATGAGGATATCGGGCAGCTTAGCCTGCTTGGCCATATCGATGCCTTTGGACACATGGTTGATGATGACCTTGGCACTTTCATCAAAAGGCAACTCATCATGGGGGTTGTATCGTGTGCTCTGGTTCTCGATGAAATAGACAGGATTCTCCATCTTCCCTACGTCGTGGTACAGGCTACCCACCTTTACCAGCAAGCTGTTGGCCCCGATTTCACTGGCTGCTGCTTCAGCCAGATTGGCCACCTGCAGCGAATGCTGGAAGGTTCCCGGGGCCTTGATTTGCAACTCCTTCAACAGGGGTTTGTTCAGGTCGCCCAGTTCCATCAGCGTGATATCCGACACATACCCAAACAATTTCTCAAAGATGGGTATCAGCGGATAGGCCAACAGCGTAAGGAACACATTGATGGACAGCCAACCGAAATCCACCCAATTGAGGCTCATTAGACTCCCCTCCTGCACCAGCGCAATACCCAGAAATCCGGTGCTATAGGTCAGGAAGATAAAGCCGATGGAGATAAAGAACTGCGACCAGTAATGAACTTTTATGTTGGTGAAGATGGCCACCATGCCGGCTACCAGATTCAGCGTGGTATACTCAATACCCAATGGCACAAAGAACCCGGCCAGCAGCACTACTACCATGTGGGCATACAGGGAAAGTCGGGTGCCGAAGAATGTACGCAACACCACCGGTACGATACAGAAGGGTATGCCGTAGTAGCTGTCAATGTCAGCCTTCACAGCCCAACTGACCAGGTACAACATGCCCACCATCAAAAACAAGATGAAGAGTAGCTTCCGCGTGCTGACAAAGACTGCCGGAGCAAACCGCCACACAAAGAAACTGAAGATGGTCAGCAGCAGCGATGTAAGGATAAAGTAGCCACCCATTACCAGCCATCGGTTGCGAGTGCCGTATTGCCCTTCCGAAAACTCCCTGAACGACAACAGCTTCTGGTACTTGTCGCCTGTGATGATTTCTCCATACCGTATGATGGACTCATCCTTCTGGATAGCCCCCCTGTAGCGGGCAACCTGCGACAAGGCATCGTCGAGCAACTGTTGGGAGGTAGCACTGTCTACGGTGAGGTTCGCCTGCAGACATTGCTGTAAGGACTGTGCCAAGATGGCCTGTACCTGTGGAGAAAAGGTTGTAGAGTCCAGCAGCTTCGTTAACTCCTGCTGTGCCTGAGGTACGGCCCTGATTGCGGCACCCGGAACTGAGCGTACCACATTCCCGTTGATGATCCCCGCAGGTTGGCTGCCGGGCAGATCGGAGATGGATGGAACTACACCTTCCGTGTACAACTGCTGCAACAATTGCCGCCCCACCAGCAGCCATTGACTGGAGTCGTCACCCGCTTTTTGGCGGATTGTCGTATCAGGGTCGGCAGCGATTCTTTGCTGTAAGGATTGACTGAAGCATGCTGCCGATGCCGGCATTACCCCTTCGTTCACCTGAAAATAGATGGGCGATGCGATGGTAATCTGCGCTTCCTCTTCCGCCATCTCTTCGGCTGCTTTCAGAATGGGAAAGCTGGTCGGGGCAATCAGGTCCTCATAGGGCCAGGGCTTGCCTACTTCAAAATCGTACTTGAAAGTGCCGTGCTGGGGAAACCTGTCCGTAATCAACAGGATAGCAATCAGGATAAGTAGGATACGAAAGATGTCCTGATGATGTTGTCGTAGATAAACCCACACGTTGTTCATAGGATAAGTCGACAGGCCTAATTTGTCTGATTGTAGAGCGTGCTAAAGATAACTAATTAACTTTGTGGCACCTTTAGTTACCTGCCAGACCACCCTATCACAGACAAAACGTTTTCCTATGAAAGAAGTATACATTGTAGCCGTTGCCCGCACACCCATCGGCAGTTTCGGAGGCACGCTGGCAGGCTTTACCGCCCCACAATTGGGCAGTCATGTAATCAAAGCTGCTGTAGAGCGCGCCGGCATACAGCCCGGAGATGTACAGGAAGTGTACATGGGTAATGTATTGACCGCCAATGAGGGACAGGCCCCTGCCCGCCAGGCAGCATTGGGTGCAGGCCTCCCCAATACCGTACCTTGTACCACCATCAACAAAGTATGCGCGTCAGGCATGAAGGCCATCATGCTGGGGGCACAGTCTATCCTACTGGGCGACAATGATGTTGTAGTTGCCGGCGGTATGGAAAGCATGAGCAATGCGCCCTTCTACCTCGACAATGCACGGTGGGGTGCCCGTCTCGGGCATGGCAAGACCATCGACTCCATCATCCGTGATGGCCTCTGGGATCCTTACAAGGACTACCATATGGGCAATGCAGGTGAGTTGTGCGCCACAGTGTGCCACTACACCCGTGAGGCGCAGGACGAATATGCCATCGAGAGCTACAAACGTGCCACCGCTGCCACCGATAATGGTTGGTTGGCCAATGAGATCGCACCCGTGGCTATTCCTCAGCGAAAAGGTGATCCTGTGCTGATGACAGAAGATGAAGACATCCGTAAGGTGGATTTTTCCAAGATCCCTACCCTTCGACCCGTATTCCAGAAAGATGGCACCATTACCGCCGCCAATGCTTCCAACATCAACGATGGTGCAGCAGCCGTTGTACTGATGAGTAAGGAGCGTGCTGAAGCCATGGGCATACAACCCCTGGCCAAGATCTGCAGCTTTGCCGATGCGGCACAGGCACCTGAGTGGTTTACCACTACGCCGGCCAAGGCCATGCCAAAGGCATTAGACAAAGCAGGCCTGAGCATTTCTGATATGGACGCATTTGAAGTGAATGAGGCATTCTCCGTAGTGGCACTGGCCAACCGTGATGAACTGAAGATCGATGCCGATAAGCTGAATGTGTTCGGTGGTGCGGTTTCTATGGGGCATCCTATTGGCTGCTCCGGCGCAAGAATTGTGATTACGCTGCTTTCTGTGCTGCAGCAACGGTCCGGACGCTATGGCCTTGCAGGCATCTGCAATGGTGGTGGTGGCGCCAGCGCTATGGTGATTGAGCGGCTGTGATAACGGGCTGCGCAAAACTGATAACACCCCAACCAATACTGTCGGGGTTTTTTGTGCGTTATACGGGGAATGACTCGATATTTACCTTCAGAAAATCGATGATGATGCGTTGGATACCCATGGTATTGTGTTTATTGATGGCACATATGCTGCAAGCACAGCCCAACCGGCGGGAACTGGAAACACTACAGGCTTATGAGATGAAGATGGCCGAGATGGCTGACTCCATGAATTTCCATGAGCTGGCAGAAGTGCGTATCCGCAATGCCTACCTCATGATCACCATGGTAAAAAATGCCCTGTTAATCGATGGGTCGTGGCATTACCCGTTCGACTCGCTGCATGGCGTGAGCTTGTTGTATCCTCCCGACAGTACGTTTCGGGTGTTTACCTGGCAGCTGCAACTGGAAAGCGGCCAGTACAGGCACTTTGGCGCCCTGCAATATCCATCCGATAAAAAGCTCCGACTCACCCCGCTGATTGATGCCTCCAACTACATGATGCACAATGTGCAGGATACCATCGTTGACAATAACCACTGGTATGGTGCTGTGTACTATAACATCATACAGCGCACCATCGACAGTAAACCCTACTACTTCTTGTTCGGGTTCGATGCCAACGACCCATTCAGCAAGAAAAAAGTACTGGATGTGCTTCACTTTACGGCGGAGGGCAACCCCTTATTCGGTTCTTACCTGATCGCTACGGATACCACGGATCAACCCGCACTGGCAACTCGGTTTGTCATTGAATATGCAGGCCTCGCATCAGCCTCGCTGAACTATGATGAAGAGATGGACATGATTTTGTTCGATCATCTGGAGCCGGCGAATGGTCGGTCGGAGGGTGTCTTCAGCACCTATATTCCTGACGGCACCTATGAGGGTTTTGTGTGGCAGGATGATCATTGGATGTATGTAGAAAAGGTGTTTGAGGTGCTGCCCGGCGATCCGGACAACCCACCTGTACCTGAACCGGTGGACTTCGATGCAGAAAGAAAGGCAGCAGACAGGGAGATGAATCGCAGGATGCGCCAAAGCGATCGGTAGGCGTCAGGTCTTCTGCTTCTTTTTACGTGCTGCCGGAAACAACACGTTATTCAGTATCAGGCGATAGCCGGGTGAGTTGGGATGAAGGTTCAAATCGGTAGCCGGATCGCCGATAAAGTGCCTGTAATCTTCCGGATCATGCCCACCATAGAAGGTCCACATGCCTTTCCCGAAATCACCATGGATGTAGCGGGCCTCGTGGAAGGGTTTAGCCTCACCCATGATCAGCACATCGCTTTTGATGGTCTCATTGCGGAAAGCGGTAGTCTGACCATAGAAGCCCTTGATGGTACGCATGTGGTTTTGTGTGAGCATGGTAGGAATCGGATCCCACTTGGCGGAGAAATCAAACAGGGTAAAGAAGTCCACCTCCGGCGTTACATACCGCTGCCGGTCGTTGGTGGCATCTATGTCGGAATACTCGTATTCATAGGGGTTGCGGCTGAGTAGGAAGTTGGTGAAAGCGAATGTCTGGGTGAAGTCCAGCTTCTGCTGTGCCTGCGGATCGGCAGCATCACCATCATACATGCTCTCGCAGATGTCCGTACCGGCAGCAGCCAGGGCAATATCATAGCTATCGGTAGCTGAGCACATGGCGAACAGGTATCCGCCTCCGATTACGAAGTCCCTGATCCTGCTGGCGATGGCCAACTTCAGATCACTCACTTTGCTAAAGCCCCACTTGGCAGCCATCTCCTCGTTTATCCGTACCTCTTCCCGATACCATGCCTGATTCCGCTGACTGGAGTAGAACTTACCATACTGACCGGTAAAATCCTCGTGGTGAAGATGCAGCCAGTCATACGTTGGCAGTTTATCGCTCATCACCTCATCATCATAGATGATGTCGTATGGTATCTCTGCATAAGTAAGCACCAACGTCACGGCATCGTCCCAGGGTTGCTTGTTCTTAGGTGAATACACCGCAATCTTGGGCTCCTTTTCCAGCTTCACCATATCCATGTTGGCCTCCGGATCGGCAATCTGTGCCAACACACTGTTGTACTGGCCTGTAGGCATTACAGCATACGATACGCCCCGTATCACACATTCCGTTTCAAAAAGCCTGTTGTATGGAAAGGCAAAACTGCCACCACGATAATTCAGCAGCCAGTCTACCTCCACCCCTTGCTGTATCACCCAATAGGCAATGCCATACGCCTTCAGGTGATTGCCCTGATCATTGTCCATAGGCAACAGGATATACTGGGATTTCAGCGAAAAGAACCCTGTGAACATCAACAACAGAAGGAATCGGCATTTCATAGACGCTACTTTTCAGGTGTACAACGG
>CAYYHM010000001.1:16729-18139 GCA_964471795.1 uncultured Chitinophagales bacterium | reverse complement strand
GCTAAGCAACATGAAATCAAGGGATTATGGTGGTACCCTTCTACGGATCTGATGACCCTTCCTACAGACCCAATGCAACATTCGCAGCCTTGTTGCGGATCGTTGCCATTGGTGGTGAATGGGTAGCTGATTACGACATATCAATCGACAGCGAAGGTTGTTACACCTTCAACTATGCAGCGCTTCCGGAAGGCATCTACGACCTGCACGTATATCTGGCAGGTATTCCGCTGCATGCCCAACGGGTTGAGGTACGTTCTTGATTGAATCATGACAAGTCAGGAACTATTACTGCGCACTACCCACAACTACCGAATGGATTTGCCGAAACAGGTATTCGCTCAATCTGCTAATTTTACCGGAGCATGAATCCACACCTCGATCCCGACCACTCTCATCTTTCCAACACGGAAAAGGAAATAGAAAAAGTACTGCGACCGCAATTCATCAGCGACTTTGCAGGCCAGCCGGGCATTGTAGAGAACCTACAGATCTTTATTGCTGCTGCACGGCGGCGTGGCGAGGCACTGGATCATGTGCTGTTGCATGGCCCTCCCGGGCTGGGGAAAACCACCCTATCGCATATCGTAGCCCACGAGTTGGGGGTTAACCTGAAAATGACCAGCGGTCCTGTTCTGGAAAAACCCGGTGATCTGGCGGGATTGCTGACTAATCTTGAAACCAACGATGTGCTGTTCATCGATGAGATACACCGGCTGAGTACCGTGGTGGAGGAATACCTGTACTCTGCCATGGAAGACTTCAAGATTGACATCATGCTGGACACGGGGCCAAGTGCCCGTAGTGTACAAATCAGCCTGAACCCGTTCACCCTCATCGGCGCAACCACCCGTTCCGGCTTGTTGTCGGCTCCTTTGCGCTCGAGATTCAGCATCACGTTCCGGCTGGAGTACTACAATGTAGCTACACTGCAGGGCATCATCACCCGCTCGGCAGGCATCCTGAAAACACCCATCACCCCCGACGGTGCCAACGAGATCGCTCGACGCAGCCGTGGCACTCCGCGAATTGCCAATGCATTACTCCGCAGGATGCGCGACTATGCACAGATCAAAGGCAATGGCACCATCGACGAATCAATCGCCAAATTTGGACTGGAAGCCCTGCAGGTAGATGAATACGGGCTGGATGAAATGGACAACCGCATACTGTCTGCCATCATCGAAAAGTTCAAGGGAGGCCCCGTTGGCATCACCACCATTGCCACGGCAGTAGGAGAAGAACCGGGCACTATAGAAGAAGTATACGAGCCCTACCTCATACAGGAAGGCTTTCTGAAACGCACTCCACGTGGCCGCGAAACCACGCTGAAGGCATATAAGCACCTCGGTATCAAGCCCTCCGGTAATGCACAGGCGGGTAGCTTGTTTGCTGAAGAGGAGGGGTAGG
>CAYYHM010000001.1:0-16629 GCA_964471795.1 uncultured Chitinophagales bacterium | reverse complement strand
AAGCCCTCCGGTAATGCACAGGCGGGTAGCTTGTTTGCTGAAGAGGAGGGGTAGGTAGTTGGTAGTTTACAGTTGAAAGTTCAAAGTTCAAGGTTCAAAGCCTGCCTGCCGGAGGTAGGTTCAAGGCCCGCCTGCCGAAGGCAGGTTCAAGGTTTGACCATCCCTACATAGCGTTGACTGGCAGGCAGGTTGCTGCGCTTGGAAGGTTAGTCGCACATCGAACATCTCACATCGCACATCACATATCCAACATCTAACATCCATCATCCCACCTCAATTCACCACCTTATCGGCACAGCTGCTGCTGGCAAAGGCGTAAGGCTTGGCCTTGAAGGCATACCCCATACCCAGGATGTACCCCATGGCATCACTGAGTGAAGCATTGCTTTTGAAGTGTGGATCGGTATTGATGTCGGCATGCACTTCCATGGCTGCACCAAACTGATCCAGCACAGGGGCTACGGCATAGGCCACCTCAATGGACTTGGACACCTCAGTGAGAAGTCGCTCTTTGAGTGGCATATGGCCTTTTCTCCGCTCCGACTGAATGTACATGAAGCCACCCCGCTTCTCGCGCAAAAACACGACCACCGTTGCGAAGTCAACCTCAGCACCATACACCTGCGAGTCGGTGCCGATACACACCTTGATGTGATGTCCTGCTGCCTTCTCAGCAGACAGCGTACGCCGGACAAGGTCCACAATGGAACCATCCAGCCGTTCCCCGTTTAATCTTCTCCATTGCATAGGCTATTCAATTTATTTGAGCACATATTATTGAGTATCAAGGCTTATTTTAGATTCACTTTTCCACAGCTTGGAGTTATCAGAATATTGGTTACCTTTGCACATCCAAAAGAACGCGAAATGAAAAAGGATATCCATCCATCCAACTATCGTTACGTAGTATTCAAGGATTTCTCCTGTGATTACGCATTCCTGACACGTTCCACTGTTCCTTCCAAAGAAACGATTGTGTGGGAAGATGGAAACGAGTATCCATTGATCAAACTGGAAATCTCCAGCGAATCACACCCTTTCTTTACAGGTAAGATGAAATTCGTGGATACTGCCGGTCGTATTGACAAGTTTAACAAGAAGTACAAGCGCTAAGAAACTGCGCCTGTTATCTTACCATTAATATTGAAAGCTGCCTATACATGGCAGCTTTTTTTGTTTCCGGTAGTCAGATGCCACCTTGCTTGCGTAAATTTGAAGCATGCCAGGTCTTATCCTATTCGATCCACCTTATCGGAAACAGCTGTGGCCACTAGCTGCCACCAGGCCTGTCGCCGACTTCCGCATCGGCATACTCACCATTCGGGAAAAATGGGAAAGATCCCTGCTGATCGAATCCTCCTCCCTCACTGATGCCTACCTGCAGCCAAAGTTCCCTGTTACACCGTCCGAGGATGCCTGGCTCATCAATGGCAGCGTATGCCCCACACCGGCACTTGTTGCAGCCATACAGCAGTTACAGCCGGGGGAACGATTGCTATACGACCATACCGTGCTGGCCATACGTTATAGCGTTAGTGCTAACACTACTCTGGCAGATATTGAATCGCTCAGCGGACCAGCCATAGTTTTTCAGGATAAGTGTCTGGTCATCGACAGATTGTGGAAGCTTTTTTCGCACAATGGCTCTGAAATACAGCACGACATTGACCGCCTTGTAAAAGGCTCGCCCAACCCTGAGGAGCTGGACGACAACAACACACTCATCGGTGGCGATATCTATGTAGCCAAGGGGGCCAGTGTACAAGGTGCCATCCTCAACAGCCAGACAGGCCCTATCTATATCGGCCCCCATGCTGAAATCATGGAAGGCTCCATCATCAGAGGTCCTTTTGCCATGGGTGACCACAGTGTGGTAAAGATGGGCGCCAAGATCTATGGGCCTACTACCTTGGGGCCACATTGCAAGGTAGGCGGGGAGATCAACAATGCCATCCTCTTTGGCTACAGCAACAAGGCACATGATGGCTTCCTGGGCAACAGTGTACTCGGTGAGTGGTGCAATCTCGGCGCTGACACCAACAACAGCAACCTGAAGAACAACTATGCCGAGGTAAAGCTATGGGATTATGCTACCTCCCGATTCGAGAATACCGGCATGCAGTTCTGTGGCCTTATCATGGGCGACCATAGCAAGTGCGGCATCAACACCATGTTCAATACCGGAACCGTGGTAGGTGTGTCTGCCAATATCTTCGGCGCAGGCTTTCCCCGCAACTTCATCCCCGATTTCTCGTGGGGTGGCGCTGCCAAGACCATACTCTACCAACCCGAAAAAGCCTTTGAAGTTGCTGAGCGAGTGATGAGCCGCAGGCAGGTAACCCTTTCAGAGGCCGACAAAGCCATCCTGAGGCATATCTTTGAAGAAACGCACCCGTACCGACAATTCTAATTGACACACCATGAGAAAAACCATCATTGCAGCCAACTGGAAGATGCATAACACACTGGAAGAAGGACTGAACCTGGCTGTAGAGATAAAGCAACATCTGCTACCGGCAGACCATCTGGAAGCCGTGTTGTGCACCCCCTATATTCACCTGTTCCATATGCGTGAGCTATTCAAAGATGCTCCCTTCATTGCTGTAGGTGCTCAGAATTGCCATCAGGAGACACATGGCGCCTTCACCGGCGAAATCAGCGCCGGCATGCTGAAGGGGCTGGACATCCAATATGTGATACTTGGCCACAGCGAACGCAGGCAATATTTTGGTGAAACCGACACCATCATTCGACAAAAAGTGGATCAGGCGCTGGCTGCAGGCCTGAAGCCGATATACTGCTGTGGCGAGCCCCTTGAGGTAAGGCACCACAATGCACACCACATGCTGGTGCATGAACAGATCAGTGAAGCACTGTTCCACCTTTCACCGGAGCAGATACAGCAGGTTGTCATCGCCTATGAACCCGTGTGGGCCATCGGAACGGGTGTAGTAGCCACTCCCGACCAGGCGCAAGATATGCATGCCTTTATACGCCGCAGCCTGGTACAGCAGTATGGTGAGGAGATTGCCAACTCAGTATCCATTCTCTATGGTGGCAGCATGAAACCCGATAATGCCGCTGAATTACTGGCACTGCCTGATGTGGATGGTGGACTGATTGGTGGCGCCTCACTGAAAGCCGACCAATACCTGGCCATTTACAATGCTGCCCGGGGATGATACGAATTGCCCATTGCTCCATCTCCGGCAACGCTGCTGAAGAGGTTGGCGCCCTGCTGGTAGCAGCAGGTTTTGAAGGATTAGAAGAGACCCCGGATACGCTGAAGGCCTTTGTCGCCGATGATGTGTTTATCTCTCAGAACCTGGCGCAGGCTCTTGCCAACATCGCCGCCCTGTATCACTTTACCTACACCATGGAAACCCTGCCGGAAACCAATTGGAACGAGGCGTGGGAATCTGCTTTCCATCCGGTAGAAGTAACAGGCCGCGCCATAGTACGTGCCTCCTTCCATGAAGCACGTCCTGATCTCCCACACGACATCATCATCGACCCCAAGATGAGCTTCGGCACAGGCCACCATGCCACCACCTGGCAAATGATGCACCGCATGCTGGACATGGATTTTGCCGGCAAACGGGTGCTGGACTTCGGTAGTGGCACAGCAGTACTGGCCATACTGGCAGAGCAACTGGGTGCTGCATCGGTCGATGCAATAGACAATGATAGCTGGGCGTTTGAGAATGCACAGGAAAACCTGATCACCAACCGGTGCAGTAAGGTGCGTCCATTGATAGGTACACTCTCCGACTTAGCTGATGAACAGCCGTATGACATCATTCTCGCTAACATCAACAGGGTGGTACTGACGGAGAATGCCAACCTGCTGCGGTCCTTGTTGTCTGTGGGAGGCACACTGCTGATCAGTGGTGTGCTGGAAGAAGATGAAACCATAATCAGGCAGTCGTTCACAACTGCCGGATTTCAAATCACCCACTCTACCATCCGCGACCGTTGGATGTGTATGGAGTGCAACTAATCACTATGCTACGAATTTCAGCCTTTCTGATTTGTCTCTTCTGTGCTACGGTGTGGCTTACCGCCCAAACCACAGAAACCGGCACCCAAAGTGCCGAGGACATGCTGAAGGCCATTACCGGTCTGCTCGACCCCATCAAACGGCCGGAAGCCAAAGATGCTGCCGACGGCATGACTGCACTGTTCAAGGAAGGCGCTATAGATAGTGCCGCTATCTCCCGCGTGTACCTCACCACCACGCAACTGACAGCCCAACGCTACAAACCCTACCCGGAGATCACCCAATATGTGCAGGCGATAGTAGCCGCATATAATCATCCGGAAGGAGGTACCCGCTTCAGCACCTGGCAGCAATTTATCGAACGGTTGTTGCTTGAAGGCACTGTAGGCAGAAAAGAAGTAGCCGACTTTCTGGAGTTCTCAGTACACTTTCTGGAAAACAACCTCCTTTTCACCTCCAACACCCGCCAGTGGCGTGCCGAAGATGACTATTTCAACTATGATGTAGCCGATGGCAAGGCGATTGTCCGGTTTCAGGCTGTTTCCCTGACCGGTGAAACCGCCGGCGATCAACTGCACATCTATGAGTCTGAAGGCACCTACTCCCCCACCGACAAGCTATGGACGGGTACTAGAGGCCTCATCCGCTGGGAAGGAACGGCACTCGATCCGCAGACAACCTTCGCCCGCTTTGGCTACTTTCAGGTGAACTTTCAGCAAAGTGAGTTCCGGATAGACTCAGCCAGCCTGAACTATGGCATCCTGTTTCAGTCAGCTATCGCCGGTACGCTCACCCACAAGCTGCGCATCAATGTCAGCGAGGCCACATCGGGCTATCCCATCTTTGAATCCTATGACAAAAGAATCCGGATTCCACAGGTAGCCCGGGGCGTGGACTTCGAGGGCAGTTTCCGCCTGCGGGGTGACGAGGTGGAAGGCTATGGCACTGCAGAAGACAAGGCCGTACTTGTTTTCCAGGACAACTCCGGCAGGGTGCAGCTCAAGACACTGGCAGAGAATTATTCCATCAAGGCCAACTCCATCTCATCGTCACGTGCCGACATGGTGTTGTACTTCGGAACCGACTCGATTACCCATCCGGGCATCGTATTGCGGTATCTGGTAGATGACCGGCAGCTGATCGCTACCAAAGGACAGACCGGTATC
Organism: uncultured Chitinophagales bacterium; assembly: GCA_964471795.1. Classification (GTDB taxonomy): domain Bacteria; phylum Bacteroidota; class Bacteroidia; order Chitinophagales; family S012-47; genus CAJXXO01. The sequence continues at coordinate 11,463 of CAYYHM010000001.1, read as the reverse complement.
GGCAAGGCACCGTTCACCGACTCCTACCACGACCTGGAGATGAACCCGGAGCGATTGGTGTGGGACATGGATGAGCCCACCATACAGATGGCCATGCTGGTAGCGGGAGCGAGAACCCCCGCCAACTTCTACTCCACCGATTTCTTCGACTTTGACCTGTATGACTCCTATCGGGGCGTGCTGAGCTACAATCCCATCCAGCAACTGTTCAAGCTGAAGCAGGGATATGGCACCGATGTGATCCGTGCCGAAATCGTGGCGAAAGCCTTCAACCCGGGCATTTCCGTACCACAAGCAGAAGGGTTGTTCTACCAGCTGGTGGCAGACGGATTTATCCAATACAACGCCGAGCTGCAGGAAGTGACCATCCTCGACAAGGTAGACCGCTATGAACTGGCCAGCAGACGCGCCATCGACCATGACCATATTCGCCTGAAATCTGAGACCGACACCATCAATGCTACGCTCAACCTGATTACCGGCGAACTGGCGCTCAACGGGATCTACAGCACTACCCTCAACGCTAAACACTTTGTCCATGCCTTTCCGGGTGGTGGCGCAGTAACCGTAACTGAGAACCGCGACATGACATTCGGTGGCACCCTGTTTGCCGGCATGCTGGACTTCTATGGTAAAGACTTGTTCTTCAACTACGACAGATACGATGTTACCCTCCGGGAAATCGACTCACTGGTGATCTACAAACAGACCGACTCGCTGGATGAATTCGGCGAGCCGGTGCTGGAACCGTTGCGGACTGTTTTCGAGGGTATCCAGGGTACCATCCTGCTCGATCAGCCATTCAACAAGGCCGGCTATCAGGACTTCCCGGACTATCCCAAGTTCATCACCGATAGTGCGTCCTATGCCTATTACGACAAAGGCACCGGCCTGGACAGCGCCTACAACCGGGATGAATTCTACTTCCGCATCGATCCGTTCGAAATTGACAGTCTGGGTACATTCACCTTTGAGAGCCAAACATTCACCGGCATGTTCCACTCCGGCGGCATCTTTCCGGATTTATACCAGGACCTGATGCTGCGCAACGACAATTCGCTGGGCTTCATCTATCAAACGCCGGAAGAGGGGTTGCCGATCTATGGTGGACTGGGTCAATACCATCAAACCATCGACCTCAGCAACCGGGGCCTTCGGGGTAACGGCACCATCGACTACCTCAACGCCAACCTCACCTCTGCTGATTTCCTGTTCATGACAGACTCTACCAAGGCGTTGCTCAACCGGCTGGATATGCGCAAGATGGTGATTGACACGGTATATTTCCCGGCTGTGCAGGGAGATAGTATCTTCATGAAATGGGTGCCGGGACAGGATTCGTTGCTGCTGGTGCAGGATGAAACACCCTTCCGGCTCTTTGACCAGGAGGTGGCAATGAAGGGCATGCTGAACCTCCGCAGTACCGGCGTAACCGGCTCCGGACTGATAGACTGGGCACAGGCAGATGTGCGGTCCAAAGACTACAGTTTCGGTAGCACATCCTTTCGGGCCGATACCGCCGGCGTGCGGATCAAGTCTGCGGATGATACCAAACCTGCCCTCCGCCTCGACAATGCCAATGTAAGCATAGACTTCGACAGGAATAGTGGATTCATCACCAACAACCGCGACAGCATTCCGGTAGAGCTACCCTTTAACCTGTATCAGACCAACATGGACCGCTACCGCTGGAACATGAGCGACAGTCTGATTGTATTCGAGCCCGGCTTTGATGATGAATATGCCTGGTTCCTGAGCATGCACCGGGGGCAAGACAGCTTGCGATACCTGTCCAAAAGAGCGGTATACAACCTGCGCGACTATTCCCTGAAGGTGGAGCAGATACCCTATATCCCGGTGGCCGACTGCCATGTGATCCCCGATCAAAACACCATTGTAGTGCTGGATGGCGCCAAGGTGCAGACATTGGAGAAAGCCAGCATACTCATCGATTCCAGCCGGCAGGATTTCCGCATCGTAGATGCTACCCTGAGTATCCTTGGCCGCAACGATATGCGTGGTGAGGGATTCTACGATTATGTGAATCGCTCGGGCATTGCACAGCGCATTCCCATGCAAACCATCGGCGTGTTCAACAGAAGCCGCAACGACACCATCTACACCTTTGCCGAAGGGGTGATATTGGATAGCCTGCAATTCAACCTGGATCCACAGATCAGCTACAAAGGGCGGGTAAACATCGACTCCCGCGATTCCATGCTGCAGTTCGACGGTGTGGCACGCATCAAGATTGCCGATCCCACCAAGGTAACTGCCACCTGGTTCAAGATGGAGCAGCCCATAGAACCTACCAATGTGGTGATTCAGGCCGAAGAGATGGTAGGACCGGAGCGCGAATCCGTGTATTCCGGCATCCACAAAAGAGCCGACAGTACCGACCTGTACACCACCATCACCGGCAGAAAGATCAACTACATAGACAACAGTATCTTCCTGGCGGAAGGACAGCTGCGGTATGACGATGGCACCTCCACCTACACAGTGGCTCCGGCCACCTTCTTTGACAAGGGTTTTTCGCTGGGCAACGTGATGCAATACAACAATGCCTCCGGAGATATCTACGGCGAAGGCACATCCACCCTGGATCTGGATTTGGGCATGTGCCAGCTGATGATCAGCGGCGACATCACCAAAAAGGCAGGCGATAGCCTGTATCGCTTCGATGCGATGGTATCGTTCGATTTCTACATCACCGATATCATCAAGGATCTCATGTTCCGAGATCTGCAGGACATCAGCTTCAACGGACGTGACATAGACCCGCTGGCTGCTGAGTTCCAGCGAGACTTTACCCGATTGATCGGAGATACCGCTGCCGCAGCAGAGGTGTATGCCAACCTGAACCGAACCGGTATCCTGTCTTATCCCAAGAAGGAAACACCACCTATGCTACTGCTCAGCGATATGCAGTTTTGGTGGGATGAAGCCACCAGCAGTTTCCTCAGTGTCGGCAAAGCGGGCCTAGTGATGGTAAACGGTCAATACATCGGTAAAACCATGACGGTGTACATGGAACTGGGCTACCGCAGAAGCGAGGACTATGTGAATCTGTACATCGCCGGCAGGGATGAGTGGCACTTCATCAACTACCAGAACAAGCGGGTGAACATCATCACCTCCAACGTGAACATCAACAGCAATGTGATCAACACCAAGGTAAAAGAACGTTCTATCAGGGAGGGCAGTGAGACCATCTCCTTTACCATAGCTACGGAATTTGCGAAAGAACGATTCTTCCAGACCATGAAATACCTGGAAGATGAGCTGAAAAAACAAGGTAGGTGAGAAACCGACTTTCCTGGTGGCAACGCGCCCTGAGCCAACTGGCACCGCTGCCACTGGAGACCCTGCAGACCGAAGCCAACCAAACCATGCAGCTGCGGGCTGTTGCCGGCCGGATAGAATTGTCTACCCGTAATGCCATCTACAGCTATGAGGACCGATACACCTCCTTTGCACGCGCCTTCTACGTAATCAAGGAAAAGCTGCCCGCCTGCCGGGATATCCTGGTGCTGGGGTTTGCGCTGGGTAGTATTCCCACGATACTGTATCGGCAATATGGACTCACACCTGCCTGCACCGGTGTAGACCATGATGGTGACCTGCTGCAGCAGTTCCGAAAATACTATGAGGCACACCACGTAGAGACTGTCGAAGCAGATGCCTTCACCTTTTTGCAGGAAACCACGGCCTCCTACGACCTTATCTGTGTGGATCTGTTCAAGGATGCACTGGTGCCTAAGAAGTTCGAGACAGACCGATTCCTGCACCTGGCCAAGGCGAAACTGCGACCCGGTGGAGTGCTCCTGTACAATCGCCTGACCATGGAAAAAGGGCTGGCTACCGCCACACAGACGTTCTATGACCACACTTTTCTACCTGTTTTTCCGGATGGTTACTATGTAGATACCACAGGAAACTGGATTTTAGTAGGAGAAAAACCCACATGATGCGCTGGATGCTTGCTTTGCTGCTTGTATGTCCGCTGTTGAGCCAAGGCCAATATCGGGAGATTGTACTCGACAGCCGATTCTACCCCTCCGACTTTCAACCCAATTATGCGGCATGTGGTTTATATGTCACGCAATTCATCATGGCGCCACAGAGCAACGCTTACACCGGTGAGGTGATTACACCGCACTGGAAGAAAGGCGATGAAGTGTTCCTGGAGTGGCTGTCCACGTTCACCTGCACGGACGTTTTGTTAACATGCCGGCAGCAACCTGTAATCGTGGAATACACCATCGGCATTGACGGGCAGGTAAGCAATGTGCGAGCCAGCCAGGCCCGTGATGGTGTGCTGGAATATGAACTCACCGAGTTTGTGCCTACCATGCCGGCTTTTGTGCCCGGCACCATGGAGGGCAGCCCTGTCGTGTACCGTGGACTGATGATGCTCACTTTTCACCCCGGCGAATAAAACCCCAACATCATGCGAAACCTAATTCTTTTGATTGCCTGTATCGCCTTATGGCGAACTGCCACCGCACAGGAAGGTGCCTTTTGTGTTGACCTGCTGAAGTTGATGCCTGCGGATGTTTCCATAGATACAACGGTATGTGGTCTATACCTGGAACAGACCTTCGTAAGTGATTTGGCACAATGCAAGATGGAAGAGACGGCACTCCCCTATTGGGGCAACGGCAATCGTGAACTTGGGCGATTTATCTCTGAATTTCCCTGCGACAAGGTGCGAGGTGTTAACGCACCACAACGGGGGCAGGTGCACTTTACTGTGGACTTGGACGGCCGCATTACAGAGTTGGGCGTGAAGAACGTGCCACCGCAGTTGTCAGCACATCTGCAATATTATTTCAACCAGATGGACGCATGGACCCCAGGCTCCTGTGCAGACACAGCATGCCGTTTCACAGTAAACCTGATCGTACAATACTTCCCGGGTATTACCGAATAAGTCCGTCAGAGTGGGGGATACTTCTCCGGGTTGGCCTCACGCATCAGCGCATACACCGCTTCTACGATATCCTCGGCATTGGGCTTGCAGAAATAATCGCCATCCGATGCATAGGCAGCACGATGGTCGCGGGCACTGATGGTTAGAGGCTTGCTGTCCAGGTAAAAATATCCACCTTGCACTTCCAACACCTGCTGTAGTAAGAAGGCCGTAGTTCCACCGGGCACATCTTCATCGATACAGGCAATCCTGTTGGTTTTCTTGAGGGATTCTACGATGGTATGATTCACGTCAAACGGTATCAGCGTCTGCACATCTATCAGCTCACAGGAAATACCCAGATCGGCAAGCAGAGCCATCGCCTCCTGCACCACCCGCAAGGTAGAGCCATATGTAACCAGCGTAATGTCGCTGCCTTCCTGCAATACTTCCGGATGACCGGGCACCACGGTGTACTCCGCCAGGTTTTCGGGACACTGCTCCTTGAGGCGGTAGCCGTTCAGGCACTCGATGACAATCCCCGGCTCGTCAGACTGCAACAAGGCATTGTACATACCGGCTGCCTGTAACATGTTGCGGGGCACACAGAGGTTTACGCCTTTTATCGAGTTGAGGATCATGGCGATAGGCGAACCGGTGTGCCAGATGCCCTCCAAGCGGTGACCGCGCGTGCGCACGATCATGGGTGCCTTCTGCCCGCCCTTGGTACGGTATTGCAACGTTGCCAGGTCATCCACCAATGGCTGTAGTCCATAAATCAGATAATCCAGGTACTGTATCTCTGCGATGGGCCGCAAACCACGCATGGCCAAACCGATACCCTGCCCGATGATGGTAGCTTCCCGGATGCCGGTGTCGAAGATGCGCTCGATGCCATGCTTCTCCTGCAGGCCGGCAAATCCTTGGTTTACATCACCGATCTTTCCCAAGTCCTCACCAAAAGCCAGCAACTGCGGGTAGCGCTGCATCGCCTGATCAAAGAACCGATTCAGGATCTCGTATCCATTCAGCACCTCCGGTTCCTCGCCGAACACGGCCGGCACGGGTGCAACATTCGACAACTTGAGGTTGCTTTCGCTGTACAGGTGTGAATGATATCGGTCGGAGGCCTCTGCATACCGGTCATCGAGCCATTGCTTCATCGCTTGCCGTGCAGCACCGGATTCACCGGCGGTGGCATACAACGCCTTGCGGATGGCCTCGAAGTAGTCGCGGCGGATGGGATTGATGGCTGCAGCCAAGGCAGCACGGATGGCTTGTACCTTGTCCTGTTGTGGTGTTTCCGCCGCCAGCTGATCGAGCAGCGCCAGCGCAGCGGCAATCTCTTGCTTGATGGGCTCATAGTAGCCCTTCCACGCTTCCTTGCTCGCCTCCTTAGCCTCCTTGCGCGCAGTTTCCTCAATGGCATCCAACTCCTCAGCCGTAGCGATGTTGCTGGCCTCCAGCCACTGCCGGAACTTACTGATGCAGTCATGCTCCTTTTCCCATTGCAATCGCTCGGGGCTCTTGTAGCGCTCATGCGAACCGGAGGTGGAATGCCCTTGTGGTTGTGTCACCTCACGGATGTGGAAGATAGCCGGGATATGGGTCTCCCGCACCTTCTGTACACCCTTGGTATAGGCTTCAACGAGCGACGGATAGTCCCAGGCATACACGGTGTATATATCAAAACCCCTACCCGATTCATCTACGCGAAAGCCTTCGAGTAGCGCTGAGATAGAGCCTTTGGTGGTCTGATAGTCGATGGGCACGGAAATGCCATACCCATCATCCCACACGTTCACCACCATGGGCACCTTGAGCACACCGGCTGCATTCAGTGACTCCCAGAAGATCCCCTCCGAGGTACTGGCATCGCCGATGGTTACGAAGGTGACTTCCTGCCCCTGGTGGGAGAACTGCTCACTGCCCGGAATATCTGGCAGCTGACGATAGACCTTGGAAGCCTGGGCCAGACCGACGGCACGGGTGAGCTGGCTGGCCGTGGGAGAAGTATCAGCAGCCGTGTTGGGCTGCTCCATGAGGTTTTTCCAGTGACCATCCGCATCCAGGTGTCTGGTTGCAAAATGGGCATTCATCTGCCTACCGCCGGAGTGCGGATCATGGGATAAGTCCGTATCGGCATACAGCTGACTGAAGAACTGGGTAGGCGTACCCATGCCTTTGGCAAAGATGAACGTCTGATCCCGGTAGTAGCCACTGCGGAAATCACCCGGACGAAACGCCTTGGCCATGGCCAGTTGTGGCAGCTCCTTACCATCACCAAAGATGCCGAACTTAGCCTTGCCGGTCAGCACTTCCTTGCGTCCCAGCAGACTCACTTCCCGGCTGACAACTGCCAGGCGATAGTCGTGCAGGACCTCCTGCCGGAAGGTTTCATATCCAATCTGTGGCTCCTGATTTGTAGTACCCTGTTCTGCCATATTGTGTATTTTAGGCCTTTCAAAGGTACTAAAAAAGGGCCTTTGGCACCATCTGATCACGCCGGGAACTTTGGTGTTAAAGGCGTGTTAATTAGTTGCCACACATGATGCAATGAAGTAGTTTCGTCATTGGATCATAATAATCCGGAGAAGACAATACTATTACACATAATCAAAACACAATCGCAATGAGACAGATGTTGACATTTTTTGCTGCCCTGGCAATTGCTGTGGCTGCTATGGCCCAGACAGGTGCTTCCATGCAGGTAAGTGAGGAGACCTTCAACTTTGGTCAAATCCCACAAGGCACACCGGTAACCCACCAGTTTACCGTTACCAACACAGGTGATGAGCCACTGGTAATCCAGAACGTACAGAAAGTATGTGGCTGTACCGTAACCGAATGGACAAAGAGCCCCATCATGCCCGGTCAGTCCGGAACTGTTTCTGCGCAATACAATGCTGCCAGCATGGGTAAGTTCAAGAAGCCTATCACGGTTATCGCCAACGCTACCAACAGCCCGATGAAGCTGTACTTCGAAGGCGAGGTAGTAGCTAAAGAACAACTGAGTGGTGCTCCGATGAATCAGGGCATCATGAACGGAGGCAACTAAGCAGTCTCCTGCCAAGACAAAAGCGTCAATCCCATGGGTTGGCGCTTTTCTTTTTTCATACAGTCTGCCGCTTCTGTAACCATGCATCTTGTACCTTTGTACCCGATCAGTATTACAAACCACTATTGATAGAACGATATGAAATCACTGCTGATACTTTTGTTTTGCACCCTTTCAGCCGGCACGCTGGCTATGGCTCAGACGGGCCCTGTGATTCAGGTAGAAAAGGTGACCCACGACTTCGGACAGATCCCGCAGGGGTTACCGGTAAAGTTCTCTTTTACCATCCTCAACATCGGCGATAGCCCCCTGGTGATACAAGACGTGCAGAAGGTATGCGGCTGTACGGTTACCGATTGGACCAAGAGCCCTATCGCACCGGGAGGAAGAGGTACCGTATCAGCGCAGTACAACGCCATCAAGGAAGGGCAGTTCCGGAAGCCCGTAACAGTCATCAGCAATGCGGCCAATGGTCCGCTGAAGTTGTTCCTCACCGGCGAAGTAATGACACATGCTGCCCTGCAAGGTGGCGAGGAAGAGTAAGGGGTTGAATGGGTAAGTGAGCAAGTGGGAAAGTGGAAAAGAAGGAGAAAAGGAGTAAAGGGTTAAATGGTTAAATGAATAAGTGGGTAATTGGGTAAAAGAATTGTAGTGAAGGAATAATTTCATACTACCTAACGGAATGCTGCTCTACTCAGGACCCTGTACCCGGAATGTAGAAGGGGTAAAGGAGTAGAGGGTTAAATGAATAAATGAGTAAGTGGGAAAGTGGAATACTGCTCTACTCAGGACCCTGTACCCGGAATTCAGAAGGGGTAAAGGATTAAAGGGTTAAATGAATAAATGAGTAAGTGGGAAAGTGGAATATTGCTCTACTCAGGACCCTGTACCCGGTACTCAGGACAAGCGGGGTTGAATGAGTAAGTGGGTAAGTGGATGAACAGAATGCTGCTTTACTCAGGACCAACAGGATGTTGTAATTTTGCGGCCATGCCAAGTATCTCGAATCGGGGCGCCAAAGTACCGCCCTCACCTATCCGCAAGCTGGTACCCTTTGCTGAAAATGCCAAAAAGCTCGGTCGCACCATCTATCACCTGAACATCGGACAACCCGACATCATCACACCACCCAATGCGTTGGAGGCGGTGCGGCAGATGGACCGGACTGTTATTGAATACAGCCATAGTGCGGGGTTTGAGAGTTACCGGCGGAAGCTGGCGAAATACTACCACGGCTTCGGGCTGGAGGTCGACTATACACAGATACTCATCACCACCGGAGGCTCTGAGGCCATCCTGTTCGGTATGTCGGCCTGCCTCGACGCAGGTGATGAGGTCATCATCCCGGAACCGTTCTATGCCAACTACAACGGCTTCGCCATTGCCGGCGACATCGTGGTGAAACCCATCGTGGCATCCATCGATACCGGCTTCGCCCTGCCGCCCATCTCGGAGTTCGAGAAGCTGATTACGCCAAAAACGAAGGCTATCCTGATCTGTAATCCCAACAACCCGACAGGCTATCTCTATTCCAGGGAAGAGCTGGAACAATTGCGCGACCTGGTGTTGAAATATGACCTGTTCCTGTTTTCAGACGAGGTGTACCGGGAGTTCGTGTACGACGGCAAGCAGCATTATTCCGTGTTGCAACTGGAAGGCCTGGAAGACCATGTTATCATGGTGGACTCCATCTCCAAGCGCTACAGTGCCTGCGGTGCCCGCATCGGGGCTTTGGTGACCCGCAACCGCGAAGTGTACGACTCCGTGCTCAAGTTTGCGCAGGCTCGTCTGAGCCCGCCAACGCTGGGGCAAATCCTGGCAGAAGCGGCTACAGAAACCCCCGCCAGCTATTTTGAGGAGGTAAAAGCCGAATACGTGAAACGCAGGGACATACTGGTAGCAGCACTTCGGCAGATGCCGGGCGTAGTAGTACCCAATCCGGGTGGCGCCTTCTACATCATGGCACAGCTGCCGATTGACGATTCCGACAGGTTCTGTCAATGGCTGCTGGAGAGCTTTGAGCATCACGGCCAAACCGTTATGCTGGCGCCCGGCACAGGTTTCTACGCTACCCCGGGAGCAGGCAAGCAGGAAGTGCGCCTCGCCTATGTGCTGAAGGAAGAAGACCTGACAGCCGCCATGGAGTGCCTGTCGGCAGCCCTGCAGGTGTATCCGGGGAGGGTGTAGGCTTGATAGGCGATAGGCGACTGTTCTTCCTATCGCAGCAACCGGAAACCTGCCTTCGGCAGGCAGGCATACCTTCGGCAGGCAGGCATACCTTCGGTAGACAGGCCTACCTACGGTAGGTGAGCCTTGAACCGGAAACGTTGAACCTCGAACTTTGAACCTTGAACTTTAACCGCTCACTCCCCTACATACCCTTTCAGGTAATTGAATCCGGGTGTCAGCTGGCCGGCTTCGGCGATGGTAGCCCGATCCAGCATATCCCCTTTGTGGTGTACCAGTTCGTCCCACACGCTGTCCATCAGCTGATTGCCGAAATCGGTAGACGCATCACGTGGTAATTCATTGGGTAGATTATCTACGGACATGATGTCCACCACCTGTGGCTGGTAGGGTGCTGTTTCCTGCTCCGTGTATGGATCGTACCCCATTACCGGCTCTGCAATGGTGGTAGCACGCAAGGTAGCCGGCACAGACCCTTCAATGTCGCAGGTGATATCGGCAATGGTCTGAATGCGAAAATCTGCCTGCTGCATATCTGCTTTCGTGAAATAGACAGGCGCAGCAGGATCCCAATAGATGGCATTGATCATGAGGTCGGTGCAGCCGGCATAGGGCAGGAATAGACTCTCGTAGCGCTCCGGATAATCGTAGAACTCTTGTTTATCCATGCCACCGTCGCTGCTCCGTGCATACAGGTGATGCACCCTTAGTTGTGTGTACACAGGCTCATGAAACGTATGTGTCAGGTACACTTCCGGCTCTACCTGCCTGATACCAAGATGATCCAGTACCTCCAGCGCTCCTTTGGCCACACGGCCATCACCGGTTACTGCGATACGCATGGGTGGCAGGGCGAGTGACGCATACAAGTGCTTCAGCTCGTTGTAGTCTTTGCAATCCTTTACCCGGGGCAGGGTGAACTGTCCGGTGCGGCGACCATAGGCCATCAGTCCGTTGTGGGCGCCTACTATGCCTGCCCACCGGCCAAAGGCAATCACGCGATTGCCCCTGGTGTCTGTCAGCACTTCGTAGTCTATCAGCCGGATCTGTTGCTGCAATACCGCTTGCAGCAGCTTTCTGTTGTACGGTTGCTCCTTGATGGTATGGCTGAAGAAGAAGTACGTCTTGCCGGCGATGAGCTGCGGGACAGGCACTTCTTTTACGCCGAACAACACATCGCAGTCGGACACATCCTCTACTACAGCCACTCCGGCAGCCTGGTATTCCTGGTCGCTGAAACAACGGGCCGGTGACGATTGCGCTACGATAGTGATGGCAGGATATTGCTGCATCAGATGATGAC